>CAYQTO010000029.1:0-2851 GCA_964420455.1 uncultured Candidatus Sumerlaeota bacterium | reverse complement strand
AGCTACAGACGCCGATCTGGATGCGCATGACTTGCGCCATCAACTGGGCGACGCGTTCCCTCCCGGACGACCGTCGCACGCACCTCAACACGACGTTCGACAGGGCGGCCTGGGAGTCGTTCGACGATCAGACCCGCGAGGGGCTTCGCAAGGTCGTCGAGATGATGGACGACCATTGGACCCTGAACGGGCTGACGCATGTTCTGTATGGGGTGCCGAAGCTGCTGGCCGGGCTGCCGATGGATGCCTCGCCAACGGAGGAGCTGAAGGCGTTTCAGCGGGGGTTCTTCATCGCGATTTACCGTCTGATCTGTGGGACGGACACGGGCCCTCGGCTGCCGACGCTGTTTCTGTCGATCGGAAGCGAGCGTGTGCGGGGCCTGCTCGTTCCGGAAGACTGACCGCGGTAGCGAGGGAGGGCGGTCAGCCCTGGACGTAGCGGTCGTAGCGGTCGGCGAGGAGGTTCTTGAGCATGTCCTGCTGCTCGTCGCTGGCGATGACGCGCTGGACCATGCGCTCGCGGTGGAGGTCGGCGTAGGCGTCCTGGAGCATGTCCTCGATGAGGCGGGGCTTTTCGGGGCGAAAGAGGGTATAGCCGAAATAGCCGATGAGTTCGAGGCGGCGGAGGCTGGTCTGGACGCGACGGCGGAGGACCTCGCGGTCGATGGAGTCGGCCTCGTTGGCGAGGATGGCGATGTGGTTGGGTTCGATGCGGGCGATGAGGTCGGAATTGCGGAAGGATTCGCGGAGTTCGTCGGCGACGGGAGGCAGGAGGGCCTCGCTGACGAGGTCGTCGAATTTGACGTAGAGGTCGGAGGGATTGGCGAGCTGGAAGACGACGAGGGAGACGGGGAAGTTTCGCCGGGCGGCGAGGGAGAGATGGCGCTCGGCGGCGGAGACGAAATAGGCGCGGTTGTAGAGGCCGGTGGAGACGTCGGTAAAGGCGGCGCCCAGACGGCGGTGGAAGGAGCGTCGACGCTCGATGGCGTAGAAGAGGGCGCGAACGAGGTCGGGCTGGGTTTTGTAATTTGCCGTCAGGAAGTCCATGGCGCCGCGACGAAGGGCAGGGAGGCCAAGCTCGAGGTCGCTATAGGCGCTGAGGACAAGAATGGGCAGGCGATCGGCCGTGCTCTCGATCCACTCAAGAATGTCGTAGGGAACGTGCTGTTCGACGCCGAGGTCGAGAATAACGGCATCGTGTTGGGCGGCGTCGCTGTGGGAGAGCTTTCCACGGACGTGGGTTTCCCAGAGGACCCGGATGTCGTATCCTGGTTCGTCAAGCCACTGTCGGATCAGGTTGGCCCGGGTTGTATCGTTTTCGATGACCAAAACGCGGGCGGTTAGGAGGTCCATGCGCACGTCCTACGTGGATGGCATTCAATGGTGCCGATATCGTACCCATAATTCGGACGTGGCAAGACGGATTCAAAAACCGGTGAAGGGGGCGTAGTCCCGGTTGTTGTTGGTGCGCCAGATGTCGCCGCGGGAGACGGTGCCGTTGGTGGGATCATAGAGGACGAGGTACCCGGACCCGGGGGTGCCGGGGCCGAACTGGCGCCAGTCACCAACGACGACGTCGGTGCCGGCGGAGGAAAGGAGCCAGCGGGTGCCGCTTAGGTTGGTGGTGCCCGCCGGGGAGGGACCAAAGAAGACGTAGGTGTAGGCGGCCGGTTCGGAAAAGAAAGGATCATTGGGGAGGGTGGTGAGGAAGGAGACGGGTGTGGTGAGCGGGGCGAGAGCGGTGTAACTCATGTAGTACCAGTCTTGGCCGGTGACCGCGGTGCGGGGCCGGGGGAAGGGGGCACCGTCGCCGAGGCGCGAGCGCCATTCGGGGCTGCCGCCGGGAAACTCGTCCCACTCGGGGGGATAGCGGTTCCAGTCCACGCGATAGGATTCGAGTCCCGTCTGGATGGTTCGGATGTCGTTTTGTGCGCGGGAGACCTTGGAGCGGGTCTGGGCCTCGAGGAAGTTGGGGACCGCGATGGCGGCAAGAATGGCGATGATGGCGACGACGATGAGGAGTTCGATGAGGGTGAAGGCGCGGGGATTCATGGTGCGGCCCCTTTCAATGTTTTCGATACCATGCGCGTTAGTTTAAGGCCGATCAACCCGAACTAACACACCTTTCTAACATTCCCATGTGAACGAGCGCTTTTGTGAAAAAATATCCCCCGGAAGTCGACCATGCGCCCGTCTTGACGTCCATAAGGTCAGTGAAGAGCGATCCCGAGAGAGGTGGACGTCAATGAACGAAGAAGTGATGGGCGAGGAGGCGTTCGCGGAGGTGTTTGGGCGGACGCGGGATCGTGTCTGGACGATCTGTCGGCGGGTGCTGGGCTCGTGGAGCGAGGACACGGAGGATGCGTTCCAGAGGGCGTATGTGCGGTGGCTGGGGGGTAGAGCAAAGGGGGAGAAGGAACTGGACCGGTGTGCGTATCTGGAGGCGGATGCGATGCGCCAACAGCGACGGCGGCGTGCCCAGAGGGAGGTGGTCATGGATCTGCCGGAGATTTCTGGATCGGGGTCGGACCCGAGAAAGCTGGCGACGGAGGCGGAACGGCGGGCCTGGCTGGAGGAACTGATGGGCGGACTGACGGAGGAGGAACGCGTGCCGGTCATGCTGCATTACCTCCACGGGATCACCCATGCGGAGATCGCGACGATGCTGGGGGTGCCGCGATCAACGGTGACGACACGGATCCAGCGCGGGGTGGAGCGAATGGTAACGTGGGGGCGGGAGAGGGGACTGACGGATCTGACGGCGATGCTGGCGGCGGTGGGGGGATCGGCGAGCCTGCTGGTAGCACCGGGACACCTGGAGGCATCATCCATCTATACGCGTTGGCTGGTG
>CAYQTO010000028.1:0-27474 GCA_964420455.1 uncultured Candidatus Sumerlaeota bacterium | reverse complement strand
CCGCAATGCCGCCAACCGCCTCGCCCGGGCCCCCCACGTCTGCTTCCTCGACTCCGACGCCGAGATCCTCTCGCCCGACGCCCTCGAGGCCTGCCTGGACGCCCTCCGTCCTCCCCGCCTCCGCGCCGTCACCGCCTCCATCTGGATGGATCGCGCCCGCCGCCACGTGTTCGCCCGCGGCGGCTACATCACCCCCGAGGGCCACTTCTCCGGCCCCCGCACCCGCACCCAGACCCGCACCCCCCACTTCATCTCCACCTGCTTTGCCGTCTGGGAAAAATCCCTCCTCGAGGAGCTTCGCGGCTTCGATCCCTGGTACTTCTGGGGGATCGAGGACATGGACCTTGCCCTGCGCGCGCGGTGGAACGCCCGCCGCCGCCGCCACCGGGGCGCCACCCGCTTTCGCGTCCTCCGCCGTCTGGACATCCTCCACGAGATGTCCCCCGGAGGTCGCCACTACCAGCCCGGCGACTTCGAGGCGTCCTTTCGCGCCTACGAGCGCCAGCGCCTCTATCTCGTCCTCGCCTACGGCGGCATCGGCGAGTTCCTCCGCGTGATCGCCACGTCGCCGTTCCACCTCCGGCGCATCGAGCGCGAGGCCTGGGAGCAGCGGCTCGGCTGGCGTCGCCGCTTCGACGCACTCGTCCGCTACCCCGCCTTGCGGCTCGCCCGCCTCCCCTGGGACCTTGTGTCTCTACGGCGCGACCACCTCGCCCGGACCCCCATGCCCGAGCTTGTCGCGCGCGGGTAGCGCCCGGTTCCTCGTTACCTCGCGGAATATGCCTCGAGCCAGGCCCGCTGCTGCTCCGTCTCGGGCACGTTCAGACCCCGTGCCTTGGTCAGCGCCGCGAGCGCCTCCTCGAGTCCCCACCCCATCGCCAGCAGTGTCGCCGCCGCCATCACGCCGGACCGCCCGATCCCCGCCCGGCAGTGAAGCGCCACCCGCTGGCCGCCAGCGATGGCCTCCGCCAGCCCACCCGCGAAGGTCGCCACCTCCGCCCCGTCCTCCGGCACGTCGCGGTCGACAATCGGGAAATGGCGAAAGTCGATCCCCTGCTCCGCGCAGCAGATCTTTTCCTTCGCCAGCTTGAGCCAGCGAATCTCCCGCGGCACCAGGAGCGACACCAGCACGTCGATGCCGCCCCGTTCGCGCAGCGTATAGATCTCGTCGTCGAGCCAGGGCCCACCCTTGGGCCGCGGCATGATCGCCAGCCCCCCCGGATCCACGCCCTCAACCCAATGCACCAGCGTGTGGATGGGAGTCAGGTTACGGGTCGGGTGGCGTTGCATGGCGGTCGGCCGGGCCAAATGAATTCATTACGCACCAAAGACCACGGCCCCAAGACCCGCAATGGAAACGAAGTCCCGTCGGCTAAATCAACGGGGACGCTTCGGCGATGTTCACTTCCTCGATGACGATTCCGATCGAGGGGTCGTTCCCCGTACCTGCCGCCCAGAGATAGTCGAAGGAAAGGATCGCCTGAGTCCCATCCAGCTCCGGCGGAACGTGGAAGCACAGATAAATGAAGGGGCTATTGGAAGTGGTCGGGGTAAGGCTGAGGGAAGAGACGGATTCGAGGTTGGTATACCATGCCATCTGGAGCGAGGTTTCGTTCACACGCAGGCGGAAGGTTGGAACCGAGGCGGCATCCGCGGAGTCGGCGGTGCTGCTGACCCGCACCCCCACCACGTATCTCTTTCCGCCCTCGAGCGCATAGACGTTCGGCCGTGTATAGCTGCCAAAGATGATACCTTCAGCCGGGACTTCCTCGCCGATGGTAACACCAGTCAGTCGGATTCCGTCTGAAGTCGCGACTCCGGTCGCCGGCAGGAGCGGCGGCGCCGACTGCGGTACGAAGCCATTCTCGTTACCATTGCTAAAGTCATAGGTCACCGTATTGAGGGGCATGATGCTTACCGGTTGTTGGGAGACGTCCTGGAGACGCAGCGCCGAGTTTTCATCGATCCCGTTGAAATTGAGTACATCGAAGCTGAATCGCCACTCTCCCCCAGCCCCCAACAAAGGCGCAAAGTGCTCGTAGCTGCGGCCGAAGTCGGAGATGGATCCCTTGAACGGCGTGGGCGGGCCGACCGTTACCGGGGGCGTCGATTCCACCACCGTCACCGAAGCGATTTGGTTGTCGAAGAAGGCGCTGCGAAGCCGAAACGTTGGCACCAGCGACGACATGGTCTCCGACTCCGACATCACCTTGAAGTCGAACCTGTTGAACACACCGGCTCCACCCTTGGTGCTGAAGGGGTCACCTTGGATCGCTTCCTTGGGCTGGATCAGGTTGGTGGTGGGCGAGTCCCAGAAGCCGAAGGTGTTGGTGTTGTTCAGGGGGCGGAGTACGAGGGCCTGCTGGGTCCAACTCGCCTGCGGCAAGTCGAAGACGCCGATGGCCCCGCCACTCAACCATCCCTGCGCACTCGCCTGAAAATCATAGAGGACAACAGGGCCTCCGCCACCCGCGGAAACCGGGAGGGGTGCAAGTGTCAGGCATCCGGCGAGAATCGCCAGCGAAGGAAGAGCGCGCATCGGTTGTCACTCCGTGGTCATGTGTTCACGAACGATGGAGGAGATATGGGACGGCCCCGTTTCGCCGGCAAGCAAATAAACGATCTCGGCTGTCGAAAAAAGATGGAGGGGCGTACGGAGAACAACACCTCCAATGAATTCAGTGCTTTGCGCGAAGTCCCCGAGGGATCAGTCGCCCCCACCAGGCGTTGTAGGGATGCACCTTGTCGCCCCCTTCGAGGGGGCGCCCGGTCTCGCCCCAGCCGAAGATTCCCCCCTCGAGGTTGTACACCTCCGCATCGGGTACCTGCGCCCGAAACTGGTCCGCCGCGGCGCCCGATCGCTCGCCGATGCTGCAGTAAAAGACCATCGGGCGCTCGCCGGCGGCCGCTATCAGTTCCTCCGGCGGGGGATCGTCCGCGTATTGCCAGGGGATCGCGCCGGGCAGCCGGCTCACGGCGATCTCCGCCGGCGCCCGCGTGTCCACCACCAGGGGCGTCGCGCCCTCCTCCGCCAGACGCGCCTCCAACTCCGCGAGGCTCATCGCCGGCGCCTCGTATCGGCCAACCGCCTTCGCCGCCTCGCGCGCCAGCGTGGGATTCATCGCCCCCTCCTCCTCCGGCCGCGGTGGATCCCCAAAGCATCCCGCCAGCATCACCAGCATTCCCATCCACGCAAGGTGTCTATAAAGATACACGAGTAGAATCCGTCAGCCCTCGCCATTGAGCAGCCGGTTCCACCGTTCCTCGAGGGAGGGCGCCTCGGGCACGTGCACCGTCAGGTCCGTCCGCAGGAGCGACAGCGCGATGTCGCCCCCCTCGACGATTCGTCCGTCGCAAAGGTCGCCGTCCGTCCCCACCACATGGTCGCGACCCACGTTGCGGTAGAACTGGGCATCCCCCTCGTCCCGGTAATGCACGATGTCATCCTCGTAGGTGCCCGTGCCGTGGGGGGCAAAGCGCACGCGGCCATGTTCGCCCAGGCGCCGGTTTGGCAGGTTCAGGTTCCAGAAGGTGCGCGGTTCGCGTGGTTGTTCGAGAAACCAGGGGAGCAGGCGCGCCACCACCCGCGCCGCATCCGTGAAGTACACCTCGGGATCGCCCCAGCAGTTCAGCGAGCACGCAACCGCCCGGTGGCCGTACATCGTTGCCTCGATCGCTCCGGCCACCGTCCCCGAGTAAAAGACTGAGTTCCCCACGTTCATCCCGCGGTTGATGCCGCTCACCACCAGGTCCGGCCGGAAGTCCTTCAGCGCGTTCACGGCAAACTTCACGCATTCCGCCGGCGTGCCATCCACCGCGTAGCCCCACACGCGCCCGTCCCCGTCGCGGCGCACGCGCACCTCCATCTCGTCCGCAAGGCTCAGCGAACACCCCGCCCCGGACTTCTCGTACATCGGCGCCACCACAAGCACCTCGTGGGACTCGGCCAGCACCGCGCAGAGCGACTGGATGCCCTCCGCATCGATGCCATCGTCGTTTGTCAGCAGCAGTCTGGCTCGTCGCACGGCCATCGTCCCCGGGCATTGATGTGCCGGGATGCTCGGGCCGGTGGGGGCGAAATCAAGGAAAGTTTCCCCGCCCCACAAGCGACAGCCACGCCACGCGCTCCTCCGCCCCGAGATGCGTGACAACCAGGTGGTGAAAGCCCTCCGATCGCGCCCGTCGCAGCACCAACTCCTCCGCCGCGTCAAGGCGCACCATCCGCTCCCGGATGACATAGACGCGCTGAGCGGTGGCCACGTCGCCCATCCGGCGGAACAGCTCGTCCCGATACGTGAGATAGTCGAGGCCGACATCGATCCCCGCGGCGGGGGGACGGCCGTTCTGGAGCAGCGCCACCGTTGCGCCGCCGGAATCCCGGGCGATCCAGTCGACCACGGCGAGCTGCTCACGGAGGGGGACGCTCGTACCGGCGCCCGCCGCGAGCGCCCGTCGTGTCTCCGCCACCAGCACAACCGACGCCACTGTATAGACAACCAGCAGGGTCACCGCAAGGCCCGGCGCCCGGCGACCCACGCGCACCAGGCCCGCCGCCGCCAGCACCGCCATCGGCACCAGCGCCGGCAGCTGGTACGGAGGGACCGTCGCCCCCACAAGCCCGCCAAAGACCACCGGCGTTGCGATCACCGGCAACAGGAGCGGCACATGGCGCCGCACCCGCCGCACCGACGGCCGTCCCCCCGTATAGCTCCCCGTGGTCAGCGCCAGTGCAAGAAACAACACCGCCATCGCGGTGGTCACCGCCGCGGCAACGCCCGCCAGCGGCGAGACCATCCACGGCCGCGCCGCGCCGAGCAGGTCGTTGTGCCACATGTCTGCCAGCAGCGTCGTCCACGCGGCCCATGCGTCGACCGGGATGCCAAGATCCGATTCGAGTCGGCCGCCGCCCGGCAGTTCCCACAGCAGCACCGTGTCCGGCCAGCCCTCCCGCGCCTCCGCCACCAGCCATGGTGTATAGACAAGCCCGAGGAGCACCATCCCCGCCCCGAGAGCCCCAATGTCCCACCGGCGCCGCCGCACCGCCAGCAGCCCCAGCCCCGGCAGCCACAGCAGCGCTCCGCTCAGGTGCAGGCTCTGGGCGATTGCCGCCGCGGCGAAGCCGATCCCCAACGGCCAGGAGCGCCCGCGCGCGTTCGCCTCCAGCACCGCCCACGTTACCACCGCGGAAAAGAACACCATGAAGTCGTGGCCCCACAGGCGCCGTCCGTGCTCCACCGCCGAGGGGCACACCGCCACAATCAGTGCGGTGGCCAGTGCCGCCCGACGTCCGCCCGCAAGCCGCCCCGCCCGCCAGCCAAACACCACCGAGGCAGCCCCCAGCCCCATCGGCAGCAGACCGAGAACCCGGGGGTCCGGCGTCAGCCCCACCAGCGGCGCCAGCAGCAGCACCAGCGTCGGCGGGTTGTGGAAGCCAAAGCTTGTCGGGATGCCGCGCCAGGGAAACACGCCCCCGTATATCCAGCCCACGGCGCGACGGAGCGCCCCGGCCTCGTCGATGCCGAAGTGCACGAGGCCGGGGCCCCAAGCGCGCAGCGCAAAGGCCAGCAGCACCAGCCCCCCAAGGGCGGTCATCTCTCGGCGGTCGCGATCCTTCATGACCCGAGTGGGGAAAAGAACGACCCCCGGGCGCAAGGCCCGGGGGTCGGGAGAGGCATCCGCTGTGGATTCCGGATCAATCGATGCCGGGCACCGCGGGCAGGCCCTGGCGGACGAGTGCCTGGAACCGCAGGATCTGGAGCGGGTTGTTGAGCGAGGTAAAGTCGCTAAGGCGGGTCACCTGGAGGGCGTTGAGGTCGCCGGCCTCCTGGCGGTCCGTCGCCAGCGAGCCAAAGGAGCCGTTGACGATCTGGAGCGAGCGCACCGCGTCGTCCAGGTTCACGCCGCCGTTGAGAAGGATATCTCCAAGGAACGGCGCCGCGCCGGTGTTCGCCGCGAGCGAGTCCTCGTACCAGTCCGCGATGCCGTTCATGTTCACGTCGGCGTCGATGACGAAGCCGCCGCTCGTGCTGGCGTTGTTGTTCGGGTCCGATCCGTTGGCGGCCTCGTAGCCGTCGGGCTCGCCGTCGCCGTCCGTATCCCAGTTCGCCACGTCGGTCGTGCTGCCGGCGCGAAGCTCGAACACGTCGGGCCATGCATCCAGGTCGCGGTCGAGCTGCGCCACGATGTTGCTCTCGGCGAAGCCCCGGTTGTCCCCGTCCGGGTCCGCCCCAAACTGGTAGACGCGGGCGTCGTGAATCCGCACGCCGGAGGCCGTGATCTCCGACAGGTCGTTGTTATAGACGATCTGCGGCCCGGACACGTAATCCGCATCGGTCGAGTACACGTTCTGGTGCCAGTTGTTCTCGAAGGTGAGAACGAAGGGGCCGTTGTCCTCGTCGTAGGGCACGCCGTTGAACTGGGTGTTGAAGCCCGAGCCGAAGAACAGGTTGTTGGTGATCGTGAGGGCGTCCGGGCGGTTGATGAAGAACGCCTCCTGGGCGACGCCGGCGAAGGTGTTGCCGTCAAAGGCGACCGATGCACCCCGGTTGATGAAGAAGCCGTCTCCGCCAAGGAGCAAGGTGCCCGTCGTCGTCACATCGCCATAGTCGACCCGCAGCAGGGGGTCGACGTTATCCGCACGGCTCCCCGCAATGACGGCGGTCGCCGGATTTCCATTCTCGCCGTCGACGTTGACGGCCGCGTCGTCGCTGTTGCGAAGCACCACATTTTCCAGCGTCAACGAGCCACCCGCCGTTACGGACACGAGGCTCCTCACGTTTTCGAGTCCGTCGGTAACATCAACGATGCCCGGCGCTGCGTCGGGCACGTCGCCATCGATGGTCAGGTCCTGGATCGTCAGCGAGCCACCATCCTCGACGACGAAGAGCGCCCCGATCAGTTCGGGCCGCAGCGATGTCAGCCGGAGCGTCGGGCTGGTGGCGCCGAACTTCAGATTCGGGTCCAGCCGGATCGTGACGTTCTTGTCCACGATGGTCCCGGGCTCGAAGGCCGTATCCGCCGCGATGTCGATGATGAGCGGATCGACGCCGTCGTTGGGCGGCGAATTGAACACATCAGGATCGCCGGAGGGGAGCGGATTGCCCTCGGCGTTGAAGCCAATGGCGAGTTCCTCGCCGGAGACATCGGTGGGCCCGTCGGCGATCAGGTCCGTCGGTCGCGTCCACTTGGGGAGGAAGGTCCAGGCGTCGTCGAAGGTGCGTTGGAAGACCTGCGCGGGTGTGTCGATGACATTGAAGCCCTGGATGCCGGACTGGAAGAATTCGGAGAAATCCGGGGTCGGTTCCATCTCGATGAACTTCGGGTCGAGCGCCACCGCGTTCAGCATGGTGATGCTCGTCAGGCCGTCGACGCTGGTTGCCAGGTCGATGTCGAACCGGGTGCCGCCGTCGGTGCCAAACGCGGAGACGGTGGCGTTCTGGATCGCGGGGAGATAGACAAGGCCGGGGTCGCCGGGGCCGGTGACGATCGGCTTGTTCAGGTCCAGGTAACCCGCGCCCGAGAAGACCGAACCCGTCATGATGGTCCCCTGGTCCGGGTTCGCCGAGTCGAAGTTGAAAGGCTGGACCGCCGTGGGCACATTGATGAAGCTGTTGCCGTCGAAGGTGTAGTTCGCTCCGGGGAAGGCATCCGCGGGGCCGCTTTGACCGTCTATACGGCCGTCGATACCGGTCGTAATGAAGGCGATGTGCGCCGCACGGGTCGGCTCGCCGCCCACGGTGAGCGAGCCATCGAAGGTATTGTTGTTGATGAACACGTCCGAGCCCTCGTTCGAGCCCCCGTTCGTGTTGTTATTGTCGAAGATGTTGTAGATGATATTGGTGGTGCCCTCGGGCCGCGAGGGGTCCTGGGCCAGTTCGAAGGTGTTTCCCGTGATGAAGACCCCGTCGTGGTTGTTCTGGGAGCAGCACTGGAAGATGACGCCATACTGGACGCCGCCGACCCCGTCGGGATCGGGCAGGGCCGGATCGCCCGCATTCACGATGTGGCGGATCGTATTGTCCTCGATGCGGAGGTTCGTCTTCGCGCCGACACCCCAGAAGAAATACGAGTTCCCCCCGAGGTAGTTTCCGATCTCGATCGTGTTGTTGCTGATGGTCATGTCGGCGGAGGAGGCACCGTCATAAATAAACGCCCCGAGGCCGCGAAAGGTCAGGCCGGTAATCGCCACCCCCCCCGGGAAGCTCGTGCCGCCGGGCGAAAAGCCCTGGAGCATGAAGTTCTTGCGCACCGTCCGGTTGAGGTACTGGTCCACGACGATCTCCGTGCTGCCGTCACCTTGAAGCGTCAGGTTTGCCGCCGTCGGGATGTTGAAGACATAGCCGTTGGCCGCGTAGTCGGTGGCGGCCTCGGCCTCGCCAATGTCGAACGTCCCGACGAACTCGATCACCTCATTCGCGTTGGCGTTGATGATCGCGTTGTTGATGCGCGTGAAGTCGTTGTCCGTATCGGTGGGGGAGACGCCTTCGGCGGCAACCGACTGGACAGTGACGTCGGCCACGGGCCCGGCGAAGGTAAGTGACGTCGCCAGCAGCAGCGACGCCCCCGCCAACGGGAGCAGGCCGGATCGTATGTACGGGTTTTTGGCAATCATGGGGTTGGGGTCCTTTCTTTAGTCGAGTGGGGTCGGCCTCGCCTCCCCGCCACCCGTCATTCCTGGTGGCCTGCGTTGGTCGGTCCAACGCGGGCGATTTCAATCCTTGGCAGAACTTCCGTTCCTGAATCGTGGTCTTTCCAAAGCACGGTATCTGACAAAGCCTGACGAGTCTCCCGTCAATCCAAAGTTCCCCCGTGGAACGTCGTTCCTGAGAGTGGTGCGGGTGGCTTCCCCGACGCCGGCCGGGGGAAACCATGATCCCGCATCCCCCAGCGATGACGGGCCTGCGATCAGTCCTCGAGCAGCACCCACTCGGGGATGGCGTTCAGTTCGAGGATCTGTGGGTTGTCGTCACCCGATGTGGGATCGTCGACATTGTCGAAGGTGGCCACCGTGGCGGCGATGACCACGGGGAGGGGGGGCGGACCCGAGGGGTTCGTGTAGGCGTCGTCGGCGACGAAGGCCTGGCCCGCGTCGAGGTTCCGGGTGAGGACGATGGTCTCGTAGAAGTCGGCCACGTCCGCGCCCGAGGCCGAAGAGAGCACCGGGAAGATCAGATCGACGAAGGCGGCGCGCTGGCTGGTGCCGGTCGTATCACCCGGATCACCAAGAGGCGCCGTCGGCGCCGCATCCGTCAGCAGATTCGCCGCCGAGACCACCGGCACGCCACCGACCGTCTTGTCGCGCACGCCGATCGCCGCCAGCTTTACGAACTCGCGCCCGGCCCCCGGCGGATTCCCCCCGTTCGTTGCCGCAGGCGTCGCCACAAAGGTTCCTGCCTCCCAATCGCACACGTTGCGTTCCGCCCGCTCCAGCGCCGTCAGCGTGGGATACAAAAAGGCCGGGTATGCATTCGGAACCAGCCGGTAATCGGTCAGCGACCGCGTCGGGATCACGCCGTTGGTCCCCGCATTCAGATCCGACGGCGTGGCAACAACCACGTTTGCCGTGTCAACCACCCCGGCGGTCAGTTCCACAACGGCGTTGAAGCCCGAGATCACCAGCCCGGGCGAGGTCGGGTCGTCGATGTCGCCGGTCATCGTGACGCGAAGGACGGCATCGTGAGCGGTTCCGGCAAGCGCCGGCTGGCCCTTGATCCATTCATACTCGAGCACCGGCGCCCCCGGTTGGGCGGTCGCCGGGCCGGCCGAGAGCGCAAGCACTAGCGCCAGCGTCAGGCCGATCCAGTAAAGTCGGTTCATGCGTGGGGTCCTTTCCATCGGTGGGGTGCGTGGGGGGCCACTTTCCTTGCGGCGGTCCTCCCGATGATCGAGACCAGTCCTTGCAGCATTGGGGCGGAGAACATGGACCGTCTCGTCTGAAGGGTGTTTAAACATCAAGCATGTATCCAATGGGCTGATGATGGCAATCAGAGTCGCGTTTCTTTGGCCGAAGAGCCCCGGGTGAGCGGGAAACCGTGAAGACCTCCGTCGTTATCGTCTCGCTGAACGGGCGCGATCGGATCGACCTGCCACTGCGGGCGTTGGCCGCCGGGACCCCCCCACCCGACGAGGTGATCGTCGTCGACAACGGCTCGCGTGATGGCTTGTCCCGCCACGTCCGCCGCCACCACCCGGGCGTTCAACTTGTCCGTGCGCGTCACAACCTTGGGTTCGCGGGCGGAAACAACCTCGGGATTGTGCAGGCCACCGGCGATGTCGTCATTCTGCTCAACGACGATACGGAGCCCGAGCCGGCATGGCTGGTCCCGCTCGTGGAAGCCTTTCGGGCGGCGCCCCGGCGCGGCATCGCCGGTTGCCAGCTCCTCTATCCCGGCGGTGACCGCATCCAGCACCTCGGAGCCCGCGTCCACCCCAACGGCTTGACAGACCACGACGCCTGGGGCGAGTCCGCCCGCCAAGCCGACTGCGCGGACTGGATCCCCTCCGGCTATGTCACCGGCGCCGCGTTCGCCATCCGCCGCGAGGTCATCGCCTCCGTCGGGCTCCTCGACCCCGGCTACTTTCCAATCTATTTCGAGGAGGTCGACTACTGCGAGCGCGCCCGCCGCGCCCGCTGGCAGATCGGCGTCGTCCCCGCCTCGCGGGTCATCCACCACGAAAGCCAGGTCTTCGGCCGCTTCAGCCGCCGCTTCCTCACCCTGTATCACCGAAACCGGCTTCGGTTTCTTCTCCGCAACCGGCGGCCCGGCGACTGGCCGGCGGTCCTTCGTGCGGAGGCGGCCTGGATGATACGCCACCGCCCCTGGGACCAGATCTGGCCCTGCGCCCTCGCCTACGCCTGGGCCCCCTTCCAGCTCCTCCCCCCCCGCCGGGCCCCCCGATGAGCCGCGTTCTCCTCGTCGCCACCGGCCCGCTCCTCGACGATGACGCCACCGTCATGAGCGGCCAGTGCCTCCGCTCGTGGCATTTCGCCCGCCCGCTCCTCGAGGCAGGCCACGAGGTCCGCCTCGTAACCATTCCGATTCCCGGAACCACCGAGGGCGAGGGCCCCCTCGAGCGGGTCCGCCTCCATCAGGACGTCAGGTATTTTCACTTGGCGCGCAATGCCGAGAACGAGGTCCTGCCGACCCTTCGACGCCACCGCCGGGAGTTCCAACCCGATGTTGAGGCCGGCATCAACGCCTACCCCGCGTACTTGCTGGCCCGCATCTCCGGCAAAGACGCGCCTCCCCTGTGGGCTGACTTGAACGGCTGGACGATGGTCGAGGGCCAGGTCCGCGCCACCGTCCTGGGCCATTATCGGGAGTTCTCCCACTTCTGGCGGCTGGAAGTCGCCGCCGCCCTTGCCGCGGACCGGTTTTCGACGGTGTCACGCCGTCAGGCTGATGCACTTTACGGCGAGCTCGCCGTCCTCGGCCGTCTCGACCACCACAACACCGGCGAGGACTTCGTCTCCGTCGTCCCCAACGCCGTTCATCCGCTCTTTGCCGCCATCCAACGCCGGGCCGACACGCCGGAATTCCTCCGCGGGAGCCTCGATGCCCAGAGCCGGATCCTCCTTTGGTCCGGCGGCTTCAACAGCTGGACCGATCTGGACTTCATCGAAACCGCGCTGGCCGCCCTGCTGGGCGACGAGTCCCTCCACTTCGTGGCGACCGGCGGCCCCGTGGTGGGCCACGACGAGGAGACCTTCCGCCGCTTCGAGGCCCTTCGCGCCCGACTTCCCGCCGGCCGCGTCCACACCCTCGGCTGGGTCGAAACCGCTCGCGTGCTCGAGCTCCACGCCGCCGCCGCCGTCGGCCTCAACATCGACGGGCGAAACCTTGAAGCACGATTTGGCGCCCGCAACCGCCTGACCAACATGGTGGGGGCCGGCCTTCCCGTGGTGACCACCCGCGGAACCGAGATGGCCGAATGGATCGCCGCACGAGACAACGAATCGGTGGTCCCGGCAGACAACCCGGAGGCCTTCGTCGGATCCGTCCGGCGGGTGTTGGCGGACCCGGCCGGTGCCGATTCCCGCGCCCGCGACCTCCGGGCGGACGCCCTCCAGGACTTCGCCGCCGGCAACACGCTCCGCGAGTTTCTCGATTGGATCGCCGCACCCCGCCGAACCCCGCGGCCCACCGGCGACCCCGCCGCCCGCTATCAGGCATGGCTCCGCCGCCGTCTCGACTTGCCCAACCCCCTGCCACCGTCCAGCCTGCAACAAGGCTCGACCCACCCTTCCCCCATCGCCAGATTCCGCGATGCGTGGAAACGATTCTCCGGAGGTTCCTAAGGAACGTGCGACTTCGACTTTGCGTGCTGACAACGCTGGTGGCCGCCTTTGCGGCGCTCCTGCCCCATGCTGCCCGGGCCTCCGCCATCGGGGTCGCCTCCTTTCGCGGCTCCGACGAGGTGGTCCTCGCCCGCGCCCCCGGCATCACCGTTACCGAGGCCGACCTCTTCCTCTTTTCCGTCCTCCTCCAAGGCCTCGATCCCGAGCTCGTCGCCGACTGGCGTGAACTCACCGAAGGCCAGAAGCGCTCGCTCCGCGAGATGATCGATCTCTACCTCCAGTTCCGCATCAACGCGGGCCTGGCGGACCGCGAAAGTTTTCGCCCCTTCACGGGCGATCCGGAACTCGCCGAGCGCGCCACCCGGCTCCAGGCGGGACGCGCCGCCATGGTCGTTTGGGCCGATACGATCGTCCGTGAAAGCATCGATATTTTTCCCGAGGACATCCTCTACGCCTTTAAGGAAAATCGCGAGGAGTATGTGGAAGAAGCGACGGCGCGCGTGAGGCGGTTGCGCGTGCCCCTTGAGGCCAATGCGACCACCGAGCAGCGCGAGGCGGCCCTCTCCCGGGCGGAGCAACTCCGCGACCGCGCCCGCCGCGGCGACGGCCTCGAGCCCCTGCTCGCCGAAGACCCCTCCCTCCTCATCGATCCTCCCGGCCGCATTGTCGTGATTTCCGAATCGGAGGAAGACCTGGACCCGCGCATCGTCGAGGCCGCCTTCGACCTCGGCATCAGCCAAATCAGCGAACCTATCCGCACCGCCGGCGGCTACGTCCTCCTCGAGGTCGTCGACCGCACCGAGGGCGAGCGGGCCGACCTCCGTGCGCTCCTTCCCGAGATCCTCGCCGACCTCGAGGACTCCTTCCTCCCCCGCCAGTTCGACTACCTCATGCTCCAGACGCTCATCGACACCCGCCCCATCAACCGCGCCCGTCTCTACCCCTTCATGCCCGACGACGCGGAGATCCTCCGTGTCCGCGATGTCGCCATCACCCGGGCCGAATATCGCCGCCTCTATCCCGAGACTATTGGCGATCCCGAGGACCCCAACCGCCGTGTCATCGAGGACACCATCTGGCAGTTGATGCTGGGCGAGACGGTCACCCGCCAGCTCGACCTGGAGGGCCTCGCTGGCGACCCCTTCTATCGTGCCGGGCTGGACATGGCGGGCGACCTGGTGCGCTCCGCCGAACGCCTCCGCGCCATCCGCGCCGAGCTTGATCCCACCGAGGAGGAGGTCCTCGCCTACCTCGATGAGAATCGCGAGGATATCGAGCTCGGGCCCGCCCTCGACACCTGGATGATGATGGTCCGCGTGGCCGACGACGTGAACGTGGGCGTTGGCGAGGTCGATGCCCTGCGGATCATCATGCGCAGTTACCTCGACGGCCTTGTTCGCGAGGCCGAGCGGATGATCGAGGACCGGCGCCAGATCGCCGCCGAGCGCGGCTATCTCGAGCCCGAGCGCGTCATCGACGTCCTCGCCGAGCCGACCGACCGCCGCCTCCGCACACGATTCCGCAACATGGGCCTCGTCACCCGCGACAACGCCACCCGCGAACTCGGCGTCGAGTACGAAGAACTCGAACTCGGCAGGTTCAGCGAGCCGATCATCACCCGCGACGGATCCCTCGTCGCCTACTATGTCAGCGAGGAAGTCCCCCTGCCACCGGCGCCCCAGGAGGAACTGGAGGAGCGCGCCCGCGAGCAGCTCATCATCGAACTCTCGATCCGCGACATCCGCGAACAACTCGAGCAATGGAAGGAAGACGGGGAGATCCGCTATGCGGAGGAGCTGGAGGAATCGGACGGATCGCGGATCGGCGGCTGAACGCGCCAGGGCGCACGGCGTGCGCTTCGGCCACTCGCGGTTCGTCCTTCTGGCGGTGGGCGTCGCCGCCGGGCTCGTCGTCGGGGGCATCGCAGGCGTCTATACGTGGCAAAACAACGCCTTTCGCGACTGGGTTGCGGAAGGATCCGAGGGGCTCGAGCCCTACCCGGTCGCCGTCTATACCGGGGACGGAACGATGCAGCACGGGGACCCGCGCGACCGTCTCCTCGTTGAGGAACTCGGACGGGACCGCCTCCTCGTCGAAATGACCCGCAGCGATTACCGGGAGGACTTCTGGGGCGAGGGCAGCTGGGTGAAGGTCCACATGGCGACGGAAGCCCTCAACGAGGACCGCAGCCCCGTGCCCATCAAGTTGCTCGTGCGCATCGAGCCCGGCGAGGACGGGTTGCGCCTTGTCCAGCAGCGCGAGCTGGCGCTCCCCTGACCGCCATGCGCGTCCTCCACCTCGACAGCGAGACGAGCCTGCGCGGCGGCCAGCGCCAGGTGGAACTGCTCGCCCGGGCCCTTTCGGAACGGGGCGCCACCCAGGCCCTCGTCGCCCCCCGCGACAGCCGTCTCGCCCCGCGCCTCCGCGAGCTCGGCCTCGACATCTTTCCGTACGAGCCCGGTCGATGGCTCGGGCTCCGCTCCCCCCGCCTTCGCGGCTGGCTCCGCGCCACCGCCCGCGACTTCGGCGCCGACCTCGCCCACGCCCACAGCGCCAAGGCCCACACCCTCGCCGCCGCAGCCCTCGCCGGCCGCCTCCCCCTCGTCGTCACACGCCGCGTCGACTTCCCCGTCCGCAACAACCCCCTCTCGCGGTGGAAGTACCGCCACCCCGCCCTTCGCTTCATCGCCATCAGCAACGGCGTGGCCGGGGTGCTCCGCGACGGCGGCGTGCCCGCGGAGCGTATAGACGTGGTCTGGAGCGGTGTTGATCCCGCCCGCGTCGCCGGCGGCGAGGGCTCCCGGCTCCGGGAGGAATGGCTCGCCGGCCGCCCCGGGCCGGTGATTGGCTTTGTGGGCGCCCTCGTCGACCACAAGGCCCCCTGGATCCTTGCGGAGGCCGCACCGGCCATCTGCCGCGACCTCCCCGGTGCGCGCATCGTCTTTGTCGGCGACGGCGCCGAGCGCCCCCGCCTCGAGCACCTCGCCGCCGGAAACGACGCCCTTCACCTCGCCGGATGGCGCGACGACATCGCCGACGTCTATGCGGCGCTCGACCTCTTCGTCATGCCGTCAAAGCTCGAGGGGCTGTGCACCGCCCTGGTCGACGCGCTGTTCGCCGGCGTCCCCGCCATCGGCAGCCGCACCGGAGGCATTCCCGACGTCCTTCTCGATGGCGAGACGGGTCTCCTCGTTCCGCCGCTGGATCCCGACGCGCTGGCCCGCGCCGTTGTCGATCTTTGGAACAATCCCGCACGGCGCGAGCTCCTCGCAAGGCGTGGTCGCGAGCACGCCCGGGCCCGCTTTACCGCCGACGCCATGGCCGGCGGCACCTACGCCGTCTATACGCGCATCCTTTCCTCCCACAGGTCGTAGAGCACCGCCACCGCTCCCCGCGGATTGCCGTCCGCCTGCTCCCACGCGGAGATCATCTCCTCGCGACTGATTCCCCGCGGACACCAGCCCAGCGCGACATCGAGGAAGAGATCGCGGGAGGGTAGCACCGTATAGACGCATCCGAACCCCGAGGCCCGGTGCATGGTCGTGACGAGGGTGATCCGCCGCGCGCGGCACCAGGCCCGGACGAGCCGCCGCAGGGGCCCGGGCACGACCTCGAACGAGTCGGCCAGCAGCAGCCCCCCGGGCGGCGTGCGTCCCACCGCCGCAAGCACCGGCAACGGCCGGCCGCGCACCGCCCGGGTATAGACAACCGGCCCGTGTCCGCTCGCCACCGCCTCCAGCGTCCTCAGCAGGGTCGACTTGCCCACGCCGTGGTCGCCAACCAGCTCGCCGCCGCCGGCCGCCCGCATCCGCTCGAGCAATCCGGCCGCCGACTCGCCCGGCGGAAAGGTATAGACAACACGCCCCGGCGCCGTGTGACGGCTCGCGAACGGGTTGGACACGGCGCCCCGCCTCACCGGTCGGCGGACTCCTCCACGTAGGGGGCCACGCCCTCGGGCTCGGGATGGACGATCACCGGCTGGTCGGCGGAAACCTCGCCCGTCCAGCCATGGGTGGCGTACACCCCCACAAACCAGTCGATCTTGATCAGGTGTCCGCGGTAGGTCCACGGCAGGAGCGGCAGCGTGAGCGTGACCTCGCGGCGGACCGCCATCGGCACCCGTGCGCCCCGCTCGAACAGCGCCACCGATGCCGCGATGCCCTTGTCCTCGTCCCCGCGGCCGCTCGTCCTCCACCACGCCATCACGTCGACGCGCTTCGCCTCCCAGTCCTCCACCGCGTTCAGCCGCACCTCCACCCGGACCATGTCACCCGGGCGATACTGGGTCCCGTCGGGAAGCCGTACGCCTGCCTGTATGTCTCCCATCACAGTCGCTCCGGGGCGACGCGGAACGGGAAGGTGTCCTTCACGTCCGGTCGCCGGGGAATGTCCATCTTCACGACGATCCGCCATTCGATTTCGTTGTTCGACGACTTGAAGGAGTGCATGGCGTCGTCGGGAACGCGTGCGTCGCAGGTAAGGATCGGCGTCGAGCTTCCCTGGGCGCGGATGCCCTCGAGTCGGCCAAGCGCCGCCGTGTGGACTGTCTCCCGCACCGTCGTCGAATCCGTTCCCACGCGGTAAGTCGCCGACTCCTGGCATTCAAGGGCCACCTCCACACTCGTGATGGGAAAGCTCCCCTCCTGATAGACGGACACGCGGAACCGTTCGCCGGGCCGGAGCGGCTCGCGGCTCACGTCCACCAGCGTCATCCCCACCATCAGGCACCGCAGCAGCGAGTGGATGGCCCCGTAGGCAATCAGGAGCCCGACGAGGGCAAAGATCGACAGGAACACCCGGCCGAAGGTCCCAACGTCCCCCAAGATCATGATCCCCCAGGTGATTCCGTTCCAGATGAGAGCGGCGATGGAGAACCCGATGAACATGGTGAAGGGGGTTGCCGACGCCGACAGCCGAACCCCTGCGCCCCCCCGCTTCACCTTCAGCTTGGGAAAGCACGGATTCTCCTCGATGGCCCGCGGGTGCGGCGTCTCGGGGCCACGGACGGAAGACGACCGCGGGAACAAATACGCCAGAAGAACGCCGATCTGGCCCCCGCCCCCGACGAGCGTGAACAACGCCCCGATCGCCAACGCCCCCATGCTCCCGTCCCCACCGCCCTCCGCCTCCACCTGGCCCGTGAGACCCAGATACAGCGAGAACAGACCGGCCGCCGTGAAGAATCCGAGGAACAGAAACAGGAGCAGGAACATGCCACAGCCCATCCGGCCTTCGAAGGGGGAACGCGCCATTCGCTCGCCTCGCTGGTTCTGGTGTCGATGGTTCTACCTTTTGCGGGACCGTTTATTCAGGGGGTGGCCATGGGGAAACGGGAAATCCTGCCTGGGGGCGGGAAGGGAGGTGATTTCCCAATGGCGGTCCTTTGTCCATCGCATCAGGATGGCCCCATGGCCCGTTCCCGTTCCGTCAAGCGCGACGCCCCACCGCCGGACCTCCGCCAGCAGACGGAGTTCACCGGCCATGTCCGCCGCACCACCTTCGAGAGCGAGGACGGCGCCTTTCGCGTCGCGACCTTCCAGCTCGAGGACGGGCAGGAGTTCAAGGTCGCCGGCGACTTTGCCGGTGCGGCCCCCGGCGAACTCCTTGGCATCCGCGGCGAATGGCGCGAGCACTCCCGTTACGGCTGGACCTTTCGCATCGCCTCCTACCAGCCGGTCCTTCCCACCACCCGCGCCTCCATGCTCGCCTACCTGGGCAGCGGCCTCATCAAGGGGGTCGGCCCCAGCAAGGCCGCCCGCCTTGTCGAACACTTCGGCGACCGCACCTTCCAGGTCCTCGAGGAATCGCCCGAACTCCTCACCGAGGTCCCCGGCTTCAGCCGCCGCCTCGCCCGCCAAATCGCCGAGCAATGGGACCGCCACCGCCAGGACCGCGAGGCCATGGTCTTCTTCAAGGAGCACGGCCTTACCAACGCCCTGGCGATCCGCCTCCTCAAGTTCTACGGCGACCGCGCGGTGGCCATCATGCGCCGCAACCCCTACCAGGCCGGGCTCGATGTCCCCCGCATCGGCTTCCTCCGCGCCGACGACATTGCCAACCGCCTTGGCATCGCCCGCGACGCCCCCATCCGCCTGCGCGCCGCCCTCGTCCACGTCCTCGACGCGGCCGCCAACGACGGCCACACCTACCTCACCGAGGACCGCCTCCTGGACGAAGCCGAGAAGCTCCTCGCCGTCCCCCGCGACGCCGTCGCCGCCCAGCTCGATGCGGCCATCACCGAGAACATCGTCCGTCGCGAACCGCTGGACGGCTCCGCCGAGGGCTACTTCATGCCCTCCCTGTTCCTCGCGGAACGCGGCGTCGCCCGCCGCATCGCCGAGCTCCAGGCCCAGGCCCGGCCCCTCCCCGTCGAGCGTATAGACGACCGGCTCGACGCCTTCGAGCGCCGCCACCGCTTCACCCTCGCCGCCCAGCAACGCACCGCCATCCGCAACGTCGCCGGCGGTGGAATCTGTGTCATCACCGGCGGGCCGGGCACCGGAAAGACGACCCTCGTCCGCGCCCTGCTCGACGTCCTCAAGGGCGCAAGCCTCACCGTCCGCCTCGCCTCGCCCACCGGCCGCGCCGCCCAGCGCCTCGCCGAGACCACCCGCCAGGACGCCGCCACCGTCCACCGCCTCCTCAAGTGGAACGCCCAAAGCGGCACCTTCACCCACAACGCCGACAATCGCCTCGAGGCGGACCTCGTCATCATCGACGAGTCCTCCATGCTCGACATCCCCCTGGCCCACTCGCTCCTCGAGGCCCTCGGCACGGGCACCACCGTCGTTTTCGTCGGCGACGTGGACCAGCTCCCGAGCGTCGGGCCCGGCATGTTCCTCCGCGACCTCATCGCGTCCGGCCGTGCCACCACCACCCGCCTCGAGGTCGTCTTTCGCCAGGCCGAACAGTCCCTCATCGTCCAGAACGCCCACCGCATCAACGAGGGGCGCTCGCTCGTGAAGGGCGACGCCGACAAGGCCGACTTCTTCTTTGTGGAGCGCGACGACCCCGAGCAGATCCGCGAGGCCATGCTCGCCATGGCGACCGAGCGCATCCCCCGCCGCCTCGGCTGCGACGCCGTCGAGGGGGTTCAGGTCCTCACCCCCATGCGCCGCGGCCCCCTCGGCGCCAACGACCTCAACACCCTCCTCCGCGAGCGCCTCAACCCCAACGCCGCGCCCGCAGGCCCCGGCCTCCTCCGCCTCGGCGACAAGGTCATGCAGACCAGCAACAACTACGACCTCGACGTCTATAACGGCGACGTGGGGCGCATCGAGGGCGTTCACCACGAAACCCGCCAGGTCCGCGTCCGCTTTGGCCGCCGCACCGTCCACTACGCCCCGGAAATGCTCGACGAGCTCGACCCCGCCTACGCCATCACCATCCACAAGTCCCAGGGCAGCGAATACCCCGCCGTCATCGTCCTCCTCCACACCAGCCATTACGTGATGCTGCGGCGGAACCTTGTCTATACGGCGGTGACCCGCGGCAAGAAACTCGTGGTCGTCATCGGGTCCCGGCGGGCACTCTTTCGTGCGATCCGCACCGCCGGCGATTCCGAGCGCCTCACCGCCCTCGCCTCCTGGCTGACGCGCCCGCCGAAGGACGGAGACCTGTTTGCCTGAATCCCTCCGGCCGGGGCCCCGCTAGCGCAGCATCCAGCCCTCCGCCTCCGGCCCTACCGGGATCCCCTCCGTCGTCAGGAGAAACGGTTCATACCCCAGAACCGGGTCCTGTATCGTTACGATCGCCGTCGTGTCGCTGATTCGTCCCACTTCCGGCCAGGGGCTGATCGGGCCGGGCAGACGGGTTGTCGTGAGCACCAGATTTTCCACCCCAAGAACGAAAAGGAAGTTCCGGGGCGAGGCGTCCAGCTCCTCCTGCTTGTTAAGGAGAAAGCCAAATACCTCGGAATCGCCAAACAGAGCCGCCGTCGCCAACGTCAATTGGCTGTACCCGCGCAGACGCGCGCGTGCGACGGAGCCCATCCGGTCGTGTTCCGCCTCGTCTGGCTCCCGGAGCTCGTTGCTGACCTGGAGGAGCCCCAAGGTCTGCGTCGTGAAGTCAACCGCGTCCAGAACCACGACCTGGTTGTCGCGGACGGACGGCTCGACTTCCTGACGTGTATAGACAAGGAGTTTCTCGCCGGCTGACTCGAGGTCTATCACTTCCTCATTGTCGTCGAGAATGTATCCCGCCTCGCGGAGGTTCTCCTCGAGTATGCTGTACTCGTTCACGCTCCTTCGGCCACCTTCCCGCTCGGCCGTGAAGTACACTTTGTCTTCCACCTCCGTGTATTCGAACGGCTGGGTCACTTCTCCTTCCTCCCCCATGCGCTTTGTGCCATCCGGGGTCCCGTCGCTGATCCAGGGCTCGCTGGAGCCGCTGAGGTACAGGGTCATCGCGAGTAGGTTATCGAGAAGAGTCAGGTCCGAGTATCCGAATACGAACTGACCACCAGAATCGATGTCGGTGATTTGCGTCGGAGCCTCATCAACCGGCAGCATGTACAATTCGCGCCCTACATTGGGATCATCCGGGTCCGCGGCGGTGAAGGTGATCTCGCCATTGAAGCACAACAGGTCGTTCGGGAACGAGCCGTCGGGTCCCGGAACGATGTCATAGACCACGTCGTTGTCCGGGTTCGACGTATCGAGCCGACAGACCTCGATGCCTTCATCATCGAAATCCGCGGCGCAGTAGATAAACGGCGGCATGGCGATGATATCCGTTGGACGTCCGTCCCTGGGTCCGGCAGCGAGGTCGCGAAAGAGTTGGGTCCCCTCCTCGGTGCCATCGGTGCGCCAGAGTTCCCTGCCGTACTCAGGGGTATCGGCGGTGAAGTAGAGGAAGTCGCCCGCGGGCGTCAGCCATTCGGGAGAGCTGCCGTCGACGCCGGGGACGATGTCGCTGACGAGGCGTGTCCCCGCCTCGGTCCCATCGGTGACCCACAACTCGGGTCCGTGGGTGCCGTCATCGGCACGAAAGAAGACCTGGCCGTCGCCGAGCGGCGTGGGGAGGCGCGGAAGGCTATCGTCCCCCAGCGTGTTGATGTTGGCTTCTTTGCGGGTGCCTGTCTCGGTGCCGTCGGTGCTCCAGAGCTCGTTGCCTTGGTTGTCCGCGCCGGCACTGAAGTAGACCCGGCCGCCAAACAGTTCGAGATCGTCCGGCGAGTTGTTGAAGGAACTGTTCGGACCGGGGACGATGTCGCCGATGGGGCCGGTTCCCTCCGGCGTGCCGTCGGTCACATGGATTTCGCGGCCCACCAGCGGATCGTTCGCCACGTACAACAACCCGATTCCCGTACCCGCGGGCATCGCTGTCAGCCAGTCCGGATCATAGGCCACACCGGAAGAGGGCCGCTCCTCGAGCGCCGTCGTTCCCTCCTCCGTCCCATCCGACACCCAAACGGTCTTTCGAAAGCCCTCGGATCCATAGGCGAAGTAGAAGCGGTCGTCGACCTCGCTGGCGACGATGTCCGTCACGAACGGCTCGACACCCAGTTCGGAGGACGGCGGCGGCAGCGTCACCAACCGTTCCGGCTGGATCGATGTGGCCGGATCGTACTCCCAGATTTCGTTGCCATTCACCACGAACAGCAGCCGCCCGCCCACGTTCTTCAGCTCGCGGACGTCCGGGTTTCCTTCGGTGAACATGGTGATCTGGCCGATGCCGGCGATGCCTTCTCCCGTCACGAAGAGCTGGCGCCGGCCGTTGGAATCGATCGCGGAGAAGTACACCTCGTCCCCCACCTGCGTATACTCGCTCGGGATGGAACTCACGCTCCCTTCCCGAATATCGCCCACGGGAAGGAGGTCGTCCCCCACCAGTTCAAAGACCTCGAGACCGGTGCTGCCATTGTTTGCGGTGATATACAGCTTGGCGTTTTCCGTCCGGGCGCCGATGACCAGGAATTCCGGTTGGGAATCGAACGCGTCGCCGACGCCGCTGTTCAGGTCGAGGAGTTGGCTCGTGCCCTCCTCCGTGCCGTCCGTCGTCCACAGCTCCCTCCCCCCGTCCTCGCTTTCGGCAATGAAGTAGAACTTGTCGCCGACGCGGCCGATGATCGTCGGCGCGGTGAACGTGCCCTCCGGCTGGATGTCCTTGAGGAGCATGGTCTCCCCGGTGAGGTAGTCGAGCGTATAGACCTCCGGCCCGGCCTCCCCCTGCGCCGTGAAGAACACCGTGCCTGTATCCAGGTCGTACGGGGTCCACTGGCGGGCGCTCGCATCAGAGAAGCGGTTCTGTGTGATGAAGCTCAGCCGCTCCACCGTCCCGTCATCGGGGGAGTACTGCCAGGCCTCAAAGCCTCCCTCGTTTCCCTGCGCCGACAGATACAACCGCGACACGTTTCCCGGGAGCAGCAGCCCCGCCAGTCTTGTCGGGAACGAGCCCTGGTCCCCCGTGTGGATATCCTTCAGCAGGGTCACCGTAATCTCCGGCGGCTGGGGCCGGAAAATTCCCTTCGATGCGTCGCCCGCGAGGGCCGCCGCCCCCAATGCAAGAAGCCCAAAGGCAAGAAACGGGTGTTTCATGTTCGCAGGTCCGATTCGCTGAAGTCGGGCTCCGTTTCGCGTGAGCGGAGGCCCTGCACCACGCCGGGACAGTTGTCGCGGCAAAACATATTTTGGAGCCTGTTGTAAACACCACCCCACGACGTCATCAGTCACAAGCGGAAAATCCGCCGATAGAGGACATAATGTGTCCACCTTCCATTGACGGGACCCGGCGAAGGGCGTGAGTCTTAATTCCCAAAAAAAGAAAAGATCGAAGGTTTCCATGATCTCGAAAAGCCTCTGTCCCGCTATCGCACTGGCCGTCTCCCTCTCCCTGCCCGCCACGCCCCTCCTCGCCGCCGAGGTCGCCCGGGTGACCACCATCTCCCCCTTCCCCCGGGGTCTCGCGGTGGTTGACGGGGATCTTTATGTGCTCAGCCGCGGCCGCGTCCGGGGCGCCGGAGGCGTCAGCGCCGAGATTGCCGACCGCGCCGGGACCATCTTTCGCATCGACACAGCCATCGCCCAACCGGTCGGCGAGGAACCGCTCTCCGACGCGGTCCGCACCAACGGCGAGGTCATCGCCCTCCCCACGAACCCGCCCTTTCGCCTCTGGGATGTGACCGCCAATCCCCCCGAGAGCGACCGCCTCACCGACCGCCCCTACGCCGGCCTCCGCTGGCACGAACCCACCCAAAGCTTCTACATCTGCGCCTTCTCCGGCGTCGACAAGCCCCGCACGGGGCCTGGCCGCTCCTTCAGCAAGAACCTCACGGACGCCATTCTCCGCTACGACACACGCACCGGCCAATGGTCCGAGGTCGAGCGCCATAACCACGAGTACGGCGGCATCTATCCCCACCACGACCCCGCTTACTTCGACCCGCCCCACGGCTGGCTCAACGGGCCCAACAACCTCCTCCCCGTCGGCAACTGGCTCTACGCCGTCGGCAAGGACAACAACGCCCTCGTCCGCTACGACCTGTCTGTCTATCTGGACGATCCCAACGCCGGCCCCGCCCCCTCCGAATTCTTCCTCGGAACCGACATCGACACCACCAACGCCGGCCCCGTCACCATCACCGGCCACAGCGCCCTCGCCCATCGCGACGGATGGCTCTACCTCGCCACGCGCACCTCCTCCCACGTGGTCCGCCTCCGCATGGACGCGGCGGGCGAACCCGCCATTCCGCCCGAAATCGAACTGCTCGCCCGCTTCGACCCCTGGGATCCTCGCACCCTCCACTCCGCCGACCTCACCGACATGGCCTTCGACGACGAGGGCCGCCTTTACCTTGTCAGCGCCAAGCCCTCGCGCGTCTATCGCTTCACCCCGGATCCCGACGTGCTCTTTGATGCGCGCAACGGCGCCGAGGAACCCTGGCGTGATTTCGCCGCCCTCACCGGCAACACCGCCATGAAGTCCGAGAACATCCTCGTTCACGACGGCCACCTGTATATCACGTCGGGCGACGGATACGCCTATCAGGCGGGAGCCGCGGGCACCGTCTATCGTACGGCCATCGAAGATTAGCCCACGGCCCGATGCACGGTTGACGGGCATCGGGTATTACCCGCATGGAATATCAAGCCCTGCCAAGGACGTCCCATGCCCCGCCCCCCCATTCTCCCCGCCCTCGACCTCGCCGCCATCCACCAGGCTGCCCGAACGTATAGACAGTGGCTCGACATCGCGGAGAAACCGGCAAACGCCGAGGTCATGGAGCAACGCCGCAGCGCCACGGTCCTCGAACCCCTCCACGAGGCGCTCCTGGCCGCCCTTCCCCGCCCTGTCCATGTGCTCGTCATCGCCGAGGACTGGTGCGGCGACGTCCACCGCCACGTCCCCATCCTCGAGCGGCTCGCCGACGCCGCCCCCAACCTCCACACCCGCTACCTCCTCCGCGGGGAACACCGGGACCTCTTTGCCCGCTTCCTCACCAACGGGGGCGAGGCCATTCCCAAGTTGATCTTCCTCAACCACGAATGCAAGGAATGCGGAAACTGGGGCCCCATGCCGGCGGGGTGCCGCCGGTTGATCGCCCGGGGCAAGGCCGCCGGAGACATCGCCGCCGCCCGCAGGCAAGTCTCCACCCGGTATGACGCGGACCCAAACGGCAACGAAACCATCGCCGAAATCCTCGACCTTTTGGAAATTGCCACATGCACCCAGCCCTGACGCACCCCTCCCGCGCTTTGACGCTCATCGAACTGCTCGTCGTCGTCGCCATCATCGCCGTGCTGGCGGCGATCGCGGTGCCGAACTTCCTGGAGGCACAGACCCGCGCCAAGGTCAGCCGCGCCCAGACCGACATGCGTGCCATCGCCACCGGTGTGGAAATGTACCGCATCGACCGCGGCCGCTATCCCCCCGACGCCGACCAGGGCGAGATCGTCTATCTCCGGCGTCTCCTCCGCCTTACCACCCCCGTGGCCTACCTCACCTCCGTCCCCGCGGACCCCTTCGCCTCCCGCGGCCGCATCATCGAATATACAAGCTCCAAGCCCCACAATCCCTACGCCATTCCCGCCAGCAGCAACAACTTCGTCTATCCGCTGACCTACGACTGGGCCTCCCGCCGCCGGGCCGACGGCACCTGGGAGTCCGACGCCACCTGGGCTCGCATCGCCTCCAATCCCTCCACCGTCCAGTGGGGCATGCGCAGCGCCGGGCCCGACACCTGGCCCGCCTGGCTCGGCGAGGAGATCGCTCCCTACGACCCCACCAACGGCACCGTCAGCGAAGGCAACATCTTCTGGTCCGGCCCCGGCAAGGGCCCGGACCGGCCCCGCGACCTCCCCTGAGCCCCCACCCTAGTCCACCCGATAGTGCCCCCCGCGGCTCACACGGTTGCGATACGCCCCGTGGGTCACCGCCAGGGCGGCCTGCACCCCGTTGCGCAACCCGATGATCAGTTCCGACAACTTCGCCCGCCGGTAGAAAAACTCGATCTCGTACTGAAGCTCCCGGAGGATCTTCAGCGCCCGGTCCAGATGCTTCCTCCGCCGCACCAGCCCCACATAGTTCCACATGGTCATGCGAATCGTGACCCAGTCCTGGCCGATGAGGGTGGGGTCGATCTCCTCGGTTTCGATCTGCCAGGGGAGGATCTCGTGGATCTCCGGGAGGGGGTTCTCGGCGAGGTCCTCGTGGATGCCCTCGGCGGCCGTGGTGCCCCAGGTGATGGCCTCGAGGAGCGAGGTGCTCGCGAGCCGGTTCGCCCCGTGGACGCCCGTGCAGCTGACCTCGCCGACGGCGCGCAGCCCGGTCACGTTCGACCGGCCGTGGAGATCCACCGCCACCCCGCCACAGGAGTAGTGTGCCGCCGGCACGACAGGACACGGCCGGCTGGTCAGGTCGATGTCGTACTTCAGGCAGAACGCGTAAATCGTCGGGAACCGATGGCGGATCCACTCCGCCGGCTTCGACGTAATGTCGAGGTACATGCAGTCCTCGCCCTGGGAGACCATCTCCTCGTGGATGGCGCGGGCCACGACGTCGCGGGGGGCGAGGTCGCCCTGCTCGTGGTACTTGTGCATGAAGGGGCGGCCGTGGCGGTCGACCAGTCGGGCGCCCTCGCCGCGCATCGATTCGCTGAGGAGGAACCGCGGCGCCAACCGGTGATACAGCGCCGTCGGATGGAACTGGACGTATTCGAGGTGGATGACCCGCGCCCCCGCGCGGTAGGCCATGGCGAGCCCGTCGCCGCGGGAACTGGGCGGGTTTGTCGAGTGGAGGAAGATCCGCCCCAGGCCGCCCGTCGCCAGCACCGTCTCGCGTGCGACGATCGGAAACACCTCCGCCGAATCCAGGTCGAACACATACGCGCCAAGGCACCGCGGACGGTGGTAGATGTCCGAAGGGTCCTTGGTGTGGAAGCCCCGCATGATCAGGTCCACCGCCAACCCGCCGGTCACCAGCCGGATGCCCGCATGGTTCATCACCTCGCGCAGCAGGTGACTCGCGATGCTGCGTCCGGTCGCGTCCTCCACATGGATGATGCGCGGGCGCGAGTGGGCCCCTTCCTCTGTCACGTCCAGCCCGTCACCGTTGCGATCGAAGGGCACCCCGCACCGCTCGATGAGCAGTTCCTCCACGAGGCGTGGCCCCCGCTCCGCCAGCAAGCCCACCGCGTCCGTGCGACAGATGTTTCCCCCCGCCGTGCAGATATCCGCGGCCAGCTGGCTCGGCGAGTCGTCCTTGCCGCGAAAGATGATTCCCCCCTGGGCCCAGCTCGTCGAGGAGCCCTCCGCCGGGGCCCGGCTTGCCGTCAGCATGATCACCGAAAGCCCCAGATCCGCCGCCCGCAGCGCACACGTTGCCCCGGCCGCCCCCGACCCGATCACCAACACATCGCATCGATGTCCTTTTTCGCTCATGGCGACACTCCTCCTCCTTGCTCTCCGCGGCGTCCAGAGCAATGCTCTCGCCACCTCTTACCGGACCTGAAATGCTCCCCTCGTCCCGGAAAAGGCTTGCCGGACCTTGCCCGTGTAAGTACGCAAATTGCTACACACGGATATCCCCTTTGCCCTGACGCGAGACGACTTCCGGCAAGATCGCCCTCTCCATGGCCCGCTTCGAACTTAAAGACTCTCACTACTCCCTCAATGCCTCCTTGGAGCCCATGACTGTCCTCAAGAAGATGGGCTTCACCGAGCATTCCATGTATATCG
>CAYQTO010000027.1:0-27795 GCA_964420455.1 uncultured Candidatus Sumerlaeota bacterium | reverse complement strand
CGTCGCCCGGCGTGTTGACGATGGTGACGTCCGCCTCGCTGAGGCCGTGCTTGTCGAGGGCCCGCGTCAGCAGGTAGTGGCTGACGGAGAATTGCTCGAGGAGGATGCGCCTGCCCTCGAGGTCCGGGATCGTCATGCCATTGCGCACCAGCACGCCGTCGCCGCCGTTGCTGATGTCATTAATGACGACGGCGACCGAGGGGATGCCGGAGGAGGCGGGCTGGAGTGCCTCCATCGAGGTCATGGCGCAGGCGTCGACCTGCTCGCTTGCGAACGCCTGGACCGAGTCCATGTAGCCCTTGAACTCGACCAGCTCGATCTCGACGCCGTACTCGGCGGCTCGTTTCTCCAGGAAGCCCTCCGTTTCCATCAGCTTGAACGGCATCCAACCGGTCCAGACAGACCAGGCAACCTTGACCGGTTCCGCCGTCGACAGTGCCGGCAGCGCCATCAGCAACGCCGCCGCCATTCCCTGAACCACTCGTCTCCACATCATGGGGGTGTTCCTTTCGCTTGGGGGGATGCGGGTTTCCCTACGCGATCCCCAGCGGTTTATTCTTTTGCGGATTACATGCTTCGTTCGATTTCCGGTCCGGCGCCCTCGCCGCGCTCGCGGCCCTTCAGTTCCGCCTCGGCGAGCATGTTGGCAAACTCGTCGGTGGCTTCGCCGCTCATGCCCGCCGCCAGGATTTCCCGCTCGATCAGGCTCTTGTCCGTTCCCGCCAGCTCGTCGGAAAGCTTCGCCTTGGCCTTCATCCGCTGGCGCGACTTGTCGATCGCCTGCAGGTTCTCGTCGTGGAGCGAGGTCCCAAGCTTCGCCATCCGGTCGTTCAGCTCCACGATCTGCTTCGAGGAGACGATGTCGGCGATTGCTTCCGCTTCCTGGCGATCCAGGTTCTGGATCTGCGACTGCATCTCGGTCAGCTTGAGCTTGTAGCGCTCAATCTGGCCTTCCATCTCCTTGACCTCTCCGCCGAGTTCCCCAAGGCGCGCCTCGTTCTTTGCGAGATGTGCGTGGTACTCGCCAAAGAGCATCTGGTACTTCTGCTCGCGGGTGCTCTTGAACTTCTCCACGGCGCCGCGCTTCTTTACCTCGAGCTGCTCATTTTCCTTCTCGAGGCTGGCGACCTCGGCGCGCTTCTGCTCGATGACCATCATGAGCTGGCTGACGGCATCGCGGACTTCGTGGTACTGGCTGGTCCACTTGTCGCGGGCTTGGCGAAAGGCGGCTTTCACCCCGGCGGGGGTCGAGGTCAGCGCGTCGGTGCCCTCGTCGACCTTGCTCGAAAGCAGGCCCCCAAGTGTCGTGATGAAGCGGATGACGGATCGAACAAGGCCCATGGGCGCCCCTCTCGTCGTTAGGTCTGACGGATGGATGAAAGCGTAGGTGGGGACCTTCGAAGGTCAAGGGTACTCAGGCAGCGCCTTTGGGGGTCTTACCGGCCACGGCGCGGACTATTCATTTCCCGGCAATTACTTGCGCAGACGCGGGTTCAGCAGCGGATACAACGCGTCGACCAGCAGGTTCATCGCGATGAGCAGGGCCGAGTAGAACACGACCAGCCCCATGATGATCGGCAGGTCGCGGTTGTTGACGCTGGTGATGAAGAAGGTGCCGATGCCGGGGAGGGCGAAGATCTTCTCGACGACGAGGGAGCCGGTGAGGACGGCGGCGGTCACCGGCCCCATGAAGGTCACCACCGGGGTGAGCGCGTTGCGAAGGGCGTGGATGCCGATCACCTTCCAGGTGGAGACCCCCTTGGCGCGGGCGGTCCGGACGTAGTCCTGGCTGAGGGCGTCGAGCATGGCGCTGCGCGTGAGGCGCAGGATCGCGGCAAAGGGGAACGCCGCCAGCGCCAGGGACGGAATCCAAAGGCGGAAACGGAAGAGTTCCTCGAGGATGGCCCGCGGCACTCCGGTCACGTTCGGCGGGATCAGGTAATACTTGTCGCCTCCCCACATGAAGGATTCCATCGGCTGCTGCCAGTTGATGGCCTGCATCGGCGTGAGCCGCACCCCGAAGATTTCCCACTGGCTGGTGAGGAGATAGACCAGGAGGGAGGCGATGATGAAGCTCGGGACGGAAACGCCGATCAGGGCGAGGACGGTGCTGCTGTTGTCCAGCAGCCTGTTGTGATAGACAGCGGCCACAACCCCCACCGGGATTCCGAAAAGAACCGCGAGGACCAGTGCCCGCGCGCCCAGGCGGATCGAGGTGGGGAGCTGGCTGCCGAGGACGTCGCGGATCGTCTCGCCGCGCCGAATCCGCGACGGCATCGAATCAAACACGAGCAGCCGGCTCATGTGGAGGAAGTACTGCTCGTGGAGCGGGCGGTCGAGGCCCCACTCCTTTTCGATCGCGGCGCGCACCTCCGCCGGTGGCTCCTTCTCCCCAAAGGCCGCCTCCTCCCCCGCGACCTTCGTCAGCACAAAGCACAGGGTCGCGACGAGAACCAGCGTGAGCGCCGAGAGGGGGAGCCGGCTGAGGAAATACGTCATAACGTCAGCGGAGAACTTCCCGGATGTACACCTTCGCCCAATGGACGCGCTTGCCCTCGGTGACGGCGAGGTATTGGTGACGCGCATTGGGGGGAAGGACGACGCGGCGCCAGCTGCTTTGCTCGACCACGTTGTCGCGCTCGTCGACCCAGTTGGTGGCGAGCTCGAACTCCAGCTGTTCCTCGTCGAGGAGGTTCTCGAGGGTGAGTTGGACCATCGGCTGGGGGTCGTTGGTGATGCGGAGGTCGCGGACGGCCAGACGCCCCTTGAGGTCCTCGATGGTAAGGGGCGTGGGTTGCGACGATTGGGCCTGCGCGGGAGCGGGTGCCGCTGGCGTGGGCTGGGCAGCCACGGGAGCGGGGCCGGCGGCGCGGGGCGCGCACCCCGCCAGGAGCAGCGCGCCAGCGATCAGGTGAATCGTAAGCAGGACAAGACGCTTCATGGGGCTGATCGTGGGCGTGGCCGTTCTCAGAGCAACACCGAAATCGCAGGCACCCCTTGCGTTGGACGCCCGGGCCGCGTAGCCACCGCCCATTCCGTCTCGTTCAAGGGAGCCGCCATGACACCGGACGCGTTTTTCGCCCGCCTGTGGGAGGACTACATCGCCATCGCCCCGGCCGCCGGACGGCTGCGCACCCTCGTCGAGGCCGAGGGCGAGACCGTCCGCAACGATCACGTGGCCTTCCGGACCTTCAACCGGGGGCCCATCCACCTCGGGGCTCTCGAGCCGCACCTTTTCCAGCTCGGCTATCGCGTGTTCGACACCTACGAGTTCCGCGAAAAGCGCCTCGAGGCTAAGGGCTACGTCCATCCGGACGGACATCCGCGCGTGTTCCTCAGCGAGCTGAAGACGGAGGAGTTCAGCCGCGAGTTGCAGGAAGCGGTGGACGGCCTCCTGCGCCAGGTCGATCCGCACATCACGGGCACGCCCGAGGTGTTTTGGGCCGGGACGCCCTGGACGCCGGTGGATTTCGGCGTCTATACGCGCCTGCTGGAGGAAAGCGAGTACGCGGCCTGGGTCGCGGCGCTGGGGCTGCGGGCGAACCACTTCACCATCGCGGTGAATCACCTGGAGAAGCTCAAGCCGCTCGAGGCGCTGCTGGGTTTCGTCGAGGCAAGGGGGTTCGAACTGAACACGGGCGGCGGGCGCATCAAGGGCAGCCCGGAGGTGCTCCTTCGCCAGGCGTCAACCCTCGCGGACGTTCAGGAGGTTCCCTTTGCCGGCGGCCGACGCGAGCCCATCCGGACGTGCTACTACGAGTTTGCCGAGCGCTACCCGGGCCCCGACGGGCGCCTTTACGACGGCTTTGTGGCTGCGAGCGCCGACAAGATCTTTCAGTCGACGGACATGAAGCCCGGGGGCCAGCAGGGCTGAGACCTGCCGGCGCCCGGGCGCGAAAGGTGGGTCACGGCGTGCCGTCGATGGGGGCGCCGACGGTGGGATCCGCGGCGCGCATTTTCTCGAGCCGGTCCAGCGCATTCAGCGCGTTGACGTAGGCCTTCGCCGACGCGAGCACGATGTCCGTGGAGACCGCGCGGCCCTTCACGCGGATGGATTCGTTTTCCTCGCGGCTGACCGTCAGGGTCACGCGGCCGAGCGCGTCCTGCCCTTCCGTCACCGCCTCCAGGTTGTACTCGTGGACATTGAGCGGGCTGCCGGTGAGGCGATCAATGGCGCGGAACACGGCGTCCACCGGGCCGTCGCCCATCGCCGCGTCCACATGTTCCTGCTCCTTGTAAACCAGGCGCACCGTGGCCATGGGGATGATCTCGCTGCCGGTGGTTGCCTGCATGGAAAGGAGCTCCCAGGCGTCGGAGGGCTCGCGGAAGAGCACCTCCTCGGCGATCGCGATCAGGTCGTCGTCGAACAGGTCCTTCTTCTTGTCGGCGATTTCCTTGAATCGGGTAAAGGCGCGCTCGAGTGCCTCCCCCTCGAGGGAGAAGCCAATCTCGCGCAGGCGGGTCACGAAGGCGTGGCGGCCCGAGTGCTTGCCCATCACCATCCCCTCGCCACGCCACCCGACTGACTCCGGCGTCATGATCTCGTAGGTTTCCTTCGACTTGAGCATGCCGTCCTGGTGGATGCCGGCCTCGTGGGCGAAGGCGTTCGCCCCCACGATCGCCTTGTTCGCCTGCACCCGCGACCCGGTCACCTGGGTGACCAGGCGCGACGTGGGATAAATCTCCTCGGTGCGGATGCGCGTGCCGATGCGATAGAAGTCGTGGCGGGTCCTAAGTCCCATGACGACCTCCTCGAGCGAGGTGTTGCCCGCCCGCTCGCCAATGCCGTTCACCGTGCACTCGACCTGGCGCGCGCCTACGTGCACCGCCGCCAGCGAGTTCGCCACCGCCATCCCCAGATCGTTGTGGCAATGGACGCTGATGACGACGTCCTTCGCCGCGGGGACCTTGGCAAAGATGTGGGCGATGCGGTCGGCGTATTGCTCCGGCACGCAGTACCCCACCGTGTCGGGGATGTTGATGGTGGTGGCGCCTGCCTCGATGACGGCGGCGACAACCTCGACCATGAAGTCGTACTCGGTGCGGCCGGCATCTTCGAGGGAGAACTCGACGTCCTCAACGAGGGAACGGGCGAGCTTGACCGCGTCGACGGCCGCCTCGCGCACCTGGTCACGGGACATGCGGAGCTTCTGCTCGCGATGAATCGGCGAGGTGGCGATGAAGGTATGGATGCGGGGGCGTTTGGCGGGGGAGACGGCCTCGCCGGCACGGCGGATGTCGACCTCTCGCGAACGCGCCAGCCCCGCGATCACCGGCGGCTCCATGCCGCCTACCACCATGTTGCCGACTTCCTCCGCAATGCCCTTCACGCTTTCGAAATCGCCGACGGAACTGATCGGGAAGCCCGCCTCGATCACGTCGACGCCGAGCCGCGCGAGCTGACGGCCGACCTCGAGCTTCTCCTTGGCCGTCATGCTGCAGCCTGGGGACTGCTCACCGTCACGCAGCGTCGTGTCGAAGATCAACACCCGGTCTTGAGCTTCCATCGTTCCGGTACCCTCCGGAGAAAGTGGTCAGAAATGGGAACGCCCCCGGTTCGGCGAACCGATCACTCGATTCGCCGAACCGGGGGCGCCGGGAAACCTTCCCGAGTATGGCGCGGTACCACCCCGATTTTCCCGCCAGGGCGGGCTTCGTATCCCTCCTCTAACGGGGGAGGTCCCATCCGGCCGGCTCTACACGCCCCTTGTCGGGGTTTCGCACCGGCGGCTCGGAGGCGAGTTCGGGAAGCGGCGGTCAGAGGCTCCCAGCCAAAGGCCTCTTTCTCTCGGGACGCGCCAAACTTCCTTACTGCTCCTCGTCGTCGCCTTTGATCGCGATGTCTTGTGGCCCCTGCGGGCACCACCGACCCAAGTGCCCACGAGCCCCGGGCCCCTGTCAAGGAAGGAGAATGACCATTCCTCCCGTTTCCCACGGCGACTTATCCTTGCGATCGCCCGTTCCTGTGGGCATCAAGCGCCTGATGCGCCCTGCCAAAAGTTCCCATCGGTATATCTCTCTTTTCCAAATCCTGGCGGTGCTTGTGCTCCCGGCCGCCGCCCCCGTCGTGCCGCCGCTCCGCGCCCAGGATCCCACGACCCTTATTCTCGAGGACGAGGAGCCGCGCCTTTCCGTCCGCCCGCAAACGAAGGACCCCGGGGAGGCGGAGCAGCAGCCCGTTGAGCTCGAGCCGCAGCCCACCCCCGAGCCCGCCGAGATCCTCGTCGCCATCGTCAACGCCCGGGTCCTCACCCTTGCGGACATTCAGGCACGGGTGACGGAACGCTACGACGATGTCCTGAGGGAGATCAAGGAGCAGCAGCCGACGGTGCTGGCCTCCATCGGCCCGGACGGCGAGGTCACCGAAGGGAGTGTCGACGTTCGCGACCGTATGGCCGTCGAGGAGCAGGAGCGGCTCCTCGAGGCGGCGATCCGGAGGGAGGAGGAGGCAGCTCTCCAGGACTGGGTCGCCCACGCGCTCCTTGCCGACGAGGCCCGCCGCCAGGGAGTCGTCGTCACGGAGACCGAATTCCGCGAGCGCCTTCGCGAGGCCGAACGTCAGGCCAACCTGACGGATGAGCAGGTCGACTCCGTACTCGCCGGTCTCCGATTTCACCGCGACGATTACGAGCGCGCCGTCTATGACGCCCTCATGATCGAGAAGCTCCTCCACCGCTTCATCGATCTGAACATCACCGAGGACGATTTTCGCCGGGCCTATGACAGGGCGCCGGAGTTCTTCTACGAGCCGGCAAGGTATCACATCGCCCACTTCACGGTCACCTTCACGGGGACGGAGGATCGCCGCGCCGTGCGGGACATGCACCGGCTCGCGCGGGAGGTGCGCGACGCGCTGGATGGTGGCGCCGAGCCCGAGCAGCTCTTTGCCCGCCCGGAGTATCGCCGCATGGAGCAGGGCATCCTTGGCACCACCGGGTGGGTGACGTTCAACGAGCCGCTCCTCCCGCGGCCGATCCGCGCCGAGGGCAAGAAACTCGACGGAGGCGACGTGAGCAATGTCCTCGAACTCAAGCGCCGGGGCCAGGAGGTGCCCGACTCGCTCCACGTGATCAAGGTGCTCGACAAGACGGAGGCCACGGGGCGGACCTTCGAGTCGGCGCTGCCGGCGATCCGCAGGGCCATGGTCGAGCTCGCCCGCACCCGCGTCCTCGCGATGATCCGCGAAGCCCGCAGTCACCGCATCATCACCAACCTCGGCGGCATCCCCGCGGACAAGATTCCCACCGCCGAGGAGGTGCGCGAGGCCGAGGGCCGGGCCGACCCCATCAACCTCGCGTTGCCCGGCCGGTGACGACGTCCCCCGGCGAACCTTTCCGCGTTGCCCGCCACACCGCGAGCTATCGCGCCGGGTCCGAGGACCGTGTGGGGCTCCTGCGGCTGCCGGGCGGGCTCCTGTTCGTCCTTGCAGACGGCGCCGGCGGCCTTGCCGGAGCAGCGGAGGCCGCCAGCGGTATCGTCCTCGCCATCGACCGCCGCTTCTTCCGTGCCTCCGCTCACCCCTCTCCCGAGGATCTTTCAAGGGCACTCACGGAGATCGATCGTGAACTCGCTGTCGACCCCCAAGCCGGCCAGGCCACCGCCATCATCGGGTGCGCCATGCCCGGCCGTGTTTATGGAGTCAGCGCCGGCGATTCCCAGTGCTGGCTCGTCAGCGACGTTGGCTCGATTCCCCTCACCGCCCACCAGCCCGAGCGTCCCTTCGTCGGTAGTGGCCACCTCCGGCCCCACCCCTTCACCCACGCCTTCCATTCGGGGACGCTGCTGGTGGCGAGCGACGGCCTGTTCAACTATCTGGACGCGGGCGAGATCATCCGGCTGGCGGCCACCTCGATTGTGGAGGACGTGGGCCCGGCTCTGGAGGGGGCCCTGCGCCGCCGCCACGGAAACCTGCCGGACGACCTCTCGATCATCGTGGCGCGCCCCAGGGACGACTAGGCGCGGCGTGGACCTCCAGGGAGGCATGTCTATACGTGGGAGTGGCTGTGAGGCCCGTGTCCGCGTGCGGCGCGGTCAGATGTCGCCCCGGTCGCGGTACAGGGCGCCCCGGGCGGGCTTGAAAGTCGCCTCGTCCAGCACGAAGAGGAACATCTGGTGCGCAGGCTCGTTGCTGTCCTTCTTCCAGAGGCGGAGCGTGCCGGTCACCTCGATCGCCTCGTCGACGAACTCCACCGGCTCGGGACTGTCTATACGGGCGAAGGCGACGCGCTCTGGCGAGGGGGGCTCGCAGAAATAGCAGCCCACCGGCGTGTCGAGCAACATCATGTTCCGCATGTCGGTGAGGCTGTCGTAGGGGACCATGAAGCCGAGGAGGCGGACGCGCTGGCCGTCCATGAGGGCGACGCGGTCCGTAAAGACCGGTGGTGGGCGTAGGCCGATGCGGGTGCGGGCCATCTCGTCGAAGGTGAGGACGTCCCGGCCGGCGAGCGTCGCCGTGGTCGGGCGGGCATTGCGAAAGAGGTCGTGGAGTCCGCCATGGATTCCGGCGGTGGTGCCGGTGGTGGGGCCGTCGGCGGCGGCGAGGTCGACGGTTCCGGGCAGCGCGAGGTAGTCCGTCGGGGGGATGGGGCCCTGGGCCTCCGGCGCGAAGAACCGCAGGTAGACCAGCACGAGCCCCACAAGCCAGAGCACGCGGATGGCGAGCGGGAGAATGCGGCCACTGGGCTTTTCAGGATCTCGGGGCATGGGAGCCTTCAGACGTCGAGGGCAAGGTCGGAGTGGGCAGGGCGGCGATAGGCCAGTGCCGCAGGGACAACACCCGCCAAGGTACCCGCCAGCGCCACGACGGCAAGGGCAGTTACCTCGCCGGAGGAGAGCGACCAGGCGTTGATGGCGATGCCGGCGCGGTCTGCGAGCGCATTGGCAAAGAGGGCGAGGACCCCATGGCCGAGGGCCGCCCCGGCGAGAACGCCGAGCACGCTGAGGAACACGGCCTCGAGCACGACCAGGGCGAAGATTTCCCACGCACGGGCGCCCAGGGAGCGCAACAGGGCGAGATCGCGCCGCCGCCGCTCTGCTGACTGCAGCATCGTCGTCAGGATCGACAAGGCCGCCACCAGCACCACCAGTCCTGCGACCGCCACCATCGCCTGGCGCAGCGGCCGCAGCACCCGCTCGTACAGGCGGTGCATTTCCATCAACGGGATCGCTGCCATGGCGTTGGTCGAATCCTGGATTTCCTCGCGAAGCACGAAGCGCCAGCCCGGCGAGGTCAGTTGGAGGAGGACCGCCGTGACCTCCCGGGGGCGCTCGCGCCCGGTGGCTCCGGCGGCACGGGCAAAATACCCCCACCCGCCATCGTCCTCCTCATTGTCGGCCTCCCCGCCGTCGTCCCGGTCTTCCTCCTCCCCCTCGGGGGCAAAGAGCGCCGCGTGCCGCGCGTCCTCCGCGTCGTGCACCTCCCAGACGGACTCGATCGGCGTATAGATCGCCCGGTCAACGGACGTCCCCGTGCGCTCCAGGATGCCCACCACCTCGTAGGGAAACTCGTCGTGCTCCTCGGATCCGGGGACGGTGACAAAGCCGTGGGTGCCGACGAAGCGGTCGCCGATGGCGAGCCCGGTGGCTTCCGGGAGGCCGGCGCCGAGGACCACCTCGAACGGGGCTGTATAGACACGGCCGGTGGCCACGCGGAGCAGGGGCCCCGGCTCTGCGGCGCGGGGATCGCGGGCCAGTTCGAAGAGCGAGGCGTCGCTTCCCACGATGCGAAACCCGCGATAGTTGTCCCCAAGCCCGAGGGGCACGGCCCGGGCCACGCGGGAATCCGCAAGCAGGTTCGTATAGACGTCGTAGGGGACGTTGCCGGTGGGGACGTCGATGTGGTAGACGCTGCTGAGGATGAGCTGGAGGGGGCTGCCCTTGGCGCCCACGGCGATGTCGAAGAGGGCGGCCTCGGCCTCGAAGGCGTTGCGGCTTTCCCGGGCGAGGGTGAGCACCGCGGAGACCAGGCCGGACCCGAGAGCCACGGCCGCCAGCAGCAGCAGTGTGATGGCCGGCCGGCCCCACAGGTAGCGCCAGGCGATGCCGAGCAGCGTCATCCCGCCACCCCCGCCCCATCGCGGACGAGGCCCGCGGCGTCGAGTTGGGAGGGGAAGGCCGCCGCGAGGTCTCGGTCGTGGTTCACCAGCAGGAGCGTCGCCCCGGACTCGGTGGTGAGGCCGCGGAGGAGATCCGCCACGGAGGCGGCAGTGACGGGGTCCAGGGCTCCGGTCGGCTCGTCCGCCACGACAATGTCGGGCGTGTTGGCCAGGGCCCGGGCGATGGCGACGCGCTGGCGCTCGCCCACGCTCAATGTCGCCGGATAATGGCCCGCCCTTGCCGCAAGCCCCACGCGCCCGAGCATTTCCGCCGCCCGGGCACGACGGTCCCGGTGCGGCACGCGGCGCGAAAACCGCATCCCCGCCAGCACATTCTCGACCGCTGTCAGCGGCCCCAGCAGGTTGAACGACTGGTAGATCACGCCAATGTGTCGGCCGCGGAAATCATCCAGCGCCCAGGTCGTCAGGCGGGCGAGATCGGTCCCGAGCACCTCCAGCCGGCCGGCGTCGGCACGCCTCAGGCCGCACACCAGATGCAGCAGAGTCGACTTGCCGCAACCGCTCGGGCCACAAACGGCCACCTGCGCCCCCGCCGGCACCTCCCAACGGTCGAGCGAGAAGGTCACGTCGTGGCCGCCCCGCCCCAGGCGAAGGCGCACGCCCTCGAGGTCAACGGCGAGGCCGCCGGTCACGGACTAGTGCTCGTGGTCATGGTCATGGTCATGGTCATGGTCGTGGTCGCCGTGATCGTGATCGTGATCGTGCTCGTGGTCGTCGTGGACGTGGGGCATGCCGGCCTTGGCCATGATCTCGAGGATGAGCCCGTGGAGGCCGGTGGCGGCGGACAGGAGCGGGGCGTCCTCGACCTGCGCGGCACGGGCGACCTCGTTGCCGAGCGCGCGCAGATCCTCGACGAGGAGCCGGACCTCCTCCTGGCTTTTCGCATTGGAAGGAACGGTTTCGAGGGTGACCTCCTCGGTGAGGCGGGCGAGCTCCGGTGCGATTTCGCGAATGGCGTCGGCGTCGCCGATGCGGGCCGCCGCCTCGGCCCGGTGGGCGAGCGCATCAAGAGCCCGGAGCTGGGGCCACTCGACGACATCGGCGGAGGCCTCGGCGGCGGGGCGGGTGGTGGGTGCGTCGGCGGCAGTGTCCTCCGCCGTGCAGGCCAGGAGAAGCAGGGAAAGAAGGGTGGCAACGGCGGGGAGGAAGAGGCGCATGGGAGGAAATCTCCGCGAGAGATGGTTCTCAGGCTAGGTGGAAGGGATGGGTTTCGGGCAAGGACAGGGTGTGGCTGACAGGGATTTCATGGAAGGATCGTTGACGCGGCGTCAACTTCTACCCAAGGGTTGTTTCTGTAGCACATGCTACGAAACCCCTATGGAGCTAAACGCCCATGCACCGCCGAGGTTTCACCCTCATCGAGCTTCTCATCGTCGTCGCCATCATCGCCATTCTTGCCGCCATCGCCGTCCCTAATTTCCTCGAGGCGCAGACCCGGTCGAAGGTCACCCGCGTCATGGCGGAGATGCGCACCCATGCCACCGCCCTCGAGTCCTATCGGGTCGACAGCAACCGGTACCCCTTTCCCGACGATATCGGGGGCGGATTCCTTTCCGCATCGGACGCGCGTACCTTCTTCGAAACCAAGATCACCGTTCGCCTCACGACACCGGTCGCGTACCTGACAACCCTCTCGGAGGACGTCTTCCGGAATCTCGACGAGAAGGACGAGCGATACCTGCCGTATCACTACACCGATCGGTTCTATGCGGAGAACTTCAGCGCGGAGGCGGGCACGGAGGAATTCGACGCGCTGCATTTCGCCATGTTCGGCTCGGTGAACAGGGCGGCCCAGTGGTACCTGCTCAGCCATGGTCCCGATTCGGATCACGACGCGGGGCCTTCGGCCGGTGGATCCCCGGGGCTGCCGGGCCACATCACCGGCGATGGCGTGGTTGCCTACGATCCCACCAACGGGACGGTTTCCAACGGTGATCTTGTCATGTTTGGGCCGGGGATCGGGTTCCCCGTTCGGTGATCACACGTCGTCGACGACGTAAGGAACCGGGGCATTGCAGGTGGGGCAGTGCTCCCGGCTCCTCCCGGTTCCATCCTTGGTGAGAATGAGGCCGGCCTCTCCGCGGCGAATGAGGGGTCGGCCACAGTTTTCGCAGCAGGTGTTCCGTGCCCTGCTGAGTGGATGGGCCTCGTAGATGGCGCCTGGATAATGCTGGATGGCGGCGTGAAAGGCCTCGAGGTGATCCAGATCGGCGGAAGGCTTGTCGGACCACTGGAAGAAAGGCCGGAAGGGGAGGAGGATCAAGGGAGGAGCGAAGCCGTAGTGGCCGGCGATCTCGAGCAGGGGGCGTATCGAGTCCCCCTTGTCCGTTACTCCGGGAATGAGCAGCCAGGTGATTTCCGTGTGGATGCGGAGGGTCATGAGAACGTCGATGGTGGAGAGGACCTCGGCGACGTCGCCGCCCAGTTGGTTCTGATAGAGGTCGGGGTCGAGGCCCTTGAGGCCGACGGTGACCGCCGAAAGAAAGGGGGCGATTTCCCGCAGGGGTTCGTCGCTGTACATGCCGTTGGTTTCGAGGTGGGTATCATAGCCGAGTGTGAAGGCTTCGCGGAAGGTGTCGAAGACGAACTCGTGATGGGGCCCGGGCTCGCCATAGCCGAAGCTGAGGCCGCGACAGCCGTTCTCGTGAGCGGCGGTGATGAGTTGGGCAGGCTCGCAAGGGACGCTGCGGACGCTGCCAAGTTGACTGACGTGGTAGGTGGTGCAGAAGGGGCAACGCATGGTGCAGCCCTTGAGGCTGAAGCGCGCCCAATAGGCGTTGGGCTTGTAGTGATAGAGGGGGAGCTCGTCGGAAGGGAGGAACTCCTGGGTGGCGATGTGGCCGTATTGTTCGAGGTGGAGGTGGCCGTCGCGGTTGAGGCGAACGCCACAGCGACCCGTGCGCGAGGGAGCGATGGAACAGCGGTGGGCGCACAGGCGGCACGTCACCGTGTCCCATTCGAGTCGATCAAAGAATCGCCCTCGAACGCGGCGCATGCAAGGGAGTCCGTTTGGAGAAGGTGGCGAAATAATATCCCTGAAGCCGGGAAGGTCAACACAGGTCTCAAGATGCGTCGACTTGTGGTTGACGGCAGCGCCTTGGTAACATAGTTATACAATGTTGTGAGAACAACATTGTAAAGTTAAGTTATCATTGTAGGTAGCATCCGTGACGCAAGCGATTTGGCTCCACCCTCCCATGAACTTCCTTGCCCAGCCACCGCGCTTGGCGGCGCTCGACCCGGCGGAGGCGGTTGCGATGTCGGTCGAGGACGCGTTGGCGCTGCTCCGCGAGGATCAGGGCGTCTGCCTGTTGGTGGTTTGGGATGACGTATCCACCCGGTCGCTTGAGGCTCTGGTGGATGAGATCGAAAGGCGCGAGCCGACTCCGGAAATCATTTTCGTAAGCGATGAGACGCGCATTCCGGCGGGACTCATGATGTTGTTCGAAAATGCGGGTCTGGCACCGTGGCTTGTTCCGAGGAACGGGCGGCCAGGCGAGTTTGAAGAAACCGTCGATCGTGCCTTCGACGGGGCGCGATGCCGGCAGGCCCTGTTCGATCATGAACGGTCGACGATCCAGCGGGCGGGGGTTTATGGGAACTCGGCGCGCTCCCGGTCGGAGATCGCCCATCTGTCGCGCTTGGGCCGTCTCCACCGGCATGTGCTGCTTTCGGGGCCACTGGGCTCCCGGCTGTCGGCGCTGTCGCGGGCCCTTCACGGGCTCCAACCGCAACGCCGGATCGATCGCTTCGCCGTGGTGCGCTTCGGGGAAGGGGCCGACGATCCCCACCTGGGGGATCTCGTCGGCAACCGCCATTCCCCGGGTCTGCTCGGCAGGCTCAACGGAGGGACTCTCGTCGCCGAATCGATCGAGCGGGCGTCGGCGGCCCACCAGGCCCGGCTTGCACAATTGGTGTTCGACGGTGCGGTGACCCCCGTCAAGACTCTTGATCTGCGACTGATCGCCGTCCTCGACCCGGTTTCGGGATGGCCCTCAATGGGCCAGGGGCTGCGCTCGGACCTGCTCAACGAACTCTCGGCGGCCCACGCTGCGATCCTTCCCTTGGGGGAGATCCGTGAGGACATCCCCTTCCTCGTCGAGAACCAGACCGCGCTGCTGCACCAGGTGCTCGAGTTCCACCACGGAGTAAGCGAGTGGGAGCCGGGAGCCCTGGAAGCGATGAGCGAATGGGAGTGGCCGGGAGACCGGGAAGGGTTGGCGCATTTCGTCGAGTGGTGCCTGCTGATGGCGCCGACGGGAAAAGCGCGTCCACTCGGCGAGGTGGAGGGGGACTATCGGATTTGGCGCGAGGCACGGGAGGGCGCTGCAGGACTGCCGCCGGTGGACCCCGCGCTGCGGCTCCTGCGCTGGAGGGGGAGTGACCCGAGTCCGGCGGCAGAGACGGCGCTGCGTTATGCGGTCTTTGCCTCGATCAAGCGCCGCGCGGGCAAGGATGGGCTGGCCGCGTCCTACGGGCGGACGGAGCGCTGGGTGGAGATCGAGACCCGCCGTCTTGCGGACTGGTCGCTCGGAAACGGCCACCGCACCGAAGCGGAGCTCCTGCGCGATGGGCTCCTCCCGCGGCGGCGTGCCTGAACCCAAGCAAAGCCATTGCGTGCCCCCTGTGGGAGTGCCACCATCCTGGCATTCTCCACCAAGGACGCAGGCCCCTACATGGACCGTTCCCGGATCACCGAGGCGCTCGAGGCGTTGCAAGCGGCCCAGGCGCGCGAAGGCCATCCCTCCTTCTTCGCCGGCGCCGACGGCTTCATCGATGAAATCATCGACGTGGTGGACCGGCGCTACAGTGCGACGGAATACGACGCGATTCGGACCATCGGCGTCTATGCGCAGCGGGTGGCATCGGCGGCGGGCAAGTCCACGAACCTCGAATGGGTGGTGCGCGAGACCAAGAGCGGAGGCAACGGGCCTCTCATGTGCGAGGCGCTGGGTCGGCTTGGCTGCCGCGGCGTCTATACGGGCTCGGTGGGGAAGCCGGAGGTGCACCCGGTCTTTGCACCGCTGGGGACTTACGCGGAACTGCGGTCCATCGCCCCCGTCGCAAGGACCCTCGCCACCGAGTTCCACGACGGCAAGATCATGCACGGGCTCCACGCCCCGCTAAAGGACGTGACCTGGACAAACTTCCTCGAGGCGATGGGTGGCGAGGAAGGGGTCGACGCGGCGCTCACCGCGGCGGATTGCGTGGCGCTCGTCAACTGGACCATGCTGCCGTACCTGAACGAGATCTTTGAAGGGGTGCTGGGCCGTCTGGCGACCGGTGGGGTCCGCCTGCCCCGGTTGTTCTTCTTCGACCTGTGTGATCCCGCAAAGAGAACCCGGGACGACCTGCGCGAGGCGCTCGGGCTCATCGCCCGCTTTTCCGAAACCGGTGCGCTTGCGATTCTTGGACTCAACGAGAAGGAAAGCGAGGAGGTCTGCGCGGTCTACCGCCTTGGGGCGGGATCGGCGGAGGCGGCGTCGCTCGTGCACCGGGCGCGGGTGCTCGCGGAGAAGATCGGCGTGACCGAGGTGGTGATTCATCCGACGGGTTCGGCGGCGGCCTGGAGCGCCCGCGACGGTGAAGGCTCCACGCCAGGCCCGCTCTGTTCCGAGCCGAGGCTGACCACCGGCGCGGGCGATCACTTCAACGGGGGATACGTCTATGCGCGGGCGCTGGGACTCGAACCGGCCCTCGCGCTGATCATCGGCAAGTGTGTGTCCGGCTTCTACGTCCGCCAAGGCCGCGGCCCCTCGCTCGAGGAGTTGGCGGTTTTTGCCGGCCGCTGGACGGATGGCGTGCTCGACCCTTGGGAGGACATGGCGGATTCCCCCGCCACCCATCCACAGGGAGCCCCCGAACCATGATCAACGAGGGCGCCTATTCGGCCATTTGCGCGCAGGTCAACTCCGGCTTCGAAATCGTTCGCCTGATGGAGTACATCGGCTGGTATCCGGACAAGCTGATCCGCTATGGCGACGTGTATATCACCGTCTGCCCGATTCACCGCGACGAGGTCTTCCGCACGCTGGTTCTGAATCCGCGCAACAATACGTACCACTGCAAGCATGTGAATTGCCCGGGCAACCGGCCTTCGGACTTTCTGGACCTGTTGGTGCGCGTGCAGAACACCACGATGCCGGAGGCGATCCAGGACGTGGTGAAGCACTTCGGGGCGGAGTACTTCCGGCTGAACCCCAAGCAGGTGCGGCTGATCGACGAGCTGGTGCGCCTCGCGCGCGAGCAGCGCGTCCTCTCCGCGGAGATGGAATGACACCGCGCCCATGACGTTCCTGCTGGCCGCCTCGCCCGGAGCCGAAACGTCGCCCATCCTCCAGACACTGTCGATAGCAGTGGTCGCCGGGGTGGCGCTCGTCCTGATCTCCCGCCGGCTTCAGATCTCCAGCATCAGCTTCCTGCTGCTTGGGGGCGTACTGCTCGGCCCCGAGATGCTTGGCGTGGTGCGGCCCGATTCCCTGGGCAAGGTCCTCCCGCCGCTCATCTCCCTCGCCGTCGCCCTTATTCTCTTCGAGGGCGGACTGTCGCTCAACCTCGAGGGGTACAAGAGCGCCTCCTCCATAATCCGGCGTCTGCTCAGCCTCGGTATCCTGATCACCTGGTTCGGGACGGCAGCGGTGATCTACCTGCTGTTCGCCGATGATTTTGGCGAGGGCACGCTATCGCTCGCGTTGCTGGCGTCTTCGCTGGTCATCGTCACCGGTCCCACGGTGATCGCCCCCCTTCTGCGCCGCATCCGAATCCGGCGGAACCTGAACGACATCCTCCATTGGGAGGGGGTGCTGATCGACCCGATCGGGGTGTTCATCGCCATCCTGACCTTCGAGTTCGTGACCGGTCTCGGCGCGGGGAGCGCGCTCACGGCCTTCGCGCTGCGATTCGTGGCGGGGATCGTGGTCGGCGGGGTCGTCGGTTTCCTGGTGGTGCATGCGCTTCGTCACAACTGGATCCCCGACGGCTACCTCAACATCTTCATCGTTGGGGTGGCGGTGGGGATTTTCGCGTTCGACGATTATCTGGTGCCGGAGTCGGGTCTGCTGGGTGTGACGGTCGCCGGGCTGATCCTCGGTTGGAAGCGCCCCGGCCCTCTCCAGCAGATCAAGGAGTTCAAGGCGGAGATCACCGAGCTGCTGATCGGCGCGCTGTTCATCGTGCTCGCCGCCCAGCTCGAGTTCGACAACTTCGCGCGATTCGGTTTCGAGGGCCTGCTGTGCGTGCTCGCGGTGATGTTTGTCATCCGGCCGGCGAACGTCTTCGCATGCACCTGGGGATCGCAGCTTTCTATCAAAGAGAAATTGTTCCTTTCCTACGTGGCTCCGCGGGGAATCGTGGCGGCGTCGATGGCGTCGTTGTTCGGGCTGACGCTGATGGAGGCCGGAAACGAGAACGCCTGGTTCGTCGTGACTTTCACCTTCTCGGTGATCGGGATTACGGTGATCGTCCAGGGGGTGACGGCGGGGATGGTGGCGAACCTGCTGGGTCTTAAGCTGGAGCAGCCGACGGGTTGGCTGGTGGTTGGGGCGCACCCTTTTGGGCGGCGTGTGGCCGGGTTTCTGGCGGCCCGTGCCAAGCGGGACGTGCGCCTGCTGGACCTGAACAAGCGATCGATTGCCGAGGCGCGAGACGAGGGTCTGGCCGCCGCCGTGGGCGACGCCCGCGATCCCGACCTTCCCGGCGATCTCTCCTATCGCGGCATCGGCAATGTGCTCGCCCTCACCGACAACGAGGAACTGAACACGCTCATCTGCCAGCGGTGGCTGCCGGTGGTGGGACGGGATCACGTTTTTCGATGGGGCACCGACGAGCCGTCGGCGGAGATGGCCCGCGAGCAGCCCGGCACCGTCGTCTGGCGCAACCTGCCCAAGCCCTCCCTGGTTTCTTCCGAAATGGCCGGCGGCGCGATTACCATCACGAACGGTATGGCCGGCAAGACCCCCCCGTCGAGCGGCCGCGGCCAACTCACGAAGCTCGTCTTTGCCGACGAGCGTCAGGTGTTGCTCGATCCCGCCGGCCAGCGCCGCGAAATCCCCGACGGCACCGAGGGCGAAGTCCTCACCCTGCGCCGCGAGGCCGAATACCTTCTCCGCAGCATCCGCCCCGAACTCATCCTGCGGCTCGACGAAACCCGCAACCGCGAGGACATGTTCCGCGAAATGATCGAACGCGCCGTCTCCGCCGAGCCGCGCCTCAACCGCAAGGAGATGCTGAACGAGTTGACCGCCCGCGAGAAGGCCTTCCCTACTGCCCTCGGCCACGGGATTGCAGTCCCCCACGGCTACAGCGGCGACCTGCGGGCGCGAGTCACCGTCGTGGCCCAGGTCCCCGGCGGCGTGCCCTTTGATGCGCCCGACGGCGAGCCGGTCCGTCTTGCCTTCATGATCATCAGCCCCAAAGGCGACCCGGAAGGTCACCTGGCAACGATGGCGGAGATTGCACGGCTTGTGGCGGACGTGGAGGTGCGCGAGCGGCTGATCTCCGCTCCGGGGCCCGAGGAGGTGCTGACCCTGTTGATGGCGGCTCGGTCCACCCGAGCGTCCGGCCTCGTGGAGACCGTCCACCGGTAGGGCCCACCGGGGAAGGAGCCTACGGCTGGGGCTGGATCTCCGGCCGGAACCCCCCCGGCACGTTCTTCTCCGCATCCCACCACACGTCGTCGTCGGTGTCCCAGGTCTTGTCCTTGCCCGAGGAGATGACAAAGGCGCCGCGCAGTTCCGCCTTCTGCCCCCAGGCATCGACGAAGTCTTCTTCCTTGGCGCCGAGCGTGGTCAGCTCCTCGAAGGAGAGGGCCCAGCGGCCGTTCGACCGGTAGAAGGCGAGGTGCATCTGGCCAACGCGGCGGAGCGACTCGGCGGTCTGGTCGTAGCGCAGGGCCACCTGGAGGGCATCTTCGCCCTGGCTGGCCTGCGGCGTCGCGATTTCCTCGTCCTCGCTTTCTCCGAAGCCTCCCATCATGAAAACGGCGCCGGCCCCGCCGACCGCCAGAACGACGACAGCGAGGGCGACGGCGATGCCCACGATCATGCCGGTGGGGCCCTTCTTCTTGGCGGGGGCGGCTGGTGCCGGTGCCTCGGGCTGGGGCGGGGGAGGAGGGACGGAACTGGCGGCGGAGGCGCGCCCGGATTCGAGGTCCGCGTGGCGTTCGCGGAGAACGTCGGCGAGCCGGTTGCCGGAGGGATCGGCGGGGGCGGTCTGGCGGTTGGCCTCGGCCTGGGCGGCCATCTCCGCCCGGGCCTCCGCAATGTCCTGCTCCATGGCGGATTCGCGCCTGGCGGCTTCCTGTTCGGCGGCCTGGCGGGCGGCCTCGGCCACCTCGTTGACGATCGCGAAGAAGCGGTCGGCAAGGGCGGGCATGTTGATCGGGCGGTCGCTGGGGTCCTTCGAGAGAAGCTCCTCGAGGAGGTCAAAGGCCCGGGGGGTCAGTTCGGATCGCAGCGGTTCGAGGTCTGGTGGCGTCTCGGCGATCATCTGGCAAAGGGTGCCGGGATCCTCGTGCCAGTGGATCGGCATGCCGGTGATGAGGTAGTAGAGGAGGGCGCCGAGGGAGTAGACGTCGGCGTTTTCCTCCGGGACGTCGCCGCGGGCGATTTCGGGGGCGAGGAAGGGGAGGATGCTGCCCATCGAGGGATGGCGGATCCCGCCGGCGGTGTTTAGGAGAATCGTTCCCCAGGCCGAGTGGAGGAGCTTTGCCTGGCGGAAGTTGGTGATGAAGACGGAGGCGGGGTTGATAACGAGGTGGGGGCCGTTGCGGTGGAGGGTGGCGAGGGCCCCGGCCGTTTCGCCCATCCATTGGAAGGCGTCCACGAGGTCGGGGACGCCATGGTCGCGGACCTGGATGCCGAGGTGGGTGCCGATCTGCCACTCATAGGCGGCCCAGACATGGCTGGCGTCGCGGCCGCAGCCGATCGGCTGGCAGAGTCGGCTGGCGGGGAAATCCTTGATGATGAGGAAGTCCTTCACAAAGCGGTCGTAGGCGTCCTGATTTGCGAGGTCACCTTCATGGATGGCGACGATGGCGACCTCGGTCTCGGTCGTCTGGTCGAAACCCTTGAAGGTGGCGGCGAGGCCGTTGAAGCCGAGCAATTCGCCGATGCGGAAGTGCCCGATTACTTGGAGGTTGCGGGTGATCGCCTCGTTGGCCATGAAGGGGAAGCCTCGTCAAGGAGGTGCCTGGCGGCAGGACTTTTTACCGGACCAGCAGTGTCTCTTTCACGCCCGGGGTGGTCAATTGATACGAGGGCTTGTCCTTGGCGGACATAGGGCTTGCCGATTTCGACCCTCTGGCGAGAGGAAAGACCCACAAGGAGGCCGCCACAGCCCATGCCCCGAGCCAAGCCCGCGACCACCGTCCACCCCAAGGGCTATTTTTGCCCGATCCTCCACGCCCACCTTCCCTACGTCAGACATCCCGAGTACGAGGATTGCCTCGAGGAGAACTGGCTTTTTGAGGCCATCACGGAGACGTATATCCCGCTGCTGAGGATGATGGAGCGGCTGGAGGCCGACGGGGTTTCATTTCGCCTGACGATGGTCCTCACCCCCTCGTTGTGCGCCATGCTGGAAGACGGGCTGTTGCGCGAGCGCTACGGGCGCCATCTGAAGGGCCTGCGGGAGCTCGCCGCCAAGGAAGTGGAGCGGACCCGTACGATGCCCGAATTCCAGGCCACGGCGCTGATGTACGCCAACCGGCTCGACGATTGCCGCGCTGCCTGGGAGGGCTACGGCGGGGACCTGATCGCCCAGTTTCGTGCGTTTCAGGACCGGGGCCTCCTCGAGGTCCTCACCTGCGCTGCGACCCATGCCTTTCTGCCGCTCCTGCGGGAGGTGCCGGCGGCCGTCCGCGCCCAGCTCGAGGTCGGCCGCAACGAGTACGAGCGCCACTTCCGCCGTTCCCCCCGCGGCATCTGGCTTCCCGAATGTGGCTACTACCCCGGCCTCGACGAGCACGTCCGCGAGGCTGGCATCCGCTACTTCTTCCTCGATTCCCACGGGGTCCTCTTCGCGGACCAACGCCCCGCCTACGGCGTCTTCGCTCCTCTCTTCTGCCCCTCCGGCGTCGCCGCCTTCGGCCGCGACATTGAATCCTCCCGCTCCGTCTGGTCCGCCCAGGACGGCTACCCCGGCGACCCCCGCTATCGCGAATTCTATCGCGACATCGGCTACGACCTCGACTATGAGTATATACGCCCGTATATCCACGAGTCCGGCCTCCGCACCTCCACCGGGCTCAAGTACCACCGCATTTCCGGCAAGGGCGTCGACCTCCACGAGAAGGAGCCCTACGACCCCGCCCTGGCCCTTTCCGCCGCCTACGAACACGCGGGCAATTTTCTTTTCAACCGCCAGCAGCAGGTCCTTCACCTTTCCTCGCTCATGGACCGCCCCGCGCTCATCTGCTCCCCCTACGACGCCGAGCTCTTTGGCCACTGGTGGTTTGAGGGCCCCCTCTTCCTCGAGTCGCTCCTCCGCAAGCTCCATCACGACCAGGACGACATCGCGCTCATCACCCCGTCGGAGTACCTGGACCACTTCCCCAAGAACCAGGTCGCCACGCCGGGGGAAAGCTCTTGGGGAAACCGCGGCTACAACGAGGTGTGGCTGGACGAAAGCAACGACTGGATCTACCCGCACCTGCACGCGGCGTCGGAGCGCATGGGCGAACTCGCCCGGGCCCACAAGCGCCCCTCGCCGCCCAAGCGACGCGCCCTCCAGCAGGCCGCCCGGGAACTCCTCCTCGCCCAGGCCAGCGACTGGGCCTTCATCATGAAGACCAACACCACCGTCGAATACGCCATTCGCCGCACCAGGACCCATCTCGCCAATTTCAACGCCTTGCACGATTCCCTGGCGGCTGGAACCGTCGACGATGAGGTACTGGCGGCGCTCGAACAGAAGAGCCGGCTCTTTCCGGAGATTGACTACCGGGTCTTCGCCTAGGGAGGGGCCCATGGCGCACCCCGATCAGCCGCCGGAACCGGGGTTGCCCGCGGTTGGTGACCACAATCATGCGGAGGGGGTGCGGGCGTTCCTTGCCGAGGACTACGTGGGGGCCCGGCGAAGGTTTCAGGCGCTCCTTGCGTCGGTGGGGGAGGCCCCGCCGATCCTTGCCGCCTGCGGCCATTGCTACTTTCACGAAGGTGAAGGCGGGCGCGCGCGTGAATTCTACCTCCGGGCGGTGGATGCGGCGGTGGGCCCTCCACCCCCCGATGCGGCCTATAACCTCGCCCGGCTCGCCGTCCGCCTCGGCGACTTCGCCGCCGCGCGCCACCTCCTCAACCCCCTCCGGGCCGCCCCTCCGGAAATCCTTCCCGGCCGTTTCTACCTCGGGCTCCTCTTTTCCAACACGGCCGCCTTTCTCGGCGAGGTCTGCCTGTACCTCGGCCTGGCGGCCCGCGGCGAGGGGGATGGAGCCGGGGCGGTCGCCAACTTCCGTCGCGCCCTCGAGCACGACCCCGCCGCCGTCGCCCCACGCCGCCACCTCGCCGACATCGCCCTCGCCAACGACCATTTTCTCGAAGCCATCGCCCACCTTGACGAGCTTCTGCGCCAAAGCACCGTCGAGGAGGAGCGCCTCGAGGCCCTCAACGCCTTGGGCATCGCCTGCTATCGCAACGGAATGCTCCAGGAGGCGATCGGCCATCTCGCCCGCGCCCTCCAGCAGAGGCCCGGCGATCCCACCGCCGTTTCCAACCTGAACTATATCTACGAGAGGGAGGGCATCCTCGAACGCGAGCGGGCGCCGGGCACCCTGATGCGGTTCACGGACCGGCACGAGGACGCGCAGCCGATCTTCCAACTGGCGGGGGCCGAGGACATCGCCATCGGCGGTCCGGTAATCATCGGCCGGAGCCAGGCGATGCTGCGGGTGATGCGCCACGCCCGGGTGGCCGCGGCGAGCGACGCTCCGGTGCTGCTGGTTGGCGAAGCGGGCAGCGGCAAGGAACTGCTCGCCGAGACGATCGCGGTGAATTCAAGCCGGGCGGACGCGGCGTTCAGCGTGGTGACTTGCGGCGCGATCCCCGAGGTGCTTCTCGAAAGCGAGCTGTTCGGCCACGAGAAGGGGGCGTTCACGGGGGCGCGGACCGCACGCGCGGGCGTTCTCGAGTCCGCCGCAGGGGGCACCGTGTTCCTCGACGAGGTGACGGCGCTCAGCCCGCGGCTCCAGGGGCGGCTCCTGCGGGTGCTCCGCGACCAGTCCTTCGAGCCCATGGGCGGATCGCGCGTCGTGCCCCTGGACATACGCCTCATCGCGGCAACCACCCGTCCGCCCAAGGACTCCATCGCCCACGGCGCCCTTCGCGAGGATCTCTTCTACGCCCTCAATGTTGTTCCGATCGAGGTGCCGCCGCTGCGGGAACGGCGCGAGGACATCCCCCTCCTGGTCGATTACTTCCTCCACAAGTACGCCCGCCCCCTGAGCAAGGCAGCCCCCTTCGGCGAGGACGATCTGGAGCTCCTGAAGGAGCACGATTGGCCAGGAAACGTTCGCGAACTGGAGAACCTGGTCCAGCGCGCCGCGGTCATGGGCAGCCAGTCCAGCGTCTTCCTCGAGGGCATGGCGCGGCTGCGGCGCGAAGCGGGAAAATCCCGGGAGGACGCGCCCGACGACCCCGTTGCCTACCCCCCCGACATCAGCCTTGCAGAGCTCGAGCAAAGGCACATCATGGCGGTGCTGCGACGGTGCGGTCACAATCAGCGCAAGGCCGCCAAATTGCTCGGCATCAATCCGTCGACGCTGTGGCGCAAATTGAAGTCCCGCGGCCACGACAAGGGCTGACCGGGGCCCGCCCCGATTCCGGCCACCAACGAACCCGAGAGCATGAAGCGATGGCACCCCTCGAAATCCGCATTTATGGCGATCCCATCCTCCGTGAACGCGCCCGCGAAGTCACGCCGGAGGACCTGACGGAAGAATTCCACCAGCTGCTTGAGGACATGCGCGAGACCATGTATGCCGCGAATGGTATCGGTCTGGCCGCCAACCAGGTCGGCGAGGTGCGCCGCGTCTTCGTGGCGGACTGGGAACAGAGCGATGGGCCCCGCCGCGGCGGAAAACGACCCAAGGACCCCGCCCGGCGTCACTTTCGCATCTTCCTTAACCCCGTCATCCTTTCGGCCAGCGAGGAGGACGAGGAAGGTAACGAAGGGTGCCTGTCGATCCCGGAAGTCGAGGCCGACGTCTATCGCCCCAAGCGCATCCGACTGCGCTATCGGGATCTCGACTGGCAGGAGCACGAGGAGGCGTTTGATGGGCTCGCCGCCCGTGTGATCCAGCACGAGCTGGATCATCTTGACGGTGTGTTGTTCATCGACCGATTGCCGGAAGATGTTCGCCGTGGGCTGGCGGGCGCGCTCAACCGGCTCAAGCGCCGGGCCCGGGAGGAAGCACCCCTTCCTTCGCCGGCCCCCTCGCCCTGAGTTGCCGCAAATCCCAGGATCAGGAGTCCTTGCCATGAACGAATCTGAACGAATGGAAAAGCGCCGCCGCCTCGGCGTAGCGCTCGCCGCCGGGGGCTTCGCCGCCTGGGTGGTCCTTGTTGGGATCATCGTCTATCTTCGCACGCCGGCCGTCTGGCTCCTCGCTCTCGCAGCCGCCAGCTGGGTCCTCATCTTTGTCGGCAAAACCCTGATGAAGACCGGCTATGCGGAAATCCCCTTCGATGCGGAAGAGGGGCACGCGCCCAGCCACCGATGATCGACGCCGTTGAGGGCCTCCTCGAGCGCATCGAGGAGGACGAGATGCTCGTCCTTGCGGGGGGAGTCGTCCTGCGCCTCGAGGTTCCCGCAACCACCGCCAGCGCGTTGAAGCACCGCGTGGGCGAACGCGTTCGCGTGCTGACCCGCCTGACCTTCAACATGAACGACGGCCAGTTTCTCCTGTTCGGCTTCGCGACCGAGGAGGAGCGCGACTGCTTTGCCATTTTCACTGGTATCAGCGGGATCGGCCCGCGCAAGGGGCTCATGATCCTGTCGCAGGTGGAGGTGGCGGCCTTTGCCCAGGCCATCGTCCAGAACGACGTGGGCTACCTCGGGCGTATCAAGGGAATCGGCAAGAAGACCGCCGAGCGGCTCGTGGTGGAACTGCGGGAGAAGATGGTGCCGTATGTGGGGGTTGGCAGGCGCGACGGTTTGGGCGGAACCGCTCTCCCCGCAGAGGGGCCCGTCCGAGAGGCGGTCGAGGCGCTGATCGTGCTCGGGTGCCGGCCTGCCGTCGCGGAGAAGGCCATCAGCGAGGCCGTCAAGGAACTGGGCGACGGGGCCGCCACGGAGGATCTCGTGCGCGCCGGTCTGCGCCACCGCTAGGAGGTCGCCGTCACGCCCCCAGCTCGATATTGTTCTTCTTCAAGTATCGCTTCAATTCGCCACGGCGCATCGCCATGATCGCGACCCAGCTCATGATCGCCTCATCAATCGGGCTGCAGTTTGCCGGGTCCGCTTCGTAAGCCTTCACGCATTCTTCGTAGAAGACAAAGCTGCGACCGAGCGTGAACCCGTGGCAGTGGGCCAGGAGGTCAATCCGCCCCCCCGCGTCCATGCCCATCATGCGAACTTCCACATGGGGAAAAGCATGCGCGACGAGCCGTCGAATTCGGCCCAGACAGGCCGAGAGGATTTCGTCCTGTGAGTCCGGCGAGGCGTGTCGTTCGATGAATTCGGGGGGAAGCTGAAAGACGCTCGAATCCGGTTTCCTCGGCATGGTTTCGTTTCTGGTGGGGTTGGGTTGGTGGCGCGGTAGAAGGCAATAGCTGGGCCCGAAAAGTTTATGCATAACATCGCCATTCCGCGATGGCAGCATCTGTAGTGATTCGTTACAGGTCGGCTCTAATTCGGTCAACTTGTTGATGAAACCAAACCGGATTACTTGAGTTGCTTCAATGTGACTTGGGGGAGGAGGTCCGTGATGGCCTCAACGGAGGCGAGTTCCCCTTCGGGTTGGGCGCAGGTGGCAGCGGCCGCGGCGATGCCCTGGCGGACCGAATCAAGGAGGGGCATTCCGCCCATAAATGCAGCAACGAGGCCGGCCGAAAACGAGTCGCCGGCCCCCGTCGCCCCCCGCACAATAATCTCCAGCGGATCAATTTGGTAGGCCTTGCCACCGAGCAGGCAGACCGCCGGCGCCCCCCCGTCGGTGATGACCGCATGGTTGGCCCCGAGGTCCACGAGGCTCCGTGCGCCCTCGAGGATCGCTCCGGGAGTGTCGAGCCGCAGGCCGAGGCTTTTCTCGAGCTCGAACCGGTTGGGCTTCACGAGAAAGGGCTTCTCCGCGAGCGCGGTCATGAGGGCCTCGCCCTCGGCGTCGAGGATGACGCGGGCGCCGGACTCGTGGGCCATGGCGGTGAGCCGCGCGTAGGTGTCGGTGGGGGTGCCTGGGGGGAGGCTGCCGGCGACCACCACATAGCGGGCGGAGCGGACCTGCTGGCGGAAGAGGCGCATGAGGTGGTCGAGCTGCTGGCCGGTGATGGGTTCGCCGGATTGGTTGACCTTAAGGAGCCGGTGGCTTTCCGGGTCCACCACGTGGACGTTGGTGCGGGTCTCGCCGGGAACGGTGATGTAAACGATGGGAAAGCCGATGCCACGGGCGAGGCGCTGGAATTCCTGGACGGAGTCGGATCCGACGACGGTGAGCGAAGTCGTCGGGGCGCCGAGCCTGCGGAGCAGCCGCGAGACGTTGATCCCCTTGCCACCGATGGTCTTGCTGGCGGCGCAGGCCCGGTTGACGTCGCCCTCGCGCCAGCCCGGCACCTGGAGGGTCAGGTCGATCGCGGGATTGAGGGTGACGGCAACGACCACGGGGAGGCCTCGCGGTGGGATCTAGTGAAAGCGGACAAGCCGGTAGTTCTTCTTGCCGGCGCGGAGGAGGAGGAGGTTCTCGCTGGCGAGGTGCTCGGGGCCGAAGTCCCGCTGGTCCGGCGAGACGGGGTCCCGGCCGTTGTTGAGGTAGACGCCCCCCTGCTTGAGGAGGCGCTTTGCGTCGCCCTTGCTCTGGGCGAGGCCGGAGCGGACAAGGAGGTCGGGTGCGGGGAGGCGCGCCTCGAGATCGGCGCGGGGGAGTTCGACGGAGGGCACATCGCCGAAGAGGCGCTCGAGGTCTGCGTCGGACTGGTTTTCGAGGGCGCCACCAAAGAGGGCGGCGGCGGAGTCACGGGCACGGTCGGCCTCCTCCTTTCCGTGGACAAGAGAGGTCACCGCGTGGGCGAGGGCGGTCTGGGCGCGGCGTGCGCCGAGATCCTTCGCGTGGTCGGCGAGGATCGCCTCGATGTCCTCAAGGGGGAGGAAGGTGACCTTCCGCAGGAGGTCTCCGACCTGGTCGTCCTCCTGGCGGACCCAGAACTGGTAGAACTCGTAGGGGCTGAGCTTCTGCGGGTTGAGCCAGATCGCGCCGCCGGCGGTCTTGCCCATCTTGCGGCCCTGGCTGTCGGTCAGCAGGGGCGTGGTCATGCCGAAGGCCTGCTCGCCGGTGGTCCGCCGGATGAGGTCCACGCCCGAGACAATGTTGCCCCACTGGTCGCTGCCGCCGGACTGGACCCGGCAGCCATGGGTCGCGTGGAGGTGGCGGAAGTCGTTGGCCTGAAGGAGCATGTAGGCGAACTCGGTGAAGCTGAGGCCGGACTCGGATTCGAGGCGGTTGCGGACGCTGTCGCGGGCGAGCATTTCCGACACG
>CAYQTO010000026.1:10014-28535 GCA_964420455.1 uncultured Candidatus Sumerlaeota bacterium | reverse complement strand
TGGCAACGTCGCTCAGGTCCGTCCCGCCGTGAAACGTGCATCCGGCGGTCATGGTGAGGGCAACGGCCGAGGTGAGGGCGAGGAGCGCTTTCTTCATGCGTCCGTCCTTTCCTATTGGAAATGGGTGCCGGGAGAAAAGTCCCGATGTTGCTGATGCTGCATGTAGGAGTGAGCAGGGAGGCACCAGCGCAAGGGATTCTGTAGGGTCCAGGGTCACTCCGGGCTCAGGCGGGAGAGGGGGCGGCCTCCCGCCTGGGGGAACACGCCCTCGATCTTCAGGCATTCGCTCACGAACTGTCGCCACGACTCTTCCTCGAAACCGGGATTGTGCGCGAGGGGTTCGACCAGATGGGTCACCCCCATCGCGGCCAGTGCCGCCGCGATGTCCTCCGGCTGGGCGTCCGGCCCCCCGGCACGCTCCAAAGGCTCGTTCCGCAGCCCCTGAATCCACGTCCAGTACCGGAACTGCGATGGATACCCGTGCCCAATCACCCGCCCGGCGCCCGCCTCGCGCAGCGCCGCCTCCATGGCGAAGAAACCCTCCGGCACGGCGTTGCGTTCCACCAGGTAGGCGCGCCTCGATTCCGTGTCGAGCACCGGCCACCAGCGCTCGCCGAGGTCCGCCTGATGACGGAAGGCGTCGCGCACCGCCGAGGCCGACAGCCCCACCGCCAGCAACGGCCCGAGCAACCGGGCGACCCCCCCCGGCCGGGCCATCCGGAGTCGGTCCATCCCCACCGCCACCAACACCGCCCCCACGCCCATCGACGTCAGGTCGTACCGCCCGTCCGGATGCCCCCGTGTCAGCCACGCCGCCATCAGAAACATCCCCGCCAGGAGGCCTGCCAATACCGCCACGGCACGCGGCCTCTTCCCCCCCGGCGCCATCAGCAACACGCCGCCGGCCACCAGACCCAGCAGCGACAGCACATACTTTTGCCCGAGAAGATGGGTGGCGTATCCGACCGGAGCCCGGACCAGCGTGCCCGCGGAGAACCCCTCGCCGGCAAAGGAATCAAACCGACCTGCAAGGCCGGTCTCGAACGCGGATTGCGGACCGAAGACCGAGACCATCAGAGGCGCCACCGGATTCCCGACAAACACCACGTTGCGAATCACCCAGGGCGCGAGCGGCACCAGGGTCGCCACGCCCACGCCCGCCAGCAACGCCGGCCTGCGCCACAACCACCCCAGCGCCAGAACCCCAAACGGGACCCCCACGATAGGCCACGCGGTGTACTTCGTGGCCATGGCCGATCCGGTGAGCACGCCGAACAGCAGCATCCGGAGCGTAACCCTTTCCCCGCCCGCCCCAAAGGCCACCGCCAGCGCCGTTAACCCGTACATCCCCGTCGCCAGGTCGATATACGTCGTCGTCGAGAGATAGACGATGAAGGGCATGGCGTAGAAGAAGGCCGCCGCTGGCCAGGCGGAACCTCCGGCCACCTGGCCAAGGCGCCCCGCCGCCCCCGCCGCCGCCAGCCCCGCCAGCCAATGAAACGACTTCGCCGCGCTGTCGGATCCCAGCGCCAGCCCCCACGCGTACAACATCTCGAAGCCGTACGGAAAGTAGGAGTGGCCGTTCTCCGGCACCTCGACCATGCGGCCAAAGTTCAACCAGAGCTGGGGCACCTGCGTATGATAGAAGAGGGGGTCGTGGCGGACCTCCGGCGTGAGGACGCCCAGCAGGCCCAGCACGGCGGGAATGGCAACGGCCAGTGTATAGACAAGGACGGAAGGGCGGATGCCCACCGGGGGTCGGGGAAACCGTTGGCGGAGGGCCGGCAGTCCGCTCGCCACCGCCACCGCGGTCATCGTCACCCCATCCAGCCGCACATGCCCAACCACCGCGAAGGCAAACGCCAGCCACGCGCAGCCGACCACGAACGGCACCAGGCCGACGGACCACCACGGCGGCGCGGCGTCATCCCGCCAACGGACCAGGGCAAGCACTCCCCTCCCCGCGAACCACGCCAGCGCGGGCAGCGCGATGCTCAGGAGCACGTGCATCATTGGCGGAGGAGATCTCCCGCCGGGGAACCGCCAGGAAGGACAACCCCGGCCGGGGAACCGGCCGGGGTGGCTTTGGACACCATCGTCGGGAGACCGATCACATCTGGACGAGGATTTCCTGGAGGCGCCCCCCGTTGCCGTAGGTCGTGGAAATGACGACAGTCTTGATCGCCTCGAGGAGCGCGTTGGCATTGGCGGCCTCGGCGGAGTCGGGCGAAACGCCGCCCAGGGCCATTCCCGTGTTCACGAGGTCGAGCAGTCGCGGCACCGGCAGGATGAAGAGCGAATTGCGCATCGGTGTCGTTTGTTCGAGGGACTGGGCAATGGTGGGGCTTGCGAGAAAGCCGCCGCCCCCGTTGCCCGCCATGTCGAGAGCCCCCTTCACCGTATCGGCCTTCAGCCCGAGCAGGAACATCCCGCCGGGGGTCACCGCGTAGGCAGGAGCGAGGGTCACCCCCTCGGCAGCGGGAATCTCATAGGAAACAACCTCGGTTCCTCCATGCGTTTCCCGGCGTGTGATCGATGGGCGGGGAGACCCGTCCTGGGGCGGGGGAGGAGCGAAGAACTGGTTCAGGGTCCGGTCCAGCACGTTGAGCACGTTACGAAAGCGGGTGGTGTCCCGGATCCCGCAGACGAACAACAGGTCGACGTCGGGGATTCCGGCCGTGGCCGGGGCCACGCCATTGAGGGAAATCCCGAGGTCCGGCCCCAGGTTGCCAAGGAGATCGGTCCGGATGTCGAAGCCGAGCTGGGCGCGGCTCGCCGTGATCTGTCGTTCAATCTGGTCCGCCCCCACGGGGAGATTGGGCATCTCCTGCACCTGCGCGACGAACGAATCCAGGAGCGCGATGCCGTCAAAATGGTTTGTGCCAAACGCCCCGAGGGCCTCGCCCGGAAAGTACTTGAAGATGCCGACCTCGTCCGGTGGCGGCGCCGTCATGGTGTAAAGGCGCTGCGAAATCGCCATGTCGTCCTGGTGGGTAAAGCTCGCCAGCTTCAAATGGTCCTCGCCGACGAAAAACTTCATGGAGGCGGTGAAGTCGGAAAGCGGGGCGACGGAGCTGGCCTGGGGGGTGAAAACACCTCCCTCAAGGTGCTCGGTCAGTGTGTTGAGTTCCCCAAAGAGCCAAAGGTGGCTGGGTTCACCCTCGAGGTTGGTCATCGCCCGCTGGAAATACTCGGACTCAAAGAGGGCGGCGCCCGCATTGGCGGCGGAGGTGTCCATGGCCCCGCGATCGTTCGTCCAGGTCAGGACGTTGCCCTCGGCGCGCAGGAACATTTCAAAGGCTGGAAGCGAAACCAACTCGCCGCCGGTAGGCGTCTGTTGGGTGACGACGGTGCTGGCGGCGATGCCCGAGGCGTTGCCCGTTGCCGAACTGGCCTCCTTCTGGACCTGGGCCAGGATCCGGCCCGGCGCGTTCACATCCCGGAACGCCATGTTCACGAGGAACACCGGATAGGCCTCGTTCTCGACCATGTAGAAGTCCAGGCCCTCGATGGTCCGCGTCATAAGGTCGCCGACGGCGAGGGAGAATCCGAGCTCGGACTCGATTTCCTCGATGGAGGAGGGGGACAGGGTGGCGAGGCCGGGAAGACGGAGATTGCCGAAGGCGAGGGGCCCGACGGGCGAATCCATGAGTTCCGACCAGAATTCGGGGGCGTTGGGGAGACTGATGACCAGCGTGGGGTTGGCGGGGGTGGTCCCGCCGACGGCCAGCTGGCGGCCGCTGACGCCGGTGGGCGAGAACAGGACGGCTCCGAGTGCGAGGCCCAAGGCGGCCAGCCGGGTGCGGATGCGGTTCATGGAATCGGGGCTCCTGGGGGCGCATGGCGACCGTCGCGGAGCGGTGGCTGATTCCGCGTGGCGGACGGGCGATGGTGACGCATTTCACGGAAAAGGTAGAAGGCGCCAAAGGCCGGTCAAGGCTTTCGGCGCCCCGGCGCCCCTTGCCGGGAAAACTCTTGCCCTGAATCCGGGCCAAACCGCACCGTCCTCCTCGGTCTACAATCCGGCATTGGCATCCCGCCACCGCCACGGCCGATGCCCAGACTCCCATCACGCGAAGGGGTCCGCATGCCCGCCCGCAAGAGCGATAGCCCCGGCGACAACCTGACCCGGGAAGACATTGAAAAGCTGATCGATGTGATCCACGCCCGTGGGATTGAGGAATTCGAACTCGAGCAGGGGGGCACGCGCCTTCGCATTGTCTCGTCCCACCGCGTCCCCGCGCCGGCTCCCGCCCTTGCATCCCCACCGCCCCTGCCCCGCCCTGGCGACACCCCGTCCACCGTCGCCGCCACCTCCTCCACTCCCGGCGCCGCTCCCGAGGATGACCCCAACCTCAAGCGCATTGTCTCTCCCATGGTCGGCACCCTTTATCGCGCTCCCTCCCCAGGCGCGAAGCCCTTCGTTGAAATCGGCGACAAGGTCGACGAGGACACGGTCCTCTGCATCGTCGAAGCGATGAAGCTGATGAACGAGATCAAGGCCGAGATGCGCGGGATCATTCGCAAGATCGTCGTCGAGAACGCCCAACCGGTCGAGTACGGCCAAACGCTTTTCCTCATCGAAACGAGCTGAGCCCCACCCCGTGATCAAGAAAGTGCTGATTGCCAACCGGGGGGAGATTGCCCTTCGGATCATCCGCGCCTGCCGGGAACTCGGCATCGCCACGGTGGCCGTCTACAGCGAGGCGGACAAGTTCGCCTTCCATGTTCATGCAGCGGACGAGGCGATTTGCATCGGGCCGCCCCCCGGCACCCAGAGTTACCTCAACATCGCCCGCATCATTTCCGCCGCCGAGGTCACCGGCGCCGACGCCATTCACCCGGGCTACGGCTTCCTGGCGGAAAACGCCCGCTTCGCGGAAATCTGCGCCGAGTGCAACATTACCTTCATCGGCCCCTCGGCGGAGGCGATTCGCCGCATGGGAGACAAGTCCACCGCCAAGGCCACCGCCAAGGCCGCCGGATGTCCGATCGTACCCGGCTCCGACGGTCCCGTCGCCGATGTTGCCGCCGGCCTCGCCGAGGCGGCGAGAGTCGGTTACCCCCTCATGATCAAGGCCTCCGCCGGCGGCGGCGGAAAGGGCATGCGCCTCGTCGCCTCCGAGAAGGGGTTCAAGCAGGCCTTCGAAACGGCCACCGGCGAGGCCCTCAGCGCCTTCGATAACGACGAGGTCTACCTCGAGAGGTTTGTGGAGCGCCCCAAACACGTCGAAATCCAGGTGATTGGCGACCGCCATGGAAATGTGATTCACCTCGGCGAGCGGGACTGCTCGATCCAGCGCCGCCACCAGAAGCTGATCGAGGAGGCCCCTTGCCCGGTGGTCACCCCGGAAATGCGCGAGCGCATGGGCGAGGCGGCGGTGAAAGCCGCCCGCGCCGTCGACTACGTCGGCGCCGGAACCATCGAGTTCCTCCTCGATCCCAAGGGGAACTTCTACTTCATCGAAATGAACACCCGCGTCCAGGTGGAGCACCCGATCACCGAGGAGATCACCGGTGTCGACATCGTCCGCGAGCAGATCCTCGCGGCGGCGGGGCAACCCCTCAGCCTCCGCCAGGACCAGGTCACCTGGAATGGCCATTCCATCGAATGCCGCATCAATGCGGAGGACCCCGCGCGCAACTTCATGCCCTCGCCCGGTCACGTGACGGCTTTTGTTCCCCCCGGGGGCATCGGCGTGCGTGTTGATTCCGCCTGCTACGCCGACTACACGATCCCACCCTTCTACGACTCGATGATTGCCAAGCTGATTGTCCACGATCTGGACCGGCCCCGGGCAATCGCCCGGATGAAGCGCGCCCTTCACGAATTCGTCGTCGAGGGCGTGAAGACCACCATCCCCTTTCACCTCGAGGTGATGGACGACGCCGAGTTCCGCACCGGCCGGGTGGCGACCGACTTCCTCGAGCGCCGAAAAAAATAGACTCGCGCTCGTCGCCCTCTCCCCGTTAATCCATTCGTTCAAGATTCAGCGAGGTTTTCTCCCCAGCGCCATGTCCGAAACGAACCTCCCCGAACCGCAAAAGCAGATGCAGCTTTACTCGCCCACCAGCGCCGAGGCGGGCAGCATCCTCATCAACCCCGACGTCATCGCACGGATCGCGGGGATGGCCGTGGCCGAGGTCCAGGGCGTGGCCCTCATCTCCAAGAGCTGGATGGCCGACATCCTCCCCGGCAAGGAGGTCGTTAAGGGCATCCTTGTCCAGCAGAACGACTCGGGCCGGTATTCGATCATCTGCGAAGTAAAGATGGCCTACAAGACGCCGATGCGCGAGACAGCGGAACGGCTCCAGCGCCACGTCAAGGAAACGGTGGAGCGCATGGCGGGCCTCGACCTTGCCGCCGTCGACGTCAAGATCGTCGACATCTTCATCGAGCGGGAGGGACGCCCCGAGCGTGACCTCCTCCCCGGGGAGGAAGAAGACTGAGCCGCCTTGCCCGCCTCAGCCTGATTGGAACCGTCCGCGCGGTGCTGCTGCTGCTGGCCCTGGTGCTGCTGGTGTTCTTCGGCCTCAACACGCTCTATCGCGCCGACGAGGTCCTGTATGACGCGCTCCTGGGCCGCTACCTGCCGTGGGTCGACGTGCTCGAGATGGACCGGATCCCGCTCCTCGTTCTCGCAGGGGTTTCCATCCTTCTGCCGGTTTTCTATCTGGGAACGGCGTTGATGCAGGCCCGGCTCGAGCGGGGGATTGTTGGCCGCGGCGCCGACGGCGAGGAGATCAGCCTGACGCCGGAGTCGATCGAGAAGCGCATCGTCCGGGAGTTGCGGCGCAACATTGCCGAGGTCAGCCGCGTCCGCCACTGCAGCGCCCGCCAGGGCCGCGGCGGGGTCCTCCTCAGCCTCGAACTGGCCGTCTCCGACAAGAACCCGATCCCCCACGTCAAGTCCCAGGTCGAGCAACTGGCGCAGGACACCCTGACGCGGACCATCGGTTACGCGAGCGCGGAGGTGCGGGTAAAGGTGGCGGAGATCCGGACGTCCGGCGCCCGGGGCCGGCGCCGGTCGCGACGGGGGACAGACGACGACGAATGACTTCCCTCCTCTTCGAGTGGGACGCCTTGGAACGGTGGTGCGACGAGAAGCGCGCGGCCGGCATCCGCCTCGTCTTCACCAACGGCGTCTTTGACCTGATCCACGCCGGGCACCTGGACTCGCTCCGGAGGGCCCGGGCGGAAGGCGACCTGCTCGTCGTCGGCCTGAACACGGACGATTCCGTCCGGCGCCTCAAGGGCGAGGGACGCCCGGTTCTCCCCCTCGACCAGCGGGCCCGCCTCCTGGCCGCCCTCGAGGACGTCGACATGGTGACTTCCTTTGACGACGATACGCCCGCCCGCCTTATCGAGCGCGTCAAGCCCGACGTCCTCGTCAAGGGGGGGCACTATCAGGTCCACGAAATCGTCGGGCACGAGTTCGTCCAGGCCCGCGGTGGCAAGGTTCTCTCCCTCCCGCTGCTCGAGGGCCGCTCCACCACCTCGCTGATCGAGGCCATCCAGCGCCGTTTTCCCGCATCCCCAAAGTGAGCTCCCTGAACCGCCTGATCGACCGGATCGCGTGGTCCCTTGGCACGCGACAATGGGCGCTGCTCACGGTGCTCTGCCTCGTGACGTTGATCCTCCTTGGGCAGCGGCCGGCGGGCGAGGTGGCCGCTTTCGTTCCCATGATTCAGGGGCTCGACAAGATCCTTCACTTTACGGCCTATGCCGGCCTTGCCGTCTGCGTCTTCCGGTCGATCTACCCCTTCGATCCACGGATCGAGATACGGGGGGCCTTCGCCTGGGTGCCGGTCATCCTCCTGCCCGCTGCTGTCGGCGCGGTCGACGAGTGGATGCAGGGACTGACCGGGTCGCGGGCCACGGACTTGGCCGATTGGACCATGGATGTGCTTGGCGCCACGGCGGTCTGCGTGGGCGGCTTGGCGATGCGGGCCCATGCCCGCAGCCTGCTGGCCCGCCGATCCTGACCTCCGGCTTTGCCCTTGCAGCCCGTCCCGGCGGGCAAGAATGGTCCTCCCAGCCTTGAGGGCCCCAGCAGGCCAATCCAGTCTCACGTGTTTCTACGGTCTCCATGCTTCTTTTTCCACGGCGCGCGGTCCTTTACACCGCACTGATTGTGGCCGGCTCGTTTGCCGGTGTGCCGGCACAGCCCAGCACCGATGCCACCGCAACGACTCCTTTTGACGCCCCCGCGTCTGAACAGCCGACGGATCCCTTCGCCGAAGAGGCAACTGGCCAGGCGGACGACTCCCCCTTCGACGAGCCGTCGGAAGTGGGCGAGGCGGCGAACCCCTTCGACGTCGAGGACCAGCCCCCAGCAACGCCCGTGGCCATGACCCCCGCTCCCGTTACGGTCGCGATCGATTCCGCCGGTGTCCGCGGCCTCTATGTCCGCGCCACCAGCGAGGGCTTCCAGACCTCCGGCCAGATCGAGCAGCCCGCCAGTGATGTCCGCGCCGCCGGCTTCAACCGCCTCTATGTGGAGGCACGGATCGCCTCGGGCACGGCCTACGAATCCGGGCTCGAGGTCGAGCTCCCCTTCATCACCCCGACCTTTACGAACCCGCTGGAGCAACTCGCCGGGCAGTTGCCGCAAGACGTGGAACTGATCGCCGTGGTCGACCTGCTGCCGGCGTTCAATGCCGCCCTTGGCAGTCGCCCTCCCGAGGAAAACCCCGTCGGTCGGCGAGCCGAGCTCCGGAACATCAGTCTGGAGGAAGACTTCATCACCCCCAGCAACCAGATCTATTATGATCCCGGCCATCCCGAGACGACGGCCCAACTGGTCTCGCTGCTCGAGGAAATCGAGTCGGAGATCCGCCCGGACGGCTACCTGTTCCGGGGGGTGGATTATCCCGGCCGCGATTGGGGGTACAGCGATGGGGCCGTGAACGCCTTTCGCCGCCAGGTGGGGGGCTACGGCCCGCCACCCGCCGACAATCCCACCTGGAGCGCCTGGCGCCGCTCCCGCCTGACGAACCTGCTGCTCGACCTCGCCGACTCCCTCCCCGAGGATCGTACGATCGGGGTGCTCCTTCCCACCGACGGCCCGCCGCCCGCCGACTGGGCCGGATGGCTGCGTTCCAGCGCCTACGCGGACCGCATGCAGGATTGGATCGAGTGGGGGCGCGAGGGCGTTGTGGACGAAATCGTGCTCGAGGTTCACGAGCGAGTGTCGCCGCAAGGCAATGTCCTCGATGATTGGACAAACTTTCTGAATGACAACATCACGGGAGCGGCACGGGTGGTCTCCCTCCGGGGTGGGCTGAATTTCACCCGGGGCTTTACGAACCAGTACGACGTGGTTCGGTCGCGGGGGGTGGGAACACTGCTGGATCACTACGCGGACCCGGCGCGGTCACGGTCGCGGGGATTCTTTGCGAGCCTGCCCAATGTGCTGTTCGGCAATGCGCCTGGGCGTCCACTGCCCGGCCGGCCGCTGCGGGGCGACCCGGAGGTTCGGCTCTTTGCGCGGATGAGTTCCCCGCCGCCCGCGGCCCTCCTGGCGGACCCCACCCCGGTGCTCCTGTCGAATCCGCTCGGCGACCAGCCGGTCACCTTCGCCACCCCCACACCGCCCCCCACCCCCACGCCGGTTCCCCGCTCTGTCCCCAGCAGGGAGATTCGCACCCTGACCCTCGCCTCGGGCCAGGTGGTCACCGCGGTGGTGCTCGAGTACACGGAGGAAACGATCACGCTACGGCCGGAGGAGGGCGCGCCGGTCATCCTCAGCCGGGATACCGTCCGGTTCATCGATCCCCCGTTGTGATGCCCGGCGGGGAGGACGAGCGGTGGATGGGCCGGGCGCTGGGCTGGGCGCGGCTGTCTGCCCGGCGCGGCGAAGTCCCCATCGGCGCGGTTGTCGTGCGCGACGGGTGGGTGCTGGGGGCGGCCCATGACGGCAAGGAAACCTTCGACGACCCGACGGCCCATGCGGAGATCCTCGCCTTGCGCGAGGCAGCCCACCGCACCGGCGACTGGCGCCTCGACGGGGCCGTTCTCTACGTCACCCTCGAGCCCTGCCCCATGTGCGCCGGCGCCCTTCTCCAGGCGCGCATCGCCCGTGTTGTCTACGGTGCCAGCAATGTCCGGTGGGGCGCGTGCGGACAGGAGTTGAACCTCCTCGCCAACCCCCGCTTCAATCACCGGGTCGAAGTGAGCGCAGGCGTCCTCGAGGACGACTGCGCGCGCCTGTTGAAGGAAACATTCTTGTCCTGGCGGGAGAAGGCACGGTGAGCACCGGACGCATCCTGGTCCTCGACGACGAACAGAAGATGGCGATGCTGCTGGCGCGATCGCTCGAGCGCTCGGGATACCAGGCCGTCCCCCACACGGTCCCCGAGGAAGCCCTCGAGAACCTCAAGGCCGACCGCTTCGACGTCCTCCTGACAGACCTGCGGATGCCCGGCCTCGACGGCCTCGAGGTCCTCGACCGGGTCAAGCGCATCGACCCGGGCATCGACGTCATCCTCATGACCGCCTACGCCTCGGTCGAGACCGTGCGGGAGGCGATGAAACGCGGCGCGGTCGACTATCTTACCAAGCCTGTGAGTGCGGAGGAGGACCTCAAGCCGTTGCTCGCACGGTTGCTGGCGGGAGGCGAAGTCCGCGATGACAAGGTGGCGCCCAAGCGGGAAGCGGTCCCCGCCGCCAGTACCGCGGGCCCGGGGGTTCAATGCCCCAGCACCGCCATGGAGGCGATCTACCGCAAGGCGCTCAAGGTCGCCGCCAGCAACGCCTCGGTGCTCCTCCGTGGCGAGTCCGGCACCGGCAAGGAAGTCCTCGCGGACCTCATCCAGGCCAACAGCCCCCGCGCCCACGCCCCCTATGTAAAGATCAACTGCGGCGCCCTCCCCGAGAACCTTCTCGAAAGCGAACTCTTCGGCCACATCAGGGGCAGCTTTACCGGTGCCACGTCGGATCGCGACGGCGTTTTTGCGGTGGCGGACGGGGGTACGGTGCTCCTCGATGAAATCGGCGAGGTCTCGCCCGCGCTCCAGGTGAAGCTGCTCCGCGTCCTCCAGCAGGGCGAGTTCAGCCGTGTCGGCGAAAGCGTGACCCGCAAGGTGGATGTGCGCCTCCTCGCCGCGACCAATCGCCCTCTTGAACGCATGATCGAGCAGGGCACCTTTCGCCAGGACCTCTATTACCGTCTCAACGTGGTGCCGCTGGTGCTGCCGGCCCTGCGCGAGCGGCCGGAAGACCTTGACTATCTGGTGAGGCACTTCGCGGCGAAGTTCTCGCCCGCCGGCGCACCCCCGCGTTTCTCCGACGAGGCGCTCCGGCTCATGCACGCCTACCGGTGGCCGGGGAACATTCGCGAGCTGGAAAACGCGGTGGAGCATGCCCTGGTCCTTGGCGATGGGGAGATGGTAAGGGTGGAGGACCTGCCCGCGGCCTTGCAGGACGCGGAGGGGAACGCGGCGGCGGCCCTCGGGGCCGCAAGCGCTGTCGGTGCCGCCAGTCTCGAGGACATTGAGAAGAATTGCCTTCTTCAGGCCCTGCAGAAGACCAAGGGCAACCGGACCCAGGCCGCGCGGCTCCTGAACATCACCCGCCGCACCCTCGGCTACCGGCTCCGGAAATACGATCTCGAAGAGGAAGTGACGCGCCGCTTCGGCGGCAGACCAGACGAATGATGAGCGACGGAACACAGAACATCGCAGCGTTTCACGCCGTCGTGCGGGGCCGTGTCCAGCGGGTCGGCTTCCGTGTCTATACACGCGACAGCGCCCGCGAGCACCAGGTAAACGGGTGGGTGCGCAACCTCGGCGATGGAACCGTGGAGGTCTACGGCGAGGGGGACGAGATGGCACTGACGGAGTTCCTGACGGACCTCCACCGGGGCCCGGTCCTCTCCCACGTGACCGACATCGACATCGAATGGAAGGAAGTGGCTCCTTCCTTCGATTCGTTCAGCATTCTGCGCTGACGGCGGGGGCCCCATGTCGCGGCCGCCCGGCTTTCTTCAGGTGGATGTGGACGGGCTCTGGGCGGTGCGGCGCTGTTATGGCCGGCCCGAGGACGACACCTTTCGCGACGATCCGTGCTGGGACGAGGGAGTGGCAGTGCTGGAGGAGCTGCTCGCGGCGGCGGGGGTGCCCGCCGGATTCTTCCTTGTGGGCCGTGACCTCGAACTCGCCCACAAGCGCCGCCGCGCCCGGCGCCTCCTCCGCGCCGGGCACGAGCTAGGCAACCACAGCTATACGCACCGGCTCGGGCTGACGCGGGCGACCTTCGGCGTGCTCCTGTCGGAGGTGGGGCGCACGGACGCCCGCCTGCGGCAGATCGGCGCGAGGCCGGCGGGGTTCCGCGCCCCCGGCTACGACGTCGACGCCCGGGTCCTCCGCGCCGCCGCCCGCCACGGCTACCTCTACGATGCATCCCTGCTCCCCACGGCGCTCACCCCCCTTCTGCGCGCGGCGGACCTTGCCCTTTCCCGCCGTTGGATCCCGGGCAAGCGCCAGTTCGGCCGCGTGGCCTACGGCCGTGCGCCGCGGCACCCCTACTTTCCCCGTCGCCACGCGCTCCGCAAACCTGCCCAGAATCCCCGCGAGGCAACTCTCCTCGAGATCCCCGTCGGCACCATCCCTCCCTGGCGGCTGCCCCTAACCGGCGCCTCCCTCCTTGTCTATACGCCCTCCGCCCTGCGGAGCCTTTTCGCCCGCCTCGCCGAACCCGGCCTTCCCGTCCTTCTCCTCCTCCACGCCATCGACGCGACTGATTGCCGCCGCCCCATCGTCTTTGGCAACCGCCGCCCCTCCCTTGCCGGCTTCGACAAGTCCCTCGCCTTCAAGCGCCGCTTCCTCCGCACCGTCATTCGCGAGTTCGCCCGCGCCTTTGCCGTCGAGCGCGCCGACGCCTACGCCCTGCGCCGCACGGAGGCCGGACCATGAACCCGCCGGACCTCCGCCGCGATGCCGGCTTCCTCGCCCTCCTCCTCGTCGTCTTCCTCTTCCTCGCCATCACAACGTATACACACCTCGGCGAGGACGCGTTCATTACCTTCCGTTATGCGGAGCAACTGGCCCGGGGCCATGGGCTCGTCTACAATCCGGGCGAGCGCGTGGAGGGTTACTCGAACCTCCTCTGGGTGCTGGTGCTCGCCCCTTTTGGGACTCTGGGCGTGCCCCTGCATCTGGCGGCGCGGGTACTGGCCACGTTGGCCTTCGGAGGATTGATCGTTGGGGGCTGGTGGGCCGGCCGCCGCCTCGGAACCACGTTGATCGCCCGATGGTGGCTGCCGGTCGCGCTGGCCGTTGCCCCCTACCTGCATTACCACGACGACCGCGGGTTGGAAACGGTGCCCTACGCGGCGGCGCTGGGTGGTGCGCTGCTGGTTCTGGGGACACGCGGCTCCGCCGTGGTGGCGGCGGTGCTGGCGGGGGCGGCGGTGCTCCTCCGGCCCGAGGGCATCGGCTTTGCCCTGGCGCTCGCGCCGGTGGCCTGGATGGCCGCCCCCGGCGGGCGCCGCCGGGCTGCCCTTGCCGTCTATCTCTCTATACCGATCGCCCTCTTCCTCGCCCACCTCGTCCTTCGTCAGGCGTACTACGGCGATTGGCTGCCGAACACGGTCATCGCCAAGCGCCCGGAGGGGCTGGGCGTGGAATCCCTGGTCGCGTATGCCACCACGCGGGCGCTGCTGCCGGTGGTCGCCATCGTGGGCTGTGGGGTGGCGTGGCGCCACAAGGCCCACCGCCCCCTCGCCGTGGGCTGCCTCCTGCTCCTTGCCGCTGCCGCCCTGTTTCAGCTCCGTGCGGGCGACGCGCTCAACATCGGCTTTCGCTACCTGGCGCCCGCCTTTGTGCCCACGGTGGTTGGGGTGTGGCTGCTCGTGCTGGAGGCGTTGCGAACCGCTCCTCGCGGCCGGCCGGCACGGACACGCCTCGCGATGGCTGCCCTCCTTCTCGCCTGGGTCCCCGTCACGCTCTTTGCCGAGGGCCCCCTCTATCGCTACTTCAAGGGCAACGGTGATGCGCCACGCTCGCGGCTCCTCGTCCGGCTGGTCGAGCCACGCACCTACAACCTCGCCGACCGCCTGCGCTGGTTCCTCCACGAGCCGATCTTTATCAATGCGGAGGCCGGCCGGTGGGTCCGCGACAACCTTGCCTCGGATGCCTTGGTTGGAATCGACCAACTCGGCCAGGTGGGCTTTCACATGGGGGCGGACCGGCGGGTGATGGACCTCCTCGGTCTCGCCGACCGCCGCGTCGCCCGCGACGGCCTCACCATGGACCTCCTCGACGAGCGCCGCCCCGAGTACCTCGTCATCGAGTCCACCTCCGGCTCCACCTTCTGGCCCCGGTCGATGCGGTACCAGCCGACGGTGCCGCACCTACGCCCATTCGTTGCCTCGGCGGAGTTTCGCGCCCGCTACGAGCCCCGCTGGTTCCTCCGCGACCGCCTGTCCTTCTCCGCCAAGGGGTTCCTCGTCTTCGAGCGCCGCGACCTCCAAAGCGAGGGACCTCCCCGAGGGTTCGAGGAGGTCCGGTTGGGTGTTTCCGAGGAGGAATTCGAGCGGTGGTGGGGGGTCCTCTAAGGGTCAGACGGCCGCCGCTCGCTTGCTGATCTCCACCGCCTTCTGCGCGCCTTCGGACATCGTCTCGGCGATGATGAGGTCCGTATCCTTGAGCATCTCGCGGGCCTTCTCCTCGTTCGTCCCGGAAAGGCGGATGACGATCGGGTAGTCGAAGTTCTCGAGGGTATCGAGCGCCGTGAGAATTCCCTCCGCCACGAGGTCGCACCGCACGATGCCGCCGAAGATGTTGAAGAAGATGGTGTTGACCGCCGGGTCGGAGGTGATGAGCGCGAGGGCGTCGGCGACCTGCTGGGCCTTGGCGCCCCCGCCGATGTCGAGGAAGTTTGCCGGCTCGCCGCCGAAGTGCTTCACGATGTCCATGGTGCCCATGGCGAGCCCGGCCCCGTTGACGATGCAGCCGATCCGCCCGTCGAGCTTCACATAGTTGATCTTCTTGTTCCGCGCCTCCACCTCGAGCGGCTCCTCCTCCCCCTCGTCGCGGAGGTCCTCCAACTCGGGGTGCTTGAAGAGGGCGTTGTCGTCGAAGGTCACCTTTGCATCGAGGGCAAGTGCCTCGCCCGAGCCGGTGATCACCAGCGGGTTGATTTCCACCATGTCACAGTCCTTCGCGTAGAACAGGGCGACCAGGCCGTCGAGGATCGCCTTGAAGGACTTGAGGGTGGGGGCGGGAATGCGAAGGAAGTCGGCCACCTGGCGGAAGTGGTGGGCCTGGTAGCCATAGGTGGGCGGGAGATGGAGCTTGAGGATGGCCTCGGGTTTCTCCACGGCGAGTTCCTCGATCTCCATGCCGCCCTCGGCGCAGGCCATGATCATGGGGCGCTGGGCGTCGCGGTCGAGGACGATGGAAAGGTAGATCTCGGTCTTGATGTCGACGCCGGGCTCGACAAGGACTTTGCGGACCGGGTTGCCCTTGATTTCGAGGGCGAGGATCGCCTTGGCGGCGGCGCGCAGCGCGTCCATGTCCTTGACGACCTTGACGCCGCCGGCCTTGCCGCGTCCGCCAGCGTGCACCTGCGCCTTCACGACCACCGGCCAGCACATCAACTCGCCCGCCACCTTCTCCGCCTCGGCCACCGTCGTTGCCACCCGCCCCTTCGGGGTGGGCACGCCAAACTCGGCCAGGAGTTCCTTGCCCTGATATTCGTGGATCTTCATTCGCTACCGGGTCCTTTCATGTTTCGGAGGCCGGTCGCGGATTTTCGCCGCGAGAGGCCGACTCATCAAGGTCGCCGTTGCGGGAGGTGTCAAGTCGGGGGCGGTGTGTCGTTTTCTCCGGGCACGCGCGGCGGCGCATCGCGCTCGCCCCGCGCCCACGCCAGGTGTTCCAGGATCGCCTCGCGGTACTGCTCCACGCGCCGTTCCACCCGCTTGTTCTTGGCGCTGCCCGTGAACAGCAGGCCGCCGACGAAGTTGCTTACTTGCGCCAGGCCGGAATCCTTCAGTTGGTTCCGCAGTGTGGGCAGCGACGCGTAGCGCCATCCTTCGGCCCGCCACGCCTCCGCGAGGCCTTCCGTCTCCCCCGCTCCGAGGGCCCTCAGGCGCTCCTCGATCTCCTGCCGGATGGCCTTGCTTTTCGTGCGGCCCACTTCCTCGAGGAAGGTCGTGACGCCGGCCGGGGCGCCGTCCCGCAGGCACGCCTCGAGGTAGCGGATCGCCCGCCCGTCGGTTTCGAGCCACGCCGCCGGGTCGCCAAAGCGCTGGAGCACGGTCCGGCCGTAGTCGGTGCTGAGCTGGCCGTAGCCCTGCGCCCCAAGGCAATCCACCGGGTTGTCGCGCATCGCCTCGAGGCAGGCCTGTGGCGTGGTCAACTCATCGAGTTTGCGGATTTCCGGTGCCGCCTCCACGAGCCGCGCCTCGCCGTCGTCGAAGAGGATTGCCTTCCCCGGGAGCAGGTCCTGGTCCAGCTGGCCTGCCTCGTAGGCTGCCGCAAGGACTCCGTGGAAGGTCTCGTCGATCGTCGCCAGGTCGTCGAGCCGACCGCGGAAAAAGTGGCGTACCGGCGTCGGGAGCGATGCCCAGGCGGGGTGCTTTTCGAGTGCGCCCATGCGCTCGCGGATGGGGGCAAGTTCCGCGAGGGGCCGCTCGAGCCGGCACACCCTCCCCAGCGCCGCGCGGTCCTGCCGCTCCGTATAGACGGCCACGGCCTCGAGGGTTTCGCCCTGGTGCTCGGCGAGGAACAGCAGCAGTGGCGCGGCCGTGTCCCGGAGCCGCCCCGGCAAGGCGTCCTCCCCCGGGCCGCCCATCGACGCGATCGAGGTCTCCTCCCACGCCCGCAGCTCCAGCTCCTCTTCCAACGCCGGCGATTCCACCTCCCCTTCGTCGAGCCTCCTCAACAGCGGCCCCAGCACATGCTCCGCCTTCGATCGACCGATCGCCTGGCGGAACTCCTCCCAGCGGCCGCTCTGTTCCTTCGACAACAGGGCGCCGATCTCGTCGAGTCCCCCCGTCTCCAGGGTCCAGTAGTCCGTCGGGTTCGGGAAACGGCGAAACACGTGTTCCAGGATTTCCTGGTCGATGCGGTGGAGCCCCTCCCAGCACAGGAGGTCGATGCGCATGCGGGCGGCCATGCGGGCGACCTCAAGGGGCGAGGCGGCCGCCATCAGCCGGCCGGTGACCTCCTCCAGGTCGTAGAGCCGGAGCGACTCCACATCGAGGCATCGGCCGCTGAGGGTCTCGTGGTTGAGGCGCCCCTCCTCGTAGGCCAGCCGCAGCCCCTCGCGGAATCGGTCCTCGAGTTCAAGCATGGCGGTAAACAGCTCGATGGGCTCGTCGAGGGAATCCTCGGGAAAGGCATCGACGGCGTCGCGCTGGAAGACCTCGAGGGCGGCGCGGGCGCGGGAGACGATCTCGTGGATTTCGCCGAGGCGGTGGGAAAGTTCGTGGATCGTCTCGGCGGTGGGCACCGGTGTGTCGCCGAACTTCTCGTCGATTTCGCGGAGGGCGGGGGCGTAATGCCAGGCGGCGGCCATCGCGCGGACGAGTTCGCGGAAGACCGGCGCCGGGGCGTCCTCGTCGAGCCAGGACGGGTCGTACTGCCACCACCCGTCGCGTTCGGGCAACGCGGCGATCCAGTCGCGGAGCGGTTCGGGGATGGCGATCTGGGCTTCCTGCTCCAGGAGGCGGGCCTCGCGGGCGAGGATGCGGGCGAGGCGTTCGCCCCGGGCGTCCGCGAGCCGGCGCTTGAGCGCTTCCCACAGGCGCGGGTCGTTTTCCGAGAGGTCCTCCTCCAGAGGGGCGAGGGCCGCGGCCCCCTGACGATCGAAGAACACCGGCGGCACCAGCAGGTAAATCCGCCAGGGCACATCGGCCAGCGGGTAATGCCGGTCCGCCGTGAAGTAGTGGAGGGAGGAGCGGCGGGCCCGCTCGCGCAGCAGGCCACAGTCCGGCGTCGATTCCGCCAACGCCGTGAACACCTCGTCCGCGTCGAGCACCCGCCCCGTATTGGTTTCTATACAGAACGGGGGAAGGGACTTGGCCTGCTTGGCCATGTAGTGGGCATTGAAGGTGTCGCGGAGAAGTGCCTGGAAGTCGTCGCGCAGGCTGCGAAGTTCCTGGCGGCGGCGCTCGTATCCCCGGTGAAACGTCTCGAAGTCGCGGCGAAACTCCGACGGCTCGTACAACTTTGCAAAGGCGGCCGCGTCCTCGTCGACGCTTTCCGCATCCTCCTGGACGATAAACGCGTCGAGGTAGCGTCCGGGGTCCGGGAGCGTGTTGGCGGTGATGCCCCGGATGTCGAGGGCGTCGCGGAGACGGCCGGCGGCCGCATAGACGCGCTCGCGGGAGGTCTCGAGCCGGGCAAGCCGGCGCCCCGCCCCCAGCAGCCGGAGGAAGTCCGCGATCTTCTCCAGCCGCCGGATCGCAATCCCCAGCCGCCGGACGTTTTCCTCGTTCAGCCGCGGAATCTCGCCCTGCGAGTTCTGCTTCAGGATCGTGCGAAAGAAGCGCTCGGTCCATCCGGCAACC
>CAYQTO010000026.1:0-10004 GCA_964420455.1 uncultured Candidatus Sumerlaeota bacterium | reverse complement strand
GGCAACCGCCAGCAACGTCGGCAGCAGCTGGGTCATGGAACGCTCGTAGTCCAGCAGGTAGATATCGACGAGGCGCCGCCGAATGGCGACCTCGGGATTCTCGTAATGGGGGTTGAAGAGGGCCGGGCAGTCCTCATGGCGGATGTCCCGGCGGACCGCGTCGACCAGGTCGTCGAAGTCGTGGACGACCGCAAGGAGCCCCCGAAGGCGCTGGTCCGCAAAGTCGATCCCCTTGCGCAGGAGGCGCGTCTCCAGCCGGCCGAGCTGCTCGTTGATGGCCACCAACTGGTCCGCCTCCCGGACCGTCGCCTCGCCCAGGCGCCGCCGGGCCGCCGCCACTGGCTCCAGATCACGATACCAATCGCTCATCTCGCCGTCTCCTGCGCGGGGGGATCAATCAGGCCATCAGCGGGCTGCGAAAACCGATTTACGTCCCCCCTCAACAGAACTCAACCCCGGCTTTGAAAGAATGGGATCAGAAGCGCCCCGCGCACGCCGGGGGGGGGTGGCCCCCCAGGGAGCCCCCGGGGGGCGGGTAGATGGCGAGTGCAGGCGAGCGGACGGGGAAAGGGAGGCATTCACTTCGTCACCCCTTCCCGTCGATGGGGCTCCCTACCGGTAGGCGCTCCAGGGCTTGATGGCCAGGTCCTCCACCGACCGCCGGGCGATGGACTCCGCGAAGCGCATCGCAATCTGGCGATTGGTGATGATCGGAATGGCGAAATCCACCGCTGCCCGCCGGATCAGGTAGTCGTTGGTCAACTCCTCGTCCTGGAAGTTCTTCGGCAGGTTGATGACCAGGTCGATGCGTCCCTCGCGTATATACGTTACCGTGTTGGGCTCGGACTTTTCGAGGGGCCAGTTGAGCTCTGTTGCCTCGACACCGTTTTTCCGGAGGAACTCCGCCGTCCCGTGGGTGGCGTACAGCTCGATCCCCAGAGTCGACAGCGTCCGCACCGGCTCGAGAAGTTCCACCTTCGATTCCAGCCGCCCCGTGGACAGGAGCACCGACCGGACCGGCAGCCGGTAGCCCACGCTCAGCAACGCCTTGAGGAACGCCTCCTCGAAGTCATCGCCAAGGCAGGCCACCTCGCCCGTCGAGGCCATTTCGACGCCGGTGGTTGGGTCCGCGCCCTCCAGCCGGGTGAAGGAAAACTGCGGCGCCTTGACGCCCACGTAATCCATTTCGAACAGGGCGTTTTCCACCTTCTCGACCTGTCGGCCCACGATGACCTTCGTCGCCGTCTCGATAAAGTTGTGGCGCATGATCTTCGAGACGAAGGGGAAGCTCCGCGAGGCGCGCAGGTTGCACTCGATCACCTTCACCTCGTTGTTGCGGGCGATGTACTGGATGTTGAAGGGGCCGTTGATGCGCAGGCGCCGGGCGATGCGCACGGAGGCCGCGCGGACCTGTCGGGCGGTCTCCAGGTAGGTGCGTTGCGGCGGCAGCACCAGCGTCGCGTCGCCCGAATGCACGCCCGCATTTTCCACGTGCTCGCTGATGGCGTAGACCACGATCTCGCCATCCGCGGCCACCGCGTCGAACTCGATCTCCTTCGCGTTCTCAAGGAACTTGCTGATGACCACCGGGTGCTCCGGCGAGACATCCGCCGCGCGCCTCAGGAACTTGTCCAGCTCCTCGTCGTTCGTTGCCACCGCCATCGCCGCCCCGCTCAGCACATAGGACGGGCGCACGAGCACCGGATACCCCGCCTGGTTGGCAAAGGCGAAGGCCCCCTCCGGCGTTGTCAGCTCGCGCCAATCCGGCTGGTCCACTCCCAACTCATCCAGCATGGTCGAGAACTTCTGGCGGTTTTCCGCGTTGTCGATGCATTCCGGCGAGGTGCCCAGGATCCGCACCCCCGCCGCGTGCAGCTTCGTCGCCAGGTTGTTCGGCACCTGGCCCCCCATGGAAACGATCACGCCCAGCGGCCGGATCTTCTGGTTAATCTCGAAGACCGTCTCGAGGTTGATCTCGTCGAAGAACAGCTTGTCCGACTCGTCGTAGTCGGTGCTTACGGTTTCCGGATTGTAGTTCAGCATGGCGGTGCTGAAGCCAAGTTCCCGCAGCGTCCGCGCGGTGTTGACGCAGCACCAGTCGAACTCGACGGAACTGCCGATGCGGTAGGTTCCCGACCCGAGCACGAGCACCGAATTGAGCTCGAGGAACTCGAGGTCGTCGCGGTCGCCGTGGTACGACAGATAAAGGTAGTTGGTCCTGGCGGGGTACTCGGCGCCGAGGGTGTCGATCTGGCGGACGACCGGAGTCACGCCGAGTTGGCGCCGGTGGGTGCGGGCGGCGTTTTCGTTCGCACCGGTCAGCAGGGCGACCTGTTCGTCGCTGAATCCGGCCCGCTTCGCCTCGAGCATCAACGCCTCGTCGATCGACGCCAGCCTCGCCCCGGCGATCCGGTTGCGGATTTCCACCACCCGCTGGATCTTGTGAAGGAACCACCGGTCGATGTGCGAAAGCTCGTGGATCCGGTCCACCGTATATCCAGCCTTCAAGGCCTCGACGATGGCAAAGATCCGCTCGTCAGTCGGCTGCTGGAGTTCCGTGTCCAGGTCGTCAAACTTCCAGGAGACGTTGGCCACCAGGCCCTTCGCCCCGATCTCGAGCATCCGCAGCGCCTTCTGCAGCCCTTCCTCAAAGCTGCGTCCGATCGCCATCACCTCGCCGACGGACTTCATCGCCGAACCGATCCTCCGCGTCACCTTGTTGAACTTCTTCAGGTCCCACCGGGGGATCTTCACCACGCAGTAGTCGAGGGCCGGCTCGTAGAACGCCTTGGTCACCTTGGTCACCGAGTTGGGCAGTTCGCTCAGCGCGTAGCCGAGCGACAGCTTGGTCGCGATGAACGCCAGCGGGTAACCGGTCGCCTTGCTGGCCAGGGCCGAACTCCGCGACAGCCGCGCATTCACCTCGATGATCCGGTAGTCCTCCGAGTACGGATCGAGGGCGAACTGGATGTTGCACTCGCCCACGATCCCGATGTGGCGGATCACCCGGATCGAGATTTCCCGGAGCATGTGGTACTCGCGATTCGTCAGCGTCTGGCTCGGCGCCACCACGATCGACTCGCCCGTGTGAATCCCCAGCGGGTCGAAGTTCTCCATGTTGCAGACGGTGATGCAGTTGTCATAGGCGTCGCGGACGACCTCGTATTCGACCTCCTTCCACCCCTTAAGGTATTCCTCGACGAGGATCTGGGATGCGTAGCGCAGGGCTTTGCTGGCGCGTTCCCGGAGGGTTTCCTCGTCGGCGCACATGCCGGATCCAAGCCCGCCGAGTGCATACGCGATCCGGAGCATCACCGGATAGCCGATCTCGCGGCCGACCTCGAGCGCCTCCTCCAGGGTCGTCACCGCCACGCTCCGGGGCGTCTTCGCGTCGATCTCCCGCAGCTTGCGCACGAACAGGTCCCGGTCCTCGGTGTCGAGGATCGCACGCACCGGCGTCCCGAGGACCTCCACCTTGTACTTCTCGAGCACGCCGGATTCGAACAGCTTCACGCCGCAGTTCAGCGCCGTTTGCCCGCCGAAGCTCAGCAGCAATCCGTCCGGCCGCTCCTTCTCGATCACCTTCTCCACAAACTCCGGCGTCACCGGCAGGAAGTACACCTCGTTGGCGAGGTCCTCCGACGTTTGGTTGGTGGCGATGTTGGGGTTGATGAGGATGGTATGGATGCCCTCCTCGCGGAGGGCCTTGATGGCCTGGCTACCGGAATAGTCGAACTCGCCGGCCTCGCCGATCTTGAGAGCCGAGCTGCCGAGGATAAGGACCTTCCGGGGTGTCTTCTTCATGGTGGCCTCTTCGCGGGAGGGCGGGGGCGTCGACCCTCCGCCGGTGCATCCGGCCCGCCGCGGGGCCGATATCTTTGGAGACGGCGGGGGGTCAGCGCGCGCGGCGCACCATCTCCGCAAACTCGTCGAACAGGTAGCCGGTGTCCACTGGCCCCGGCGCCGCCTCCGGGTGAAACTGGCAACTGCGGATCGGGCGCTCGCGGTGGCGGATTCCCTCGTTGGTCCCGTCGTTCAGGTTCGTGAACCACACCTCCCATCCCTCCGGCAGGCTCGACGGTTCCACCGCGAAGCCGTGGTTCTGCGACGTCACGTAGCAACGGTTCGTTCCCGACTCCACGACCGGCTGGTTCTGGCTCCGGTGGCCGTACTTGAGCTTGAAGGTGTCGGCCCCGATGGCGAGCGACAGGAGCTGGTGACCGAGGCAGATGCCGAAGATCGGCCGGTCCGCCTCGATCGCCTTGCGCAGATTGCTGATCGTGACGGCGGCCTGCTTGGGATCGCCGGGGCCGTTCGTCACCATGATGCCGTCCGCGGGGGTTGCGGCAAAGTCGTGGTCCCAGGGCACGCGGACGACCTCGAACCCGCGGCGGACCAGGTTCTCGATGATGTTGTTTTTCCCCCCGCAATCGACGACCAGCACGCGCCGGTCTCCCGCGCCGTAGGTCACCGGTTCGGCGACGCTGACCTCCGGCAGGAGGTTCACCTCGTTGGGGTCGTAGTCCCGGGGCCGGTCGCCCTCGAATTCCACATGGCCGAGCATGGTACCGCTCTCGCGGAGCTTCATCGTCAGGCCGCGGGTGTCGATGCCGGTCAGGCCGGGGATGCGGTGCTCCCGGAGCCAGTCGCCCAGCGACCGCTTCGCGTTCCAATGGCTGAAATCTTCCGAGTAGTCGGAAACGATGAGGGCCTGCACCTGGATGCGCCCCGATTCGAAGGGCAGGCCAAGGGGGGAATCCGGGTTCGGACCCGGCACGCCGTAGTTTCCCACGAGCGGGTAGGTCAGCACGAGGATCTGTCCCCGGTAGGAGGGATCTGTCAGCGTCTCCGGGTAACCGACCATGCCGGTGTTGAAGACGACCTCGCCAGCGATGGAGGACTCGTCGCCGAAGGAGCGTCCTTCGTAGCTGCTGCCGTCCTGGAGAACCAGGCGCGCGGTCTTGCTCATCGAACCTTCCCGTCGGGGTGGATGGCCTTGGCGGTGGGACGCCCCATTTCGGGCACTTGTTGACCGCGAAAGCTTCCGAGATAAGGGGAACGGTGGGGGGCGAGGTCAAGAACCCTCGCGGGATTCCTCCAAAAATTCCCCCGCACCCGGATGATGCGGTTGCCCCCAGTGCGTCGGGGGGGTTCAAGAACGGTTCGACTCGGGGAGGTCCTCACATGTTGGTTCGTCATTTTTTTGTCGGGACGAGTCTTACCCTTGGGCTGACAGCGGTCGTCCGCGCCCAGGAACCCGTCATCGTCGACAATGCCGATCCCGGCTTTGCGGTGGTCCTCGGTTCCTGGCAGGCCTCCGCCAACCCGGGCTTCTACGGCACCGACTCGCTCGTGCTTGAACGAAGCGGCATCTTTGACTCCGTGCGGTGGGACGCCCCGCTCCCGGAGACTGGCTACTGGCAGGTCTCCGCCTGGTGGGTGGCGGCGCCGAACCGCGTCGACCGTGCCCCCTACCGGGTGACCCATGCGGCCGGCACCACGGAGGTCGTCGTCGACCAGCGCACCCGCGGCAGCGAATGGGTGGCCCTTGGCGCCTTCCGCTTCGATCCGCTCGAGACCGCCCGGGTCACCCTCTCCGAGGACCCCTTCTCCACCGGCTTTCTCTCCGCCGATGCGGTCCGCTTCGACTATCTCGGAGCAGACCCGCCCGGATGCGGCGGCCCCACCACCACCTTCCCTTCCCAGACGCCCACCGGCTGTGGCATCTGCAGCGGCCCCGCCCTCCCCGGCTCCCTCCAGCCCCATCCCGACACCGTCTATACCATCCACTCCGACCTCCCCGAGGTCTTCACCACACCGGGCGTCCTGTACACCACCAACCCGGTCATTCCCCCCGCCGACAACGATCCCATCCCGCTCAACCTCCGCACCCAAACGAATAATGGCTTCACCACCATCGACGACGACTTCGACATCTTCATCTTTCACATCACCCAGCCGGGCGATGGCAGCCAGCCCCGCCGCGTCGTCGTCTATACAAGGAACACCGGCGCCAACCCCGTGACCATCACCCCCCGCCAGGTCATCGTGACCGACGGCATCATCGCCAACGTCCACGAGATGGAATCCACCTTGGGGTCGCGGGTCCTCGCCAATGACTGGGACACGCCCGTGGACACGGTGACTCTCCAGCCCGGCGAGGGAACCGTCATCGCCTACGGCAAGGCCTTTGCCGGGTTCCCCAACGGGCCGGACCTGAGCGCGAACGTGAACTGCTTTGGCCGCGTCCAGGCCGACGTCGAGGGCGACGACCCCTCGCTCGAGGTCGCCATCGTCGGCATCCCCCGTGCCGACATCTCCCAGAACACCGCCCTCGCCGAGGGGCTCCTTGATGTTGCCGGCGGCAACGGCGAGACGTTCCTTGACCTCTCCCGCCCGCCCCAGGGGTGCGAACTCTCCCGCGCCACCGGTGTCTTTCCCAGCTTTGAATGGCGCAACGACCCCGCCCTCATCGACGTCAACGCGGTCCCCGCCCGCGGCATCGACCTCCCCATGGCCCTCTCCGCCGTCCAGGCCCAGGGCTGCCCCGTCAGCCGCCAGACCGCCGACATGCTCCTGCATCCCGGCTTTGGCCCCGGCGATACCGTCGGCAACTACATGATCGACTACCGGCTCGAGTTCGAACTCGCCAATTCCAACCCTGCGGAACCCCGCGCCCTCGATATCCGCTTCGGCAAGAGCAACGCCGACATCGGCCTCGCCTATCAGGTGGTCGTGTCCCAGTCGCCGCTCGATCCCCATGCCTTCGATAACGCCCCCGTCCGCACCGACTGGGCCGGCCCCAACCAGTCCACCCTCGACGATTCCCTCCTGGCCGGGTTCGACGGCGCCCTCACTCTCGCGCCCTGCTCCACCGCCCACGTCGGCATCCGCTTCCTCGTCCTTGGCAACTCCTCGCTCCCCTTCACCCTCAGCTTCGAGCCTGCCACCCCCGGCGCGCCCCTGTTCGAGGAATCCAGCCTCTGGTTCGTCCAATAGGGCCGCGTGGGCTTGCCATCCGCCATCGCGGTCTGCACGCTTTTCGCACACGACGGCACCTGCCCGTGATCAGCAACCCCCGGAGTTCCTGCCCATGTATGACAGTGTCCAATTCGTCCGCAGCGTGAAGAAGAACGTCCTCGGCGGATACGTGCGTTTTCTCGACCGTCTGGACCCGGAATTCTCGCGCCGGGTGCTCTCGGCCCAGCGCGAGTTCTTCCTCGCCGGCCGCGCCTTCTTTGACGAGGAGGCCCGCCACGCGGAGAAGGCCATCCACCGCATGGAAGAACGCATGAAGACGCCCGAGGAGCCCGGCGAAGCAGACAAGGCCTGAGCCCCGCGCCCGCCCGCCATGCGCCTCACGGTCCTCAGCCTCTTCCCCGGCCTGATCGACGCCTACATGGGCGAATCGATCATGGGCCGGGCCCGCGCCGAGGGCCGCATTACTCTCCACAACGTGAATATACGCAACTTTGCCGAGGACGCGCACCGGACCGTTGACGACACGCCTTATGGCGGCGGCGCCGGGATGGTCATGCGGGCAGACGTCGCGGCTCGCGCGCTCGACGGCACGATCGGGCCTCCCGGCGCCCCGGGCCGACCCCTCGCCATTCACCTTTCCCCACGCGGTGACGTCTTCACGCAGGACCTCGCCCGGGAACTCGCCTGCCACGGCGCCCTCGCGTTCCTTTGCGGACGCTATGAGGGCATCGACGAGCGCGTGCTGGAAACGCGCATCGACCGGGAAATCTCCCTCGGCGATTTCGTCCTCACCGGTGGTGAGCTCCCCGCGCTGGCTGTGATGGACGCGGTTGTGAGACTTCTTCCCGGTGTCCTTGGCAACGAGGCGTCGGCGGAGACCGAGTCCTTCACCGACGGACTCCTCGAGGCGCCCCAGTATACCCGGCCGGAGGACTTCGAAGGCCGGCGGGTCCCGGAGGTGCTGCTATCGGGAAATCATGGGCGCATCGCCGAATGGCGGGAGGAGCAGGCGCTGGCGCTGACGCGCGTCCGCCGGCCGGACCTCTACGCGGCCCTGCTGCTACTTCCCGCGCAGGTGCGCCGCATTGCCCGGCGCGGCCGGCCGGTGGGAATCTGGCGCGAGGAGCCCGGTGGCGCCCGCAGGTGGCTCTTTCGCTCCTCCGCCCTCGAGGCGCCCGCCCCTCCCGGCCCCGATGCCTTCCGCGGCGAGCCCGGTGCGGACCCCTTCACCCGCTGGGCGGAATTCCGCGACGCCCGCCGGGGCACCCCGGAGGAGGACCGCGCCCGGCTCCTTGCGGATGTCGAGAACGCGATGGCGCACGTTGCCGAAAACACCGCCGCGGCGACAGCGGCCCGCCTCGCTCTTCTCCGGCGCCTTCGCAAGGCCATTCTGGAAATTCAGTGAAATCAACCTTCTGGGAGCTCGCCCGGGTCCGTCCGGGACGAACTTCCTCCGGCAAAATTCCTTGACCCAATGCGCGACGGAACCGTTGCCTGACTCTCGCTTTGCCTCGACACCACCCCGGCATAAATCGGGACCAACCGACTGGAGGATTTTTCTGGTGCGCCTACTGAAGCTTTTCCCGGCCCTGCTGGTCGCCCTTGTCGTTCTTGCTTCCTCGTGTAACTCCCCCCAGCAGCAGACCCCCCCGCAGCAGCGCCAGCAGCAGGCCGCCCCCGCCGCTCCCGCCGCCAGCGACATGCGCGGTGAGATCATTGGCAACCTCGCCAATGAGCTCCGCTCCCTCGAGTCCTCCCTCGCGGAGCTTGAGACCAATGCCGGCAACATCACCGACACCATCACCACCCTCCAGCGCCGCCAGTTCGAGATCGAGAACACGATCACCAACGTTCGTCAGCGCATTAACAACGTGCGCAACCAGCTGAGCGAGGATGCCGAGGCGATCGCCGCCGAGGCCCCCGCCCCGGCTCCCTCCGCGACCCGGGCCCCCGCTCCCGCCCCCCAGGTCGAGCCCGAAGGCGAGTTCAGCCTCGGCCGCCTCATCTTCATCATCATCATCGTCATCATCGTCCTCTACCTCATCTATCGCCTGATGCGCTCGCGTAGCGAGTTCGATGATGAGGACGACGACTTCGAGGACTTCGAAGACGACGAGGACCTCGGCTTTGACGATGACGACGAGTTCGAGGAAGACGTCGAGGACGACGGCGAAGGGAAGAAGGATGGCGAAGGTGGCGGCGAAGGCGGCGAGGAGCAGGAGAAGAAGGACTGAGCCGCGCCATCACGCAGACCCCGTGAGTTTCCCAAGGGCCCCGGATTCCGGGGCCCTTTCCTTTTTCCCTGTCCGGGGCCGGCTCGCCGCGGTTTCCCACGACTTCGGGATTGTGCCGACCGCATCCGCAATGGAGTGTCCCCATTCGCCGTGCGGAAGACAGATCGAAGGGAAAGGACGCAAGCGTGGCCGTCAAAGTCGTCGTGGGCTGTCAGTGGGGGGACGAAGGCAAGGGCAAGATCGTCGACGTGCTCGCGCCGAAATCCGACATCGTCGCCCGCTATCAGGGGGGGAACAACGCCGGCCACACGGTGGTCATCGGCGAGGACAAGTTCATCCTCCACACGCTTCCCTCCGGCGTGCTCCACGAGGGCGTGACCAGCGTGATCGGTAATGGCGTCGTGGTCGACGTGCTCGGGCTGGTGCAGGAGATCGACGGCCTCGCGCAAAAGGGCATCGACGTCCTCGGCAAGCTCCTCGTGAGCGAGAACGCCCATCTGATCCTGCCGCAGCATGGCATCCTCGACCGTGTTCGGGAGAAGCAGTTGGGCCATGGCAAGATCGGCACCACGGGCCGCGGCATTGGCGTCGCCTACGCCCGCAAGGTGGCCCGCCAGGGCATCCGCGCCAGCGACCTGCGCAACCGCGACCGTTTCGCCGGGCGCTTCCGCCAGCTTTCCGCCGACACCAACGACATCCTCGAGAAACTCCACGGCGAGCCCGCCGTGAATCCCGAGCCCTACCTGGAGGCAATCCTCGCCGCCGCTGACCGCCTCGCCCCCGTCATCA
>CAYQTO010000025.1:28128-29019 GCA_964420455.1 uncultured Candidatus Sumerlaeota bacterium | reverse complement strand
CGATGTTGACGCAGCGGAAGATATTCTCGACGAGCTTGGTGGCTTCCGCCGCGCCGCAGGAGGAGACCGGCACCGCGTTGACGATGACCGAGCTATACAGGGCGACGCCGACCCGTTGGGCGTCGGGCGTGTGGCCACCGACCACTTTGGGGATGCTCCCGGTGTTGAACTGGGCGTTGCCGGGGTCTTCGCGCTCGGGGGAGTAGCCGACGAAGAAGTCCTCGCCCGCCTTGAGGCCCGATCCGGCCTCGAGGATGGGGATCATGTATCCCTCGGTGGTTCCCGGATAGGTCGTCGACTCGAGGCAGATATACTGGCCGCGGCGCATGTGGGGGGCGAGGGCCGCCGCCGTCCCGGTGACGTAGCTGATGTCCGGCTCGCGGTAGTCGTTGAGGGGTGTCGGCACGCAAAGGAGCAGGGCGTCGCAGTCGGTGGCGAGGGACATGTCGCTGGCTCCGCGAAACCGCCCGCTGGCGGCCATGGCGGCGGTGCGCTCGCCGTCGATATGCAGGAGGTAGGACCGCCCGGCGGCGAGCGCCTCGATCTTTGCCGGGTCGGTATCAAGCCCGACGACGGGAAAGCCCTTGGCGTGAAACTCCAGGATCAGCGGCAGTCCCACATAGCCGAGGCCGACCACACCGATGGTGGCGGTGCGGGACTCGATTTTTTCAATGAAGTGATCGGCAAGGCGAGCGCCCGGCGCAGGGTGCTCGGCCGTCAGTTGATCCATGGGATCAAGCGTCCTTGGGGATGGATTTTGTTGGGGCCATGGGAGACAAACTGGAGACGGGCAGGCCGCGCGCAGACGCGTCTGCCTAATTCTGGCGAGCGCGATGAGGAGCTGTTGGCGGCTGCGACGCGGGGCCGGCAAGGATTCCGGCTGCGGAGCCT
>CAYQTO010000025.1:16893-28118 GCA_964420455.1 uncultured Candidatus Sumerlaeota bacterium | reverse complement strand
CTGCACTCACGCTATGGACTGCTAGGAAGGGACTCCGGCAATTTGGGTGTCAAGCCCTCTCGCGAGTGCCTGGGTGGGACGCGAGTCATCGGTCGCCGGAGCGCTTCGGCGATGCCAGCGCCTTCTCACTGGCCGCGGCGGCGTCTTTCTCCACCTCCGACTCGCCGTAGCCGTACGCATATCCATACCCGTAGCCATATCCATAGCCGTAGCCATAGTCATAACCATAGCCGAGGCCCTTCGCCTTGCGCGTTTGTTTCATGGGGTTAAAGACGACGCCAAGAATGCGCGTGTTGAAAGTGCGGAAACGCTTGGTCGTATGGACGAGGGCTTCCATGGCGGTGCCTCCGGGACGAACGACAAGGATCACTCCGTCGGATTTCTGCGCCAGGATAAGGGAATCAGCCATCCCATGCGACGGACAGGTATCCAGAATAATCGTCGTATACGTCTGGCGGAGTCTCTCCAGCAACTCTGTCATCGCGGCACTATCAAGGAGGGTTGACGGGCTGGGAGTTGATCGTCCCGCGGGAAGGATATCCAGATTTTCCCGAACCGATGACACGATGGCGTCCTCAACATCTACCTGGCCTGTCAAGACGTCGGAAAGCCCGGGATACTTGACCTGCTGGAAGGCCTGATGAATGCGGGGATTCCGCAAATCGGCGTCAACCAAGAGGGTCTTTCCTGATTGCTCGCCCATCACAACACCCAGATTGACGGAAAGGGTTGATTTGCCTTCCTTCGGGAAACAACTCGTGATTGTCACAACTTGCGGCGTTCCCCCGGCGCTCGAATACTGTATGGAGGTCCGGAGATACCTGATGGCCTCGGCTTTGGGGGATTTACTGTGGGGCTCCAAGGGTTCCAGCACGCGCCGCGACCTCTTCTTCAGAATCGGGCGCCCTCCTCCGTGGAAGAATGGGAGCATACCGAGGTAAGGAAGGCCAAGGCTCTCCTCGATCTTCTTGGGGTTGCGCACGGTCCGGTCGAGAATCTGAAGGGCGAGCACGAGGCCGCTGCCGAAAAGCAAGCCGAGAAAACCCGACATAAAGAGGGTGCGCCAAACGTTTGGCGAGATCGGCGATGTCGGGACCGTCGCCGGCGCGAGCAGCGAGACGTCCGAATTCTCCTGGTCGTCTACCACCTCGACGCGTTTGTACTGATCGAGGAGAGAATTCAGGACCGAGCGGGTCGCCTCGACTTCTCGCTGAGGAACCCGCAGAGTGATTAGCTGCTTGTCGAGTTCGTCGACAAAGTCCCGTTGCTCCTTTACTCGCGCTTCGAGCCTTTCCATTTTCAGGCGAGCCGCCTTGGCTTGCTCTTGTCCAATACCCTCGTGCTCGTCCAACGCCTCTGTCAGTTGCTGGTCAATTGCGGCAAGTTCATTGTTCAGCTTGGTCAGGGGAAGGAACGACTCCTCGTTTTCGGTGGAGAGCGAGGCCCGCTCCGCCAGCAGATCGGCCTTCCTTTGGAGCAGTTCCGCGATGAAGGGATTGCTCGCGGCAAGAAGGATCCGACTATTCTTCGAAGTGAAGGCCTCTGTCTCCGCTTCAAGCAGGTCCACTTCTGTCCGTTGCTGCTCAAGTTGCTGGGTCAGAGAGATCAGATTTTCGATGGCGAGTTCCCGCTCGGCATCGGTAAGCCGCAAGTCTGCCATGCCGCTGAGCTCGAAAACCTCCTGCTCGGCAACCATCAGTTCCTGTTTTGTTTTGTCGATTTGGTCCTGAATAAAGTTCAGTGTATAGGTGTTCGAGCTTTGCTCTGTTTCCACCGTATAATCGATGAATTCCTGGGCAAAGGTGTTCGCGATCAGTGCCGCGTCGCGCTTGTTTCCGCTTCGGGCTCGGACCTCAATAATGCGGGTATCCTCCCGCAGGCGAACCGTCACCTTGTTCAGGAGTGACTCAATGCGTCGCTGGCGAACGGTTTCCGCATCCATGGCGTCCTCGGTTTCCTCCACAAGGAGGCTGCGGATGTAAGCCGGAACCGCCCCGACTGTTTCCCGCACGATGGTGAGCGGAGACTTCGATTGTTGCTCGCCTTGCATTTCAATCTCTGCGTTTGCCAATTTCTGCTGCGATCCATACCGGTCGAGAGACTCGAGAACGCGCCCGGCGATCACAGGGCTCGCCAGCACCTCTACAACAGTATTGATTTCACTCCGGGAAATCAACGTTCGCTGGTTACCACCAAAATCAACGACTGTCCGCTGGGGATCGTATTTGATTTCCGCCGTGGATTCGTAAATCACGGGAGAGCGGCGAACCTGAAACGCGCCCACCAAAACGAACACCGAAACAAAGAACAGAATCAGCCATTTGCGCTGCCAAAGGATATCAAAATAATGGCGGATATCGGCGAGTTCATCGCCGGAGTCTCCCGGCGGTGTCGGCTGCTCCATGACGACAGTCGCGGTGTTGCCGTTCGCCATCATGGGGCGCGGAGAGAGATCGGGATTGGACCGGTCGTGAATCATTGGAAGGCGGTCTGCCGATGTTCTTGATTTGACGGAGATTTTCAGCTCGCAAAAGCCGGATGGTTCGGATGCCACAGCCCGCATGTCAAGGGTAAGGACCGCCGGCTTTGGGCTTTTCTTCGGCCCCGGTGGACCTCCCCGGACTTTCGGGGAACTGACAACCGGCCACACCAAGGTCCAGGAAAATCAGTCACCGGAGTTTCCCTCCCTGGTCCCCGGTGGGGGCCGTCCAGACCAATTCCCAACCCACCTGCGGCGTCCCGGTACTCCCGACTCCCAACATGTGCAAGCAGTCGCGGCCAGTTGACATCTCGTTGACGAAAATCACAAAGACCCTTTCCATATTAACGAAAGTAAAGCCTCTTTGCACTTTATAAAGCCTATCACTTCGGCATTCCTCCCTTCCCCAACAGTAAATCCGTACTCTGGCGGATTTGCGGGCGAGCGCTTCTCAGCGTTCTTTGCAGAATGGCTTTCCTTTTCCCCTTTTCGGGCATCCTTCGGGCTTGCACTGCCGCCTCCCGCCGCTCAGCCTCGGAGTCGACCTGCATGAAAAAGTCCCGTTCGGTCTCAGGAGCGATCACCGCGTCATGAGCGACATCCCGGCGACCCCGCGAATCCTCGCAGGCGATCCACCGCAGTGGTATGCCCTCCGGACGGATCACGAGGAGCGAGTCGCGCACGATCTCCTCAGGGGGCTCGTGGATGAGGTCTTTCTCCCTCGTTTCGCCCAAGACTACGCGGGCCGATTCGCCCCCGGCGAGCTCCTCTTCCCGGGCTATGTGATGTTCCGCGTCCAGCCCGGCCGGGAGGTGTTCGCCTCCATCCGCCAGGACGCCCTCGTCGCCTACCTGCTCGGGCCCGACGGTGGCGATCCGTCACCCATCGAGGACGCGGAGATCGACATCGTCCGGCGCCTGGCCGAGCAGCCCTACGTCGAGCTGGTTAAGGTTTTTCCTGAGAAGGGCCGCCGTGCGCGCATCGTCGCCGGTCCGCTTGCCAACCTCGAGGGCGTCATCGTCGACCGCGCCAACCGCAAGATCCGCATCCGGTCCCTTGTCCACTTCCTTGGCCAGATTGTCGAGGTGAGTGTCCGTCCCGACTATGTGGAGGCGCTGGACTACTACACGGGCGAGATGCCACACCGCGCCCGGCACCGTGGTGGACGCAGAGGCCGGAGCAAGGCCGCGCGCCGCCATGTTGCCTGACCTCGTCTGTCAATCAATCTAGACGCGCAAACTGGCCGCTGTTTCGACGAAGGTCCTCGCCATCACCTTGACGATCCGCTCGGCCGCACGCCCGTCCCAAAGCGGCGGAACGCCACAGGCCGGTCCCTCCCCCGCCATCACCTCCGAATACGCCCCGAGGATCGTCTCCGTCCGCGTCCCCACCAGCCGGTTCGACCCCACCTCCACCGTCACCGGGCGTTCGGTGTTTTCCCGCAGCGTCAGGCAAGGCGTCCCCAGGATGGTCGTCTCCTCCTGGATTCCCCCGGAATCCGTCAGCACCACCCGCGCGTGGGCGAGCAGCTTGAGGAACTCGAGGTACCCGAGCGGCTCCACCAGACGCAGGTTTCCCATCCCGCCGATCCAGTCGCCAAAGCCGTGGCGCTCGAAGTTCTTCCGACTGCGCGGATGAATCGGAAAGATCACCGGCATGTCCCCCTGGATCCGGTCGACCGCCGCCAGCAGCCGCCGCGCCGTCCCTTCGTCATCAACGTTCGACGGCCGATGCAGCGTCAGCACGGCAAAACCTTTTGGCTCCAGCCCGAGGTCCCCGAGGATCGTCGATGCCTCCGCCTGGTCGCGATTCTTCAGCAGCGTGTCGATCATCACGTTCCCAACGAGGTGCACCTTCTCCTCCGCTAGCCCCTCCCGGCGCAGATTGTCTATACCGCTTTGTTCGGTGCAGAAGAGCAGGTCCGAGATGCTGTCGGTGAGGATGCGGTTGATCTCCTCGGGCATGCCCCGGTCGCCGCTGCGCAGGCCAGCCTCCACGTGTACAAGCGGGATCCCCATCTTTACGCTCACCATCCCGCAGGCGATCGTGCTGTTCACGTCGCCCACCACGAGCACCGCGTCGGCGCCCTGCTCGTTCAGGAGCTTCTCGAACGCCACCATGATCGCGGCCGTTTGGGTCGCGTGGGTGCCCGACCCAACCTCCAGGTTGATGTCCGGCTCGGGAATGCCGAGCTGACGAAAGAACAAGTCGCTCATGCGCTCGTCATAGTGCTGGCCCGTGTGCACCAGTACCGGCTCGATATCCGGCACCGCCTTGTACGCCTCCATGATCGGGGCGATTTTCATGAAGTTCGGCCGGGCGCCGACGATGTTCAGGATTTTCACGGTGTTGTCCGTCGCTTGGAGTTGATGGGAGACAGTGTCTATACAACCGGAGTGCGGCGCAAGGGGATCACTCGCCCGCGCCGGCCTCCCGGACGACCATCGACGTGAGCACGTTCCGCCGGCTGGACCGCCGCCGGTAGTCCGGCTCCGCCAGTACCCTCGCGACCGTCTCTGTATAGACAACCGCAAGCTGGTCGCGGTTGAACTCCTCATTCACAACGCGACGGCCGTTCTCCCCCAGTCGCCGCGCAAGCCCCGGATCCGCGATCAGCGCCTCCACCGCGCCGCAGAACGCCACCGCGTCCTCCGGCTCCACCACCAGTCCCGCCTCCGCGCGCTCGAGCAATTCCTCCGCGCTCCCCCGCACGCCCAGGATGATCGGCCTCGCCAGCGCCATCCCCTCGAACATCTTCGAGGGAAGCACCGTCCGGAACAGCTCCGTCTTGCGCAGGTGCACAAAGGTCGCGCTGCTCGCGCCGAGGATCCCCGCGATCTCCTCCTTCGGGCGAAGGCCCGCAAAGATCACGTTGTCCAGACCGCGCGACTCCGCCTCCGCCTGCAAACTCTGGCGCTCCGCCCCGTCCCCCACAACGAGCAGCGCCACCTCCGGCCGTGTCTCCTTCAGCCGCGCTCCCGCATCCAGGATAACCCCCAGCCCATGGGCCATCCCCACCGTTCCCACGTATGACACCACGAACCGGCCGGAGAGGCCCCACTCGCGGAACAGCGCCTCGCCCTGCTCCGGGTTTGGCTCGAACCGCTCAAAGTCGATCCCGTTCGGGATGACCGTGATGCATTCGCTGCGGGTGGCGCCAATCTCCAGCAACTTGTCCCGATAACCGTCGCCCACCGTCACGATATGATGGGCGCGGGAATACATCCACTTTGCCACGGCGCCAACCGCATCGAGGAGCAGTTTCTTGCGCCCGGCACCCACCGCCGCGATCGATTCCGGCCAGATGTCCCGCACCTCCAGGATGAAGCGCTCGCGACGAAACAAGGTCGCCACGGCACCGGCCAGGCCGCAGAAAAACTGGGGCGACGTCGCCACGATCACGTCATGGCGCCGAATGAACGCCAGCGCCAGCAACGACATCATCATGTAGGACACATAGTTCAACGTCCGCCGAATCTTCCCCTTGTTCGCCGCGATGAAAGTCCAAATCCGGATCACCCGGATTCCCTCGATCGTCTCCTCGGTCCACAGGGCGTTGCGATATCCCTTGTAGGGCCACCCATGGGGGGCGCTGGGCACCGGGCAGACGACCGTCACGTGATGGCCGGCCCGCTGCCAGCGGCGGGCGTGCTCGTAGAGACGCGAGGCCGGCGCGTTCACCTCGGGGTAGAAATAGTGGGACAGGAAAAGGATGCGATGGTGGCCCTCCTCCGGGCCGTCCTGCGCGTCACCGAGGCAAAGCACCAGCATCGCCGGCACGGCGACGAGAAGCCCCAGCGTCCCCACCACCGCCAGCGCCAATGCCAACGACCCCGACACATATACCAGATGCACCAGCACCGCCACATGGAGCGTCAGCACCCAGAACAGCAGCACCACCCACCGGTCCTTGACCCCCAGGCTGACCAGCAGGCTGTGGAGGTGCGCCGGCGCGTGGTGCGTCTCGCCGGAGCGCAACCGAACCACCACCGAGAAGAGTCGCTCCGCCAGCGGCAGCGAAATCGCAATCAGCGGCACGAAGAGCATCGTCAGCGTCGCCCCCCAGGTCCGGGAGGACACCGTGGTCGCCGCCAGCAGCACGCCCGCCAGCACCTGACCCACGGAACCGAGTTGGAGATGGCGGTCGTTTCCGAGAAGCACCAGGTGCCCGAGGCAGATCCCCGCAATCGTCAGCGGCATCAGCAGCGCCGCGCCCCCCGCGCCCCACTCGAGCATCAGGCTCATCAGCGTCACTGCCACGATCACCACAATGCCCGACGCCAATCCGCGCAGGTTGTCCAGCAGCGTGATCGTGTACAGCACGCCCACGTAGAAGAGAATCGTCACCGCAAGGTCGATCGGGGTCGTCGCCCAGATGGGCAGCGTGCTGAGCGTTGTCGCGGGCGTGAAACCGAATCCGAGGAAAAACGCCGCCGCGCCGATCATCACCCGAAACGAAATCGCAAACTGTGTCGGGAGCCGCTTCGTCTCCTCGAGCACCGCCAGCAGCACCGAAAAGAGCACCAGCACCGTCAGACCCACCGGATGGACGATTTCCACCCCGGCCGCGCCGAGCCCGCCGATCACCAGCAGCACCGTCCCCAGCAGCGACAGGCTACCCAGGTGGACCCGGTACGAGCCGTTCAGCCGCTCCATCACCGAGCCCCGCAGACCCAGATCCAACAGGCGATAAATCGCCACCGGCAGCAGCGAGGCCACCGCGAAGACGGTCACAAACACCATTGGGTCGACGTACGGCATGGGGTCCGTCCCTGTCGAAAGCTGCTTCGCGGGCGCCTACCCTACCCGAGGACGCATCGCGGAGAGAAGTTGTGTCCCAGAAAGGAGGTGCGGTCTCTTCTCCGGGAATCCCCTCTTTGTAGCACAGCGGATCCCTGAAATACCTGACAGTGAACAGCGGGCAAGACCTTTTCCCGATCGCAACCGAATCGACACACGCCAGCTTATGCACGCCTTGATCAATATCCGGTCACTTCCTCTGGCATCGGATCGATTCAGGGTTGACAGCGCCCCAAATCGAGACTTGTCAGCCCTTCACGGGACCGTGAAATGCTCAATTGAAATCGAGACAATTCGGATCCAAGCCACCATCGCTTACCGCCGTGTCCCACCGCTTTCCACAGTCCTCCCCTGCTTCTCCACAGCCGTCTCCACAGACCTCTCCCCAGCAACGCAACGCGCCCCCGCCGGGGGGGGCGGGGGCGCGGGGGTAAGGCGCGGAGGTTGTGCTGGCCGGGAGGCCGGGGCGTTACTCGTAAAGCGCCCAGTCGACCACGTCCGTCGTGCCCGAGCCCTTGTACGCCGCCGGGCCGTGGGTCGTCGTCTTGCCGTAGAGGTCGAGGTCCTCGAGGTAGTAGTTGGGGAGCTGGTCCCAGCCGGGATCCACCGTCGTGTCGGTAAAGGTGTAGACGCTGCCGCTGAACTCGTCGCCGAGGGGCGCGATCAGCCCGCCGTTGAGCTGCTCGCGGGTGCCGTTGATCTCGCGGACGATGTTGAAGCCCACATTGTCGACCTCGACGGAGGTCTCCCACTCGAGGGTCACCGGCATGCCGGGCCCGGCGGTCTCCGCCGTGAAGGACTCGAGGTCCACGAACAGGGTCCCCGTGTCGTCGTAGACCTCCCACCAGGTGGTGGCCACCCGGAGGCGATCTACCGTGAACGTGTCGCTTCCGCTGATCCCAAAGGTCCGCAGCCCCACGTAGCGGAAGGACGTGATGCCCGTCGGGAGGGTCAGATTCACGGAGACGTCCGCCGGCGGCCGGTCTGTGGGATCCGTGTCGTCATCAAACGGGGGGTTCATCCAGAGCTCGGCGAAGTTGTACTCCGTGCTCGCCCCGGTTTTCCGGAAGGAAGCGACAAGGAAGAGGGTATCGCCGGCCGCGATGTTCCCCTTCGGCGCGGGGACATACACGATGTCGCCCGCGTTTCCCGACAGATTCTTGCGGATGAACACATCCGGGGTTCCCGACCCATCGCCGAGGTTCGCCTTGATGCCGAACGACGGCACGTCCTGGTGGGTGCCGGTGGTCACGTTGTCGAGCCAGACCTGCAGGAAATCGTTGTCGTCGATGGTAAAGCCCGGCTCGAGACGGATGAGCACGCTCACAAGGATTTCGTCTCCCCCGAAGGGGGTTACGAGCTCGCGCCAGAGAAGGTTCTCCTCCACGTCGGTGATTTCGAGGGCCTGGCTGCTGCCAGCGTTCAAGGTCACCGCTGTGGTGGGCACAGCGTAGGTGACGGTGCGACTGACAACCTGCTGGCTGGTGGCGGAGTCCCCTCCCCAGTTGCCAGTCCAGCCGGTGCCGCTCCCTTGGCCGATCATGGAGAAAGATGGTGTACCGAAATCAAAATCTTCATCTGCAACAAGCGTTGCCTGGGCAATCAATGGAGAGCTCATTACACTCACCATGCCTGCAAAAAAAACGAAGGTTTTCAATCAACTATTCCTTTCCATGGCGCCCGTCAGAGGAAGGGCGGGGGGATCGTCAACGAAAGAGCGGGAGGGAATTCCCTGATGCCTTTGTCGTCAACAAGGAATAATGGAACGGCGAGCCATCTTCCGGCAACGCAACGCGCCCCCGCCGGTGGGGCGGGGGCGCGGGGGTAAGGCGCGGAGGTTGTGCTGGCCGAAAGGCCGGGGCGTTACTCGTAAAGCGCCCAATCGACCACGTCCGTCGTGCCCGAGCCCTTGTACGCCGCCGGGCCGTGGGTCGTCGTCTTGCCGTAGAGGTCGAGGTCCTCGAGGTAGTAGTTGGGGAGCTGGTCCCAGCCGGGATCCACCGTCGTGTCGGTAAAGGTGTAGACGCTGCCGCTGAACTCGTCGCCGAGGGGCGCGATCAGCCCGCCGTTGAGCTGCTCGCGGGTGCCGTTGATCTCGCGGACGATGTTGAAGCCCACATTGTCGACCTCGACGGAGGTCTCCCACTCGAGGGTCACCGGCATGCCGGGCCCGGCGGTCTCCGCCGTGAAGGACTCGAGGTCCACAAACAGGGTCCCCGTGTCGTCGTAGACCTCCCACCAGGTGGTGGCCACACGGAGACGGGAGATGTCGACTGAATCGCCTGAATCCAATTCGTCGACACGGATTCCAATCGTATTCACGGAGGAAATAGTAGCGCTCGAATCCGTGAGGGACACATCGGGCATGGGCCTTGTGGCGGGGGCAGATCTGAAAGGCGGATTTACCCAGAGCTGGATCGTGTCAAACGGGTTTGGAGCTCCTGCGGTGCTCTTGCTGAACGAAGCGATGAGGAGATACGTATCTCCTTCGACAAGCTCGCCCGCGAAAACAGTGTTCGCCACGCCGTCAGGATTGGTGGAGTCGAACCTTACGCGAGCGAAAAAATCCTCGCTGTCGGCAATACCATCGTTTCGCGATCCAGTATTCGTCTTTATGCCGAAGGACGGGCCACCCGGCGCAGTTCCGTTGTTGACAAAAACCTGGAGGAAATCGGTCCCAGTGATGGGTAGCGGAAAACCATCAACGTCGGGGAGATCTTCAGTCCCGTTGAAGCGGATAAGCATGCTCACAAGGAACTCAGAGGACGAAATGCTGCTGCTCAAGAATTTCGTCGCAACGACCTCATCGGTCGTTCCGGCAATATTCAGGATGGTCCCTCCCGAACTCAAAACCTGGAAACTGTTGGGCTCCGTATAGGTCATGGTCCCGGTGATAACGGAATCGAAGGTTCCGGGTGCGTTCCAGAAACCCTGACTGTCGAGGTCTCCAGCCGTGTAGTCCAAGTCGTCATTGAGGATGAGGATGGCTGGCGCCACTGCCGGAAGAGAGCCAAGGGCCGCGGCGATTCCTAGGGCCGTGATCAACGATATGGGACGCATGGGGTCGCGTGTCTCCGTGGGGTCCGGCAGAGGGTTCCTCGCCGGGAAATTTCTGATCGGTGAGACTCCTCACTCCTGAATTTCAGGTCGCAACAGGTCAAGGGCAAATACCTGAAAAATCGCCCAAACCGCGCAATTTCCTTTATGGGAATTCCCTGTCCGGCGCCTCCGAAGCCTCGCGCCCCGGTCCGGCGGCCAACGGTCTCCACGCGTTGCGCCGGTTAACCGCTTTCCGCCATGGGCCGGAAAACCCTCCCGTAACGGCTGCGGAGCGCATCCTGCTCGCCGAGGAGGCGCCGCAACGCCCGGCCCTCGGACCGAAGGAGGAGCCCCGCAAAGGCGGCCCCCTTGCCCACCGCTTTCATCAGGAAGCCCTTCCCTTCCTCGGCCCGCTGCTCGCGCGACATCCACTTCAGCCCCTCCTCGCGTCGCGCGTGATGGACCCGGTCCCGTCGCATCGCCCCAACCGCCATCCCCCACAGCGCCCACGGCCTTCTCGCGGAGGTGAGCGCGAGGCGCCGAACGTTCTTGAGCGTCGAGGGCGGGACCGCCAGAAAGGCCCCGGACTGATACAACCGGAACAGGCGCGCAACCATCGCAGGATCCGCCTCGCCCGCGACCAGCTCCGGCAAGCCTCCGTCCTTCGCTGCCGGCTCCACAAACCGGAGCAGTGCCAGAAGCGGGCCGTCAAGATCGTGAGCGCGGGCCACGTCCATCGCTTCGAGGATGACGGCGCGACTGTCCTGCTCGACCAGGAGGGTACGCACATCGAGGGCATCGCGCCAGATGCGCAATCCGGTGTGGGTGATGGCGTGCTCGGCCAGGAGGACAAGATGATCGGCGGGCCGGGGCCAGCAGACGCCGGGGTGGCGGAACCGGGGATGGG
>CAYQTO010000025.1:15042-16883 GCA_964420455.1 uncultured Candidatus Sumerlaeota bacterium | reverse complement strand
GGATGGGGGAGGGCGCGGGCAAGGAGGTCCCGTCCGAGGGGGGTCGCGGGCACATGCAGGTCAAAAACCGCGTTCGTGGGGCGATGAATCCAGCATCCAGGGGCCTCGGGCGGGCCCGGCTGGAACTCCTCCGACCGGGCGAGACCCCGGGCCAGGCGCGCCACATTCTCGGCGTCGATGGCGATGTCGGTGTCGCTCATATAGCGGAGTGTCGGATCGTCGAGGAACGGGGCGAGGGCCTCGCCCTTGAGCAGCATGAGGCGATCGACGGAGGCCCCGTGCGCCAGGCGGAGGAAGTCCGTAAGGGCGCGTTGCCTCAGGAGCCAGGCGGCGAGGCGGCGGCGGCGGTCCGGCGGCCGGTGGCGCCCCCAGGAGGGATGCCGTGTATAGACACGGAGCGGATCAAGTCCCGCCGCCTCGCAATGCGTCCACAGGAGGGCCTCGACGCCGCCCATGGCAGGGGGCAGGGGAACGGGCGACCATGCGGGATCTCCCGCCAGGCGGCGAAGTGACCGGCGCCTGCGAGCGTCAAGCCTGGGAACGAGGGCCCGCCGGGCGAGGCGCACCAGACGCAGCCGGTCGTTGGCGTTGGAGGGGATCCTGGGCAGCATACAAAAAAAGGGACACCCGGTGGGGTGTCCCGCAAGCCTGCTCGTTCCCCGAAAGGGGAAAGCCGGAAATCAGTAGTAGTCGTCTTCTTCGCCGAGGGGGCTGGTTCCGGCGATGAGCTTCAGGTCCTGCTCCTCGAGATCCTGCGGAGTCAGGCGCTCGATCCGGGGGGGCTCGTACGCGGAGACCTGCACGTCTCCACCGGGGAGCTTGCTGGGCTGGTTATCGTCAAATGGGGTCATGGGGCGCGCATCTCTCACGGTGGGGTCGTCGCTTTAGAGCAGACTGTCTTGCAATGTTCAGTTTTCTGCAATTCGTCAGCGGTCATGACTGGGATGTGGGCGGACGTCAAGTGGAAAGCCCGGCATTTTTTCTCCACCCCAACAAATTCCAAACAAAGAAAAAGCCCCTCGAATTCAGGGGATGCCCGGCATGATTAACCGGTTTTTCCCGAGGAATTTGGGGTGTCCGAGGGGGTGTCACCGGCGGTCCTCCATCCCGAACCAGTCGGGGACGGACGTCCCCGCGAGGGGATAATCGAGACTGAGCGGCGCGTCCGGGTCGCCGAAGAGCGATTCGCCCTGGATCGCCTCCGTCGCATTCGCGAACCGCGTCAGGTAGCCGATCTTTCCGAGCGCCAGCAGGGCCCCCGCGGTGAAGGCCTGCTCCTCCGGGCGTGACGACCAGCCGAGGCCGCGCATCATCTCCTCCACGACGGGACGCAGCGATCCGTAGGTCTGCTCGGTCGTGGAGGTTACGACGCCGATGGCGCCCCGGGTCGGCACGGCGAAGACCCATGCCTGGCCGAGCGATTCGTTTCCCGTCTCCTGGACCGGATGGCTGTAGAGCCCGTTCTGGCAGGTGAGGGCGGATACGAAGGGCCACTGGCCGTCGGTATCGATGTCGTTGCGGACCATGGACGTGTTGAGGGCCTCGTTGTCCATCCATTCGCGAAAGTTCCCATGGCCGATGAAGAGGACGAAGGAAGTGCCGCCGCCGGGGCCTTCGAACTGGGCCTCGACGATCGGGCGGGCGGCGACGGCATCGGTCGCGTCGTAGTGGAAGGTGGGACGGCCGGTGGACTGCCAGTAGAATTCCCAGAGGGGGATGTCGGTGGCGAACAAGGGACTTCCCAGCGGTGGGGTGTTGTCGGTGAGGAAGAAGGCCTGGCGGTCCTCGGCGGTGAGGTTGGGGACGAGTGGCGCGTGGGCGAGGTAGCGGGCGACCGCATT
>CAYQTO010000025.1:0-15032 GCA_964420455.1 uncultured Candidatus Sumerlaeota bacterium | reverse complement strand
TTGTCCAGGTCCGCCACGGAGCGCGCCGGCAGGCGCCCAAGGGCGATGTCCGGCAGTTCGTCCCCCCCGAAGAGGTGCGTGTAGGGGAAGTCCGACGGGTATTCCCGGAAGGAGCCGTTGTAGCTCACGTCGCCTATAAAGATATACGTGGGGATCTTGGCGGATGCGTGGGAGCCGATGTAGTTGCGCGGGTCGAAGGAGGCATGCCCGGCGAGGAGAACCGAGGGGAGGGCGACGGTGTCGGCGCTGTTTTCGATGAGGTAGGCGAGGGCCCGGCGGAGGGCCTCGGGGTCCTTGCGCCCGCCGGAGTAGGCGTTGTACGCCGCCTGGGGATCCACGGTGAGGACGCCCGGACCGCGCAGCGCGGTGAGCGGGGCCAGGGTCGATGTATAGACAGCGGGGCGGACGTGGATGGCCGTCAGCGTCGTGCCGGCGCCGGGGGGCGCGGGGAGCGTCTCGGCCGGCGCGATCTCGTCCACGGACCGCAGCCGGCCGAGGTCCTGGATCACGAAGGTCGACGTGGTGGGGCGGGCCTCGAACTCCACGGCGGTGTTGCCGTCGCCGTCCGGGAAGGTCGACAGCCCGGTCAGGCGAACGGGCGCCAGTTCGTCGGTGACTTCGAGGACGGCGATGTCGGCCGCGGGCGTGGCGGCCGGGAACCCGCCGACGGTGACCAGTCGGGGCGCCCCGGCCTCCGGGAGTTCCAGCCGGGCGTAGTCCCTCGTGTCGAGCCGTGGCAGCGCCGTATAGGTGAGCGACACCTCCTCGAGGTTCTGGATGTCGACCCCGCCATCGAGCGGCGTGTCGACGGTGTCGCCGGGGATGGTGTGGGCGAAGCTGAAGAGCTGGCCCGGGGGCGCGGCGGGGAGCGTGACCGTCTCGCGAAACCGGAGGACCGTGCGGTCGTTCCAGGAGCGGCGCGCCAGCGCGGCCCCGCTCAGTTCCACGTCAATATAGTGGTCCGGGTCGACGGTGAGGCTCTGGTTCAGGCCGTGGACCTCCACCTCAACAGTGACCTGGAGGTCCGTCAGCACATCGGGAAAGTCGAAGCTGGTGATGCGGGTGGAGGGGCTGCCGGCGGCCTGGTGGCGGTAAAACACGAGCCGCTCGCCCGCGGGGTTGAGCGAGTCGCGTTCGTATTGCTGGTTGAATTCGTAGACGCGGGCGATCTGTTGGGGGATCTCGGCGCCGGCGGGGGCCAGGGTCTCGAAGGCCGGACGGGTGGCCATCGGCGGCGACGGCGCGGCGGCCTCCGGCGTGAGAAACACCGAGTCCGAATCGTTGTGCGATCCATGGGTGCGCGGGGCATAGAACCAGAGGTCGCCCCCCACCTCGCCACCAATCGGGATCGGTGTATCATTATAGACGAGACGGATCTGGCCGCCGAGGCCCGGGGTGGTGCCGATATCCGTCGGGTCGAAGGTGAGGATCTCGCTCGGGAGGTCCGTCAGCCCGCCCGGTGTGACCGCGTAGGTTGCCCGCCAGGCACCGGGGTCCGAAGGCGGGGGGACGGGCGCGCCCTTGGTGGCGGCGGGGGGCGCGGCGGCGGGATCCCAGCGGTCGCCGTTCAGGAACGCCGGGCGCAACCAATCCGCCTCGAACGTGGCCGGGTCCACGCGGACGGCGCCGGTCGACTTGCCCGCGGGCGGGACCACATCGATGGTGACGGTGGCTCCCTCGCCGAGCGCGCACCGATCCACGACGACCTGAAGGGCGGCGATGCGCCCCAGCTGCACCGGCCGCACGGTGGCGTGCTTGCCCACGGCCGTCCAGCCATCCACCGGCTCGCCCGGGCCAAGGGCGATCAGGGTGCTCGTCTCGCACGGCATGGGCGGCGCGGCGTGGGGGGGGATTGCCAGGCCGAGGACCTCCGGCGAGGGGGCCGCAGGGTCCACGTCCGGCTGCGGAAACGGCGGGTTGGGCATTGCCGACTCGAACGGGTTGGCAAGCGCGCCATTGGCGAAGCGCAGCGTATAGACGCCCGTCGTCTTGTCCGCATTGACCAGGGTGAATTCCTGCGCTCCGGCGGTCCCGGCCAGGCCGACCGCGATGATTGCCGCTCCAGCAATCCTTCTTGTCATCGGCCTCACTCCGTTCCTCCAAGGATGCGCCACTCGGTCACGGTCGAGGGGCCCAGACGAATCGCGTCGGGCCAGGTGGCCGTGGCACCGTCGGGCCGTGTCACCACCAGGTCCCAGTTGCGACCGTCGACCGCGGGCAGGTCCACCGCAGCCGCGATGTCGCCCGGGGCGACGATCTCGCCGGTCAGTTCCAGCGCGCTGCCCTCGCCGTCCTCAAGCCGCAGCTGGGTCCCGGGATGGAACACGGCGCCGGTGACCGCGAGCGCCACCATGCCGGTGCCGAGGTCCGTGGTTGCGTCGACGGCGGTCAGCCCGAGCGGCGCCGGAGCCGCCGACGGCGACTGGCCCGTGATCACCAGCGAGTACCATTGGGGCCCCTCCGCCAGCGGCGTCTTGGCCGACACCGTCGCCGTATAGACGCCCGCGGTGCCCCCCGCGGGCAGCAGCACCTGCTCCACCGGGTCCACGACATTGTCGCCGGTAGTGGCGTTGTTGGCGGGATTGGCAGGATCGAGAACAAAGGGGAGCGTGGTGCCGCCGGGACCTTCGATCCGCAGGTCGAGGTCGTGGACGAGTTGGGGGGTGGGATCGTCGAGGATCACCGTTGGCGAACCGGGGGGATCCGTCCAGCAAAGGGTGGCCCTCAGCGGCCGGGTGCCGTCCCACTCGAACGTATAGACATGGCTTGGGGCCTGGACGGGATCGAGGAGGGCCTCGACCAGGGGCGAGGCGGCGGCATCGGGGCCGCTCGCGAGGGCGTCCATCGGTGCCTTGCTTTCCACCAGGTCCGGCAGTCCCCAGCCAAACTCGTAATCGGGCCCGGGCCGGCCCATGTCCGTCGCCCCATGGATCAGCAGGGCCTTCACGGTGCTCGCCCGCGGGCTCCAGGGGTGCGTCCCGCTCGCCGCCGCATCCACCAGCAGCAATGCCGCTCCGGCCACGTTTGGCGAGGCGTACGAGGTGCCGTTCGACCCGCCCCCCGTATAGGCGTCATCCGCGGAGCCGATCGCCATCAGCATGGACCCCCCCTTGCCCACCAGGTCCGGCTTCAGCCGCCCGTCGTCCGTGGGGCCCCACCCGCTAAAGCTCGTCATCACCGCCGCCGCCGGGTCCCGCATGCCACCGGTCACTCCCGGCCCGATCGCCCCAACGCTCACGCCGTTCTTGCTGGTCGTCCGCGTCACCAACGTATCGAATCCACCATCGTACAAATCGTCGAACGGCGCCGTGGCCGACTCCCAGGTTGCGGGCGCCCAGGAGTCCGTCTCCTCCACGTACCAATAGAAGGTCTCCGTGCCATCGCGCGCGCCGCCATACACGTCGTTGCGGTCGTTTCCCGTCGGCCAGAAGACCAGAAAGTAGGGATTCTCCCACATGATCGCGTCGAGCTCTTCGGTGTCGGTGCTATACAGGCCGAACTTGAAGTCCTCGCGCACAGCTTCGTCCCAGCCGCTGCCGAACCAGTGCCAGCCCGAGTTGCCGCTGTAGCTCCCCGACTGCCATCCGGTGACGTATCCATAGGAATGGTTCGAGACGGGAACGCGGTCCGGCTGGCCAGGGGCGTGGGCCGCCACGGCGGTCATTTCCCCATCGTCGCCATCCCAATCATAATTGAAGGACCTTGCGTCGGGCGCCGCGCCAAGGCACTCCGGGTTCACCCCCGCGCCGATGACCACGCTCGTCACCGCGTGCGAATGGTTGGCGAGCCCCGCCCCGTCCGCGTTCTGTGCCCGGCTCCCGCCGCCGCCGTCCGCGAATTCCTGGTGCGTCTCCAGCACGCCCCCCTGGTCCCAAATCCCGATGATCAGCCCCTCGCCGGTCAGCGTCGGGGTCGTCGACTGGAGCGCCACCGCGTTCACCATGATCGACGCCTCCGTCGTCATGGTGATGTTATACAGCGGTGCGCCCCGCTCGGCGAGGGTCATCAGTTCAAAGCCGCGCCCCTCCGCCGTCTTGCCCTCCACCGGCCAGCCGCGCTTTTTGGCCAGCGACTCCGCCGCGGACTTCTCCTGCCGGGCCTTCTCCGTCCGTGCCGCCGACAACTCGCCGCGGCTTGTCTGCGCCTGCGCGGGGCTCGACGACAGGACGCCGCACGCCAGCGCCAGGGGGATGAGGGAAAGCCTGAGATTCCGCATTGAGTGGGGATCCTCCGTGGGTCGGGGGCGACCTTGCGGAAAGGCGCATCCCCGACAAGCAGAATTGTTGTGGGGGCAAATTGGCACGGAGCCGGGGGTGTCGAGAAGGCCGCAGGGAAGGCCTCAGTGCTCGCGCGCGCCGGGATCGCACTCTCCCTAATGCCCAGATTCCAAACTGCGAATGTCTTTGGACTGGTCCATCTCCCGTTGACGGGGACGCAAGGACGACCCTGATTTTCTCGTAGTCTGTCATGGAAACCCTGACTTTCGGAGACCCTCGCCATGACCCCATCTGGCCCCTCCCTTGCCGCTTGCCTGGCGCTGATCCTCGGCTGCGCCACAGCCCTTCACGCCCAGCCCCCCACCCTGGACGGCGTCATCAATGGCACCAGTGAGGGCTACACGCTGATCGCCAACGACACCGGTGGCCCGGGGCCCGGGTTTGGCCTAGATCACCGAGTCAACGCGCTCTACGCCTATGCCCGAACGGTGGGGGGACCCCCTCCTCAAGGGGAGCTATACATCGGGCTCGTGGGACGCGTGAAAGACGGCAATCGTATTCTGATCTTTATGGATACGCGTGCGGGTGGGGAAACAGGTGGTGATTTCGGCAGACCGGATGTAAGTCCCTTTTATCCAGGTGGACTGCAAAACTTTAATTCCGGGACCACCTTCGACAGTGGTTTCGAAGCGGACTACTGCCTGACCATTGGAACAAACTCGGCGGAAGATAACTGGTTTGTCGATCTGGTCACGCTTCAGGGCGATGCCGGAAATCCAGGATCTGAAGGCCCGAAGAATTTTATCGGGGACATCTTTGATGCCGTTGTGGCTGCCAACCCCGACACAACGAATGGTAACACGACAACGCGCGGGTTCGAGGTGCGCTTGACCTACAATCCAACCGGTACGGGCGTTGACTTTCAGAGCGACAAGGAAACCATTGATTTCTTTGTGGCATACACAGGTGACAGCGGGTTTTTGAGTAACCAATTTCTATCACCAGCAGGATCATCCCAAGGAAACTTTACTGGTAATCCGGTGAATTTTAATAACGAGCCCCCCGACCCCGTCACGTTCTCCCCTGGCGGGCCCTTGCTCGTCGAACTCGAGTCCTTTATCGCCGACTGGAACCCCGCCCGCACAGCCCACCTCCTCCAGTGGGTCACCTCCCTCGAGATCGATTCCGCCGGATTCCACGTGTATGCCGCGGACCGTGGCCCCGCTGGCGGATGGACCCGAGGCGAGCGCCTCACCAGCGCACTCCTGCCGAGCACCGGTGACGAGTTCACCGGGCAGACGTACGCCTTTACCGTCGCGAATCCCCCGTCCACGCCGGACCCCGCCGCATATTACCTCGAGGAGCTGGACCTATACGGCAAGACAACGCTCTACGGCCCGGCGGTGGTTGGGGACCCAAGCCGCGCCCGCACGTCGGTGCCGGACTGGTCGCTGTACTGAACCGGTCGCGGGTCGCTCCCCCGCCGATGGACTTTCTGTGACAGCCCTGAATCGCGTTGATCACCGGCCCCGTCGCCCCTAGCGCGTCGGGGCCGTTGCCATTCCCCCAGCCCGAGCCCCGCCCATGGACGCCTCCCACTCGCTCCGCGGCCACCAGTTCTGGCCCACCGCCCTCTTTACCCGCACGTGGGAGGACCACGCCCGCGAGGCCCCGGCCATCATCGAGCGCCTCTACGCGCTGAAGGACCAGCAGGCCGCCAACATCCAGAGCGACGTGGCCCCGAGGGCGAAGGCCGACGACGGGCTTTTTGAGGGGGAGCTCAACCTCCTCGACGACCCCCACCCGGGGCTCGCGAAGCTCAAGGCCTTCCTCGCCCAGACAGTCGCCCAGGTCGTCCACGTCATGACCGGCAAGAAGGTCGAGCCGCGCCGCCTCGCCGTCCGCATCAGCGACAGCTGGTACCACATCACCAACGACGGCGGGTTCCACGACGTGCATACGCACAGCCAATGCTCGTGGTGCGGGATCTATTACGTGCGGGCGGGAGAGACGGGCCGCGGCGGCAAGGGGGCGCCCAACGGCGGCAACCGCTTCTACTCGCCGTTTATGGCCGGGGGACGGTTTCAGGACTTCGGCTCGACCTACATGGACAACGCCTACGTCGACCCGCCGGCGCAGGACGGCATGGTGATCATCTTTCCCGCTTATCTCCAGCACAGCGCGCTGCCCTACCGCGGCGAGGAGGACCGCATCGTGATCGCGTTCAATTCGCAGACGATGCTCCGGCCGGAGTAGCCCCCCGGCCTTTTCGCGGTGGCCCGTTGGCCTCCCCCCGCCCCTCTTGCCGTCGTGGTGCCGCCGGGCTTCCGGCCGAAATCGAAGTCGCCCCCGTTCCCTTTCGAACATCCCTCCGGGGCGCCGATTCCGTAAGCCCGCCGATGTGAGTGCCCCGCGCGCGGGACTCCCGTGGAACGCTTGTTGCCGCAGGACATCGTGACGTTCACGGCACGGAGTCATAGACAATGTTGGATGCACACTTGCGGCTGGCCGGATGGGTGCTGGCGATGATCGCCTGGCTCCCGATGGCCGCCACGGCCCAGCCCCCCACCATGGCCTCCATCGAACGGGCCGCCGCCTACTCGGAAAACCTCGGCGGCACCGCCCTTCTGATTCTCCATGACGGCGAGACGATCTACGAGCGGTACGCCAACGGGGGCGGGCCCGACGTGGCCGACACCCTCCAAAGCGGGACCAAGGGCTTCTGGGGCCCGGTGGTCGCCGCCATGATCGACGATGGCTTGATCACCAGCTTCGACGAGCCGGCGGTCGACACCCTCGACGAATGGCAGGCCGATCCCCTCAAGAGGATGATCACCATCCGCCATCTCCTCCAACTCAACGCCCTCCACACCCAGGACCTCGAAAAGCTCCAGGGCTGCCCTCCCGACTGCGGGCCCGGGTGCGAGCGCCTGACCCTCGCGGACGACCTGTATACACACGCGATCAACACCCCCGCCCGGCGCCAGCCCGGCGTCCAGTTTACCTATGGCCCCGTCAACTACTACGCCCTCGGCGAGATCCTCCGCCGCAAGCTCCAGCCCCTGGGCCAGACACCCCTCGAATACCTCGAGCAGCGCCTGTTCCTCCCCCTCGGCATCAGCTATACAGGCTGGTGTCACGACAACAGCGGCAACCCGCACCTGCCGAACGGGGCCTACCTGACGGCGCGGGATTGGGCGGCCTTCGGCCAGTTCCTCCTGGACGAGGGGGCGACCGCGGGCGGCCAGTTGGTTTCCGCGGACCTGATGCGCGAGCTCCGCGAACCGAGCGGTCCCAACCCCGGCCACGGGCTCGCGCTCTGGCTCAACACCCCAGGCGGCGCCTCCTATGTCGGCGAGCAGATCAATGTCGGCTCCGACCCGGACTGGCCCGGCGGCTTCATCTACAACAACGGCGAGCCGGACCTCTTTGGCGCCATGGGTGGCGGAAAAAACCGTATGTACATGCTCCCCTCCCGCGACCTCGTCGTCGTGCGGCGCGTGGCATCCGGATGGAACGACACCTATGTGGACCACGACTTCCTGGAAATCCTTCTCGAGGAGCCCGACCCGGCGAACTACGACTTCTCCCAGGTGACGGAGTTCCTCGATGCCAACCTCGCGGCGTTCGACGGCCGGGTGGTGGTGCTGCTCGAACGCGACGGCACCCGGCTCTATGAATACACCGCCGGAGGCTTCACCCCCGACACGCAGCAAGGGATCGCCTCGGCGACGAAGTGGATGGCCGGAGCCATCATCGCGCGGCTCGCGGAGGACGGCCTTTATGGCCTCGACGACCGGGTGGGGAACTACCTGGCGGCAATGGAGACCGCCGGAAAGGGCGACTTCACCATCCGCCAGGGCTTCTCCATGAGCGGTGGTCTCTACACCGCGCGGCTCACACAAAGGTATCATTCGCAACCGGACCTGACCCTTGCCGAGTCGGTGGACCTGATTGCCGCCAATGTGCCCCTTGTCTATACGCCGGGAACCGCCGTGGCCTACTACGGCGGCCAGATGCAGGTGGTGGGCCTCATCGCCGAGCGGGAAACCGGCACGCCCTGGCGAACCCTCGCGGCAGAGACCCTCTTCGGTCCGCTCGGCCTCGCCAACACCGACTACGACTACTTCCCGGTCAACCCGGCGGTGGCCGGTGGCATCCGCTCCACGCCCGACGACTACATGCGCTTTCTCCGGATGCTGCAAAACGGGGGGCTCGTGGGCGAGCAGCGCTTCCTCTCGCAGGAGTCCGTCGACCTGCTCCTGTCGAACCAGACCGAGGGGCTGCCGATCCTTCACTCACCCTTCGAGGAGTTCAGCGACTGGTTCCCCGACGGCACCGGCGGGTTCCCCTACGGGTTTGGCACGTGGGTGTTTCGGCGCGACCCGGAAACCCGCGAGGCGCGGGAACTCAGCTCGCCCGGCGCCTTCGGCACCTATCCCTGGATCGACCGCGACCGCAACGTCCGTGGGATCATCTTCACCAGTCTCCCTGCGGGAACGTCGCAGAATTACGACGAGACCTTTCGCGTGATGCAGCTCCTGCGCAACGCGATCGACGACGCGGAGAAGACCGCCGTCCGGCTCGGCATCCTCACCGAGCCCTACTTCGACCCCGAGTTCTCCAGCGAGGAGGACCTGATGGCGTTCCAGGACACGGACCGCAAAATCTGGCTGACGCGACTCAACCCACGGGACGGCTTCTTCGCCTCGTCGACCCACGGAAAGGATATCTTTATAGACGGGTCGGCAACGCAACTACTCCTTTCGAACAATGGACCGGAATTCGGCCGCGACCGGGAGGGGTGGGCCGTCTACTACAGCCGCCAAGGGCTCGTGTCCCAGATCGCCCGCGGTGTCCTCGACGGAGACACGGTCACCACGTCGATCCTCAGCCCGATGGATGGCAACCGGTCGAACTGTCTCCCGTCGCGTATAGACACGGCGGACGACGTGCTGCTGATGTACATCGACGGGTTTGCGGACGTGGGCGACACGATCATGTGGGCGGCGGACACCCAGCCGTTCGAGGAAACTCCGTATATCTTCTGGGACCGGAGCGCGGGTGTCCCCGTCCAGTGGCTGCCGGACCGCGAGGGGATCGCCGTCACGCGTCTGCGGGAGGGCGAGACGAACCAGCGCCTCGGCGTTTATGACGTGCGGACCGGCGAGGAGACGTGGATCAGCGACGGGACGGACAACATGACGTACCCGGCGCCGTTCAACGCGCCGGAGTTTGGCGGCGCGCTCTGCATCGCCGCGGTGGCGGACCAGGAGGAACTGGTCGTTTTCCGCGAACTCCCCGGCGGCGGCTGGGAGGAGGTGTCCCGTCTCCGCATCCCGGAGGAATCGGCGTATACACGAATCAGCTCGCCGGAGGCCTTCGCCTTTCGCGGGCGCAGCTTCCTCAGCCTCCAGATCGAGAACGATGACAACGAGGCTTTGCAGGCCGGCGAAATCTGGGTCTGGGGCATCGAGGAGGGGCCGGACCGCATCGCGGTGCGGTGCGACGAGGGCGGCGGCGACCCCCTTCGCCGCAGCGACCCGGAGTTCTACGTCGGCGAAAACGACGTCTTCGTTTACTATAACCTGATTAACGATAGTCTCCTGTATGAGGTCTGGCGGGGACGCACGGGGCTTGGAAAACGGGTCGAAATCCCACCCGCAGACCCCTTCACGGGATGGCAGATTCATTGAGAAACATGGACTTTCCCATGGCAGGGCTTGGACTCCGGCCTTGACAGGTGAAGGGGAGGGGGGAGGTCATGTCTGACTACATCCCCCAACCCCAAACAGGAGCCTGCCTGCATGCACTTCCAACCTGCCCTGCGGCGAGCGTTCACGCTGATCGAATTGCTGATCGTCGTCGCCATCATTGCGATCCTTGCGGCAATCGCAGTGCCGAACTTCCTCGAGGCTCAGACCCGGTCGAAGGTCAGCCGGGTCAAGGCCGACATGCGCTCGCTCGCCACCGCCCTCGAGGCTTACTACGTCGACGACAACCGCTACCCCCCCGACTTCAGCGACACCCTTCCCCCCGCGAACAACGTCATCTACAACGACCTCATCCAGCGGCTCCGGCACCTGAGCACGCCGATCGCGTATATCACCACCCTGCCGGAGGACATCTTTGCCGAGCAGGTCGCGGCGGGTGGCGCCCGACGCATCAACGGCGCCGTGCAGGACCCCGCCCCTTACCAACTCCCCAACGGCGAGATCATCCGCCCCATCGTCTATGACTATGCCAAGTTCGACCGCGACGATGTTGGGCCCAAGGACAGCATCAGCGTTTGGGCCCAGATCACCAAGAACCCGGAGAATGTGGCTTGGGCGCTCAACTCGCCGGGGCCCGACACCGCCGTCCACGAGTATCTCGGGTTTCCTCAACTGACCATCTATGATCCCACCAACGGCACCGTCAGCTTTGGCCAGATCATCCGCACCAACCTCGGCGCGGAGGACGAGCCCCAGCGCTAGGCGAGGCCTTGCCCGCGAACTCTCCCGGAGCCGGGAAGAACACTACCTCTCGGCTCCGTCTATAAATCTTTACGCATCACCATCGTTTTTGGGCTTGTTGAACTCGACCTGAATCGGGAGTGACTTCTGGTGGTCGGGCGCGACCTTGTCCGGGGAGAGTAGTGGCTCATGGCCCGGGCCGAGCACCTCGGACGCCTTCTTGCCGCGCAGGTTGCGTGCGAGGCTGGCGTTCATCGCCGCCGCCGCCAGTGGCTGCGCCGCGCCGTCGAGCCGCTGCCTCGCCGCCCGCAACGCCTTGTAGTCCTCCCCGGCCATCGCCTCCTTCAGCTTCTCCAGCTGCTCCTCGATCACGATCAGGTCGATCTCGTCGATGAGGTCCGCCGCCTCCCCCAGCGCCTTCTCCGTGGCACGCAGGGTCATCTCGCCATAGTTTCGCTCCTCGATCAGGAGGCGTTCGATCTTCTCGGCCTCGGACTGGTCGGCGCTGCTCTTGAGCATGGCGTCGAGTTCCGGCTCGGTCAGGCCGTAGGTCGGCGTGATGCTGAGTTGCTGGGTGGTGCCGGCACGGTCGTCCTTTGCCTCGACGCGAAGGATGCCATCGGCGTCGAGGGCGAAGGTGACGGAGACGCGGGCGAAGCCTGCGGGCATCGGATCGAGGGGCCCGAGCTTGAGCCGCGCCAGCGAGCGGTTCCGCGCAGCCAGCTCGTGCTCGCCCTGGACAACATGGACGTCCACATGGGTCTGGTTGTCGACGAAGGTGGTAAACATTTCGGTAAAGCTGCAGGGGATGGTGGAGTTGCGGGCGATGATGGGGGCCGTGGCGCCGCCGTAGGTTTCGATTCCAAGGCTGAGCGGGGTGACGTCGAGCAGGAGCAGGTCGCGGCGGTTGCCGGCCAGGATATCCGCCTGGATCGCGGCGCCAAGGGCCACGACCTCGTCCGGGTTGAGCTCCGTGTGAGGCGTGCATTCGAAATATTCGGCGACCATGCGGCGCAGCAGGGGGATGCGGGTGGAGCCGCCAACGAGGACAACCTCGTTGACTTCCTCGGGGAGCAGGTCGGCGTCCTCAAGGGCCTGGCGGCAGGATTCGAAGGTGCGGGCAATGAGGGGGCGAATCCAGCGCTCGAGCTCTTCGCGCGTGAGCTTCCGCTCGACAAGCAGCTCCTCGCCATCGTCCAGCCGTATGGACGTCTCCTCGCTTTCCGAGAGCGCGCGCTTCGCCTCCTCGGCGACCCTGCGAAGGGTCTGGAGGAGTTTGGGGGTGCGCTGCAGTGGCGGACCTTCGGCCTCCGCCTCGGCAAGCAGCTTCTGGCCGATCAGCCGGTCGATGTCGTCGCCGCCAAGCTCCGTGTCGCCGTTGGTCGCGAGCACCTCAAAAACACCCCGATCCACCCGCAGGATGGAAATGTCAAAGGTCCCCCCGCCGAGGTCGTACACGGCGACGGTGCCCTCCTGCTTTTCCTGGAGCCCGTAGGCAAGGCAGGCCGCCGTCGGCTCGTTCACGATCCGCAGGACGTTCAGCCCGGCCAGCTTGCCCGCGTCTTTGGTCGCCTGACGTTGGCCGTCGTTGAAGTAGGCCGGGACGGTGATCACAGCGCTCTCCACCAGGCCGTTGAGGGCGTCCTCCGCCTGGCGCTTGAGCGCCCGCAATATCTCCGCGCTGACCTGCGGCGGCGTCATCCACTGGTAGCCGATCTTCGCACGGAGGGCATGGCCCGGCTCGCCCATGATCTTGTTGGGCAGATGACCGATGAGGTCACGAACATCCTCGATGTCGCGACCCATGAGGCGCTTGACGCTGAAGAGCGTTTCCTCGGGATTCGTGGCGGCGTTCTCCCGGGCCTCGCGACCGACCAAGACGCGCCCCCTCTCGCCGGCGCTCACCACCGACGGCACCATTCCATCTCCCCGATCATCGCGCAGGATCGTGGGACGGCCATCCAAGACCGTCGCAACGAGGCTGTTGGTTGTACCGAGGTCGATTCCGACGACGTGGGGCATGGGGGCTCCAGAGAGGCATGAAGTGGCGTTCAGGTGCGCCGACCTGACGCGAAACCATGAGGGGGAGCAACACCGATACCCGGGAAGCAGGTGCTGCCCATAGCGAGTCAAAATGCGCCGCCCAAAACCTTCGGAAGCCCGTACCAGTCCGGCTTAGCCGTTGCTCCCCTACTGGGATGGAAGGCTCATCTAGTCGCCTCCGGAGACACGTACCATGATTCCTCTCGCCGACCCCAACCTCGAACCGATTGCCGCCAAGGTCCTTGCCGGCGAGCGCCTTTCCTTCGACGACGGCCTCGCCCTCTATGAGTCCTTCGATCTCCCCGCCATCGGCGCCCTCGCGAACCACATCCGCGAGAAACGCCACGGCAACAAGACCTACTTCAACATCAACCTGCACATCAACCCGACGAACACATGCTTCATGTCGTGCCGGTTTTGCGCCTTTGGGCGAAAGGCGTTCGACGAAAATTCGTATATCCTGACGCCGGAGGAAATCGTCGAGCGGGCGCGTCGCCAGATGCCGGAGGGCTGCAGCGAGATCCATCTGGTCGGGGGGCTCGATCCCCGCCTCAAGATTGAATACTACGCGGGGTATATACGCGCCCTGAAGGACGCCTTCCCCGATGTCCACATCAAGACTCTGACGCCGGTCGAGGTGGTCTTCATCGCCCGCATGTCCAGGATGACCATCGGCGAAGTGATCGAGAAACTCGCGGAGGCGGGAATGGGTTCGATGCCGGGGGGCGGAGCGGAGATCTTCGACCCGGAAATCCGTGAACAGATCTGCGAGCACAAGTGCGACGCCGCCGGCTGGTTCGAGACCCATCGCGAGCTCCACAAGCGGGGCTTTCGCTCCAACTGCACCATGCTCTACGGCCACCTCGAGGAACCGCGCCACCGCATCGACCACCTCCTGCGGCTGCGCGACCACCAGGACGAGTGGGGCGGCTTCCAGTGCTTTATCCCCCTCAGCTTCCACCCCGCCAACACCGCCTTCAGCCACCTGCCCGCGCCGACCGGTTTCCTCGAACTCCAGTCCATCGCCATCAGCCGCCTCATGCTCGACAACATCCCCCACATCAAGGCCTACTGGATCATGCTCGGCATCAAGCAGGCCCAGGTCGCCCAGTGGTTCGGCGCCAACGATATCGACGGGACGGTGGTCCACGAGGAGATTTACCATGACGCGGGCGCGCTCACCCCGCAGGGTCTGACGGTCGACGACCTCCGCCATCAGGTCCGCGCCTGCGGCCGCGTGCCGGTGCTGCGCAATACCGTCTACGAGGAGATCACCGAGCCCGCCGCAACATGACATGCCCGCGCCACGGGATTTAAGGCTGGAATCTCTTCGTCCTCCCAACGCATGCTTGTCCTATGAGTGAAACGACGATCCTCGACGACTTCTTCACGAGACTCGCGGGCGCCAGTCAGGCCCTTCTCCTGCTCGACTATGACGGAACGATCGCTCCCTTTCGCGAAAACCGTTTCGACGCCCGCCCCGCGCCGGGCCTTGCCCCGCTGATCGAGACCATCGCGGCGACCCCCAACAGCCGCGTGGTCTTCGTCACCGGCCGGCCCTGCGACGAACTCCTCTCCCTCGCGAGGCTCTCGGTCCCCGTCGAAGTTTGGGGCGCCCATGGCCGTGAGTACCGCGGCCTCGACGGCATCACCCGCATCATCGGCGTCAGCGACGAGCAGCAGTCCCTTCTCCGCGAGCAGCATGCGGCCCTCGCGCCGCGCATCCCCGACAACAAACTCGAGGTGAAGACCGGCTGCCTCGCGTTCCACTGGCGGGGCGTCGATCCGGCGCTCCGCGACGAACTGGTGGCCGCCATCGAGCCCCGCTGGCACACGCTCGCCCGCGAGCAGCAACTTGAGATCAAGCACTTCGACGGCGGCATCGAACTCTGCGTCCCCGGCCGGACCAAGGGCGACGCGGTCGAGGCCATCCTCGCCGAGGTCGACACCTCGCGAACCGCCGTGGCCTTCCTTGGCGACGACCTGACGGACGAGGACGGCTTTCGCGCCCTCGGCGATCGTGGCCTTTCCGTCCTCGTTCGCAACCTTCCGCGCGAGAGCCTCGCACCAGTCCGCCTTACCCTGCCCGATGGCGTCCGTGACTTCCTCACTCGTTGGGCCGCCGTCCGCACCCAAGGAGCCCCCGCATGAGCCGACCCCTCCTTATCGTTTCCAACCGCCTCCCCATCGTCATCAAGAACGAGGACGGCGAGTGGACCATCCAGCCTGGATCGGGCGGGCTGGTCACCGCCCTCAAGCCAGTCCTCCGCCAGTTCGGCGGATCGTGGATCGGCTGGCCCGGCAACGTCCTCGAGGA
>CAYQTO010000024.1:27838-29322 GCA_964420455.1 uncultured Candidatus Sumerlaeota bacterium | reverse complement strand
GGGGGGCGTCGTGGAGGGATGGGCGGAGGTGGGTCTCGGAGGAGGTTCGAGTTTCAGGCGTGGAGTGGGTTCCGGCGGAGGTGGGATGGGTGCCTGCGGTGGTGGGGGGGTGGGGTGTTTCCCGCTCGAGCGCGGCGCGGGCCTCGCGACGGAGGCGCGACATGGGAATGTTGGCGCTCGAGGCGCGTGGCCGCATGATGTCGCGGGAGGGGGGCGAGACCCGCTTGGTCTCCGCTGGGTGTTGGGGGCCGAGGGTCGAGGCGATCAACGCACGGAGTTGATCCACTCCCGCCTCGCCGAGCAGGCGCATCGTTTGGCGGAACTCCTGGGCGCTCGTCGGCATGTCACCGGTGGAGATTTCCGACGGTTGGACGCCGTTGAGGAAAAGGGTGAAGTAGCCACGCTCGCGCAGGACCGGGTGCGAGGGGCTGACGATCCCCAACACGCGCAGGAATTCCACGCAGCGGCGAGCTTCCGATGGGGTCAGGCGGCGGGTGCCATTCATGGGCGGACTCCCTTTGGCCGCTCTTATGCCATTTAGAGATTGTATTGAGAGGAACCAACGGAGGCATTATTGTCAACCCGATCTTGGCGGGATTTCCCTGAGATCGGGGAACGTCCGCCCGGAATCACTCCTCGCCGGCGAGGATTCCGATGACCCTCTGGCGTAGAATTCCGCCTAGGGCTGATTCGATGGTGCGTGCGGTTTCCGCGTCGGGGCCGACCTCGCGGGCGCGTCTGTAGAGGGCCATGGCGACGCCGAGGTTCTGGCTGCGGTGTGCCGCGATGTCGGCAAGCGCGACATAGATCCGCGCGGCTTCGGGGCCGGAGTCCAACGCGTCGGCGCGGCGCCCGAGGCTGCGGATCGCCCCGTGGTGGTCCAGCTGGCGGGTGCCCACGTCCGCCACGAGCACTTGGGCCGTGGCCTCCGCCGCCTCCGCCGCCAGCAGCGGCGACGGCGTCTCCTCCACGACCTCGAGGAGCAAGGCGAGCCGCTCCGGGGCCGAGACCGCCCTTTGGGCCTCCTGCCACTTCCCGACCGTTGCCCAGTTGTCCGGCCGGCCCTCGCGGAGGATCGTGACCCGTTCCTCCAGGTATTTACGGTGGTGGGGGGCGGCGGAAAGGGCCCGGCTGTCCCGCAGGGCCTCGCTGAACGCCCCGAACGCCAGATCGTAGTCCTGGGTCTTTTCCAGCGCGATGCGGCCCATCTGGAAATTCGCCATAAAGGCGAGGGAAGATCCGGGGTTCAGCCGCACCAGGTTCTCGAAGGCATCGATCGCGTCGTGGTACCGGCCCGCGGCGAGCAACTCCTCCGCGTGGCCAAGCTCCTGAAGGGACCGGGTGTGGAGGCTGTTGTCCCACTGGGTGACGCGGACGAGGTCGGCCAGGGTGGCCTCGACACGGCGGAGGTCCGCCAGCTTGGCCGGATCGTTGTCGAGCAGCACGGAGAACTTAAGGACCTGAGCTGCTCGAGGGCCATGGCG
>CAYQTO010000024.1:0-27828 GCA_964420455.1 uncultured Candidatus Sumerlaeota bacterium | reverse complement strand
CCAGCATGAACGGCCGTGGGCCGGAGAAGGCCAGGGCCATGGCGGCGAGGTCCGGCCGGGGTTCGTCGAAGGTGCCATAGCTGGCCGCCGCGACGGGAACGGCAGCGCCTTGCCCTTGGGGGATGGTCCAGGAGGAGGAGGGGGTGTTCTGCCAGACGGACCGGGGGATGGAGGTGGAGGAATTGGTGGCGCCGTCGAGGGCGGCGACGGCGGTCATCCCGGGGTCCGCCGATTGATCGGTGGCCGCGGTTTCGAAGGGGGTGTTCCCGAGGGAGCGGGCCGGTGCTGGTGTGCGAAGAGTCGAGGGAGCCCGGGCCGCCGTTTCCTCGGCGACGCGTGGTTCCGTGGCGGCAACGGTGACGGATTCCTCCGTCGGGGCCGTGTCCGCCGAGGGGTCCGGCCCGTTTGCCCTCAGGCCAATGACAAAGGCCAGGGTGCCGATGGCCCCCGCGCGGAGCAGCTGGCCCCCGGCCCCACCACCAAAAAGGGCAAGCCGCAGCCAGGCCATGAACCCGAGATCGTCTCGAACGGGGGCCATGGCGGGGGAGGGGAGCAGCAGCCCCTCGTGACGGAGGGCATCGCGAACGGCGAGGCGTGCGGCCTCGCGCTGGGCGGGAAGCAGCGGCGAGGGCCGGTCGGCCTCGCGCATCAGCACCACCATCCGTTTCCAGTCGTCGTCGCGTTCCTGCTCCGGCGACCAGCCTTCGGGGAGGTCTTCGTGGTTGGGCTCGTAGATGTCGTCGCGGTCGCCCGTCATCGGATTGCTACTCCAGAAGGCTGAGATTTCCGTCTTTGTCGACGTAGGTTTCAAGAAGCGCGCGAAGCTTTCGGCGCCCCTGGAAGATATTGAACTTCACCGCGCCTTCCGAGCAGCCGAGCTGGGTGGCGATTTCGCGGATCGAGTGGCCCTGAACGTCGAACATCAGGACGGCGGTACGCTGGCGCGGGGGGAGTTCGCGGATGGCGTCGTTCACTTTTTCCAGAATCTCGTTTTGCTCGGCCGCCTTGCGGGGCGTGGAGCCTGCCGTCCCCTGCAAAGGGAGGGCGTCGTCCTTCACATCAAACCCGTCTTCGAGCTCCTCGGTTTGGTGGCGACGGCGCTTTACGCGAAAGGTGTTCGTCTGGTTAACGAGGAGTCGGGAGACCCACTGGGGGAACTTTCTTGGGTCCTCAAGCCGGTGGAGATGGCGAAAGATGCGGATGAAGCATTCCTGGGCGACCTCGCCGGCGTCGTCCTCGTCGCGCACCATGGAGTACGCCCAACGAAAGATATCGTCGTAGACGAGGGAGAACAACTCGTCGAAGGCCTCTCCATCGCCGGAGCGGCAACGTTCGACGAGATCGGGGGGGACGTCGCTGAGGGCCACGCGGGTGGTGGGCGCTCCGGATCGAATCGGGGCAGGTGGGCTTCCGCAAGGGGACCACTATCGCGAATCCGCGGTTTGGCCCTGCCGTAAACGCCTGCCTTCCGAATTGCCATCCCGGGGCACCAAGAAGTTCAATCCGGTTCTTGATCAATGATGGGAGGAAACGAATGCGTGGATGGTGGAGACAGGCGGCCCTTGCCCTGCTGCTGGTAGCCTCGGCCGGGGCGGCGGACCCGCAAAAGTGGGAACCGCCGGAGATCCTCGGGGAGGGGATTCCGTGCACGAACGACCCGAACAAAGAGGACGGCTGGCGACTCCTGGGCGAGCATTTCGACTTCAGCGAGGACATTCCCGACGCTGTCTATCAGTACGCGGTCAACTGGGCCGGACCGGAGCCCCCGGGCGGTGGCAGGGGAAGTGCCCGGGGCTGGGGGCCGGCCATGCCGCCCTGGCCAAAGGAACCCCTCGACTTGCAGAGCGGCGCGCGCTTGCTGGTCCTGCCGGATGTTCTCGCGGAGGTGGCGGGGGAAGCATCCTTCACGGTCGCCGTCGATGTGATGTTCTGGGATGTGGCGGGCCGCGGCGAGGTGCTCGCGGGCGTGTCCCTCTTCGAAGACGCGCGCCCCACGTTTCAGCTCGAGGGGGTCCTCGCGGCGGTGGGGTCCCACGACCGCAGGACGTTGGGGGAGGACGACACCCCGGAGATCGCCTCGTCGCTCCTCATGCGCGGCCCGCTCGATGGCCGGGTCAAGCCGTCCCGCGAGGAGGCCGGTGTCCTCTTGGGGCGCCTCCCCCTGCTGAACTGGTACCGGATCGTCGTGGAGGCCCGGCAGGAGTCCGATGGCTGGCTCCTCTCGGCGCGACTGCGCGACCTTTCCGCGGAGGAGTCGGAGGTCGCCGAGCGAAGCACAACCATGCCGTTTTCACGGGTATCTGGCCGCTCGCTGGCCCTCTGCGCATGGGCCGAAAGTGCCGGTGACAAGAATCCGCGGGTGGTGTTCGACCGGTTGAGCGCCCGGCCGGGTCTCCACGGCGAGGAATTGATCAAGGGGACGCGCGCCATCTCCGAGGCTTGGGTGGCGGCGTTCCTCCAGCCGGAACTGGGCCGTATTGATGAACACCCGGAATGGCGCTTCCACTCCTCGGCGGCGCGGGAGTTCTGGGCCGCGGCGGACCGCAAGGTCGATCGCGCCCGGGAACTGCTTCCCCTGGACCGCTTCCTGGCCATCGCCGGCCCGATGGCCCTCCAAAATGCCATCGTCCACCGCCACTGGGATGAGTACAACCGCCTTGTGGCGGACATGCGCGAGGAGGGGCACGACGTGGACCCTGTCTATACCGAGGAGGAGTTCGAGGCCATTGGGGAAGCCCTCCCGCGATTTCTCGGCGACGACCCCCCGCGGCAAGTGGCCGATGCCGCCTACGATTGCCTCCGGCGCCTGCAGGCGGCCGAGCACCAGGGGGCCCACCTCGAGCCGTATATACGATTCCGGGCGTTCATGGAGGAATTTCGGAATGTCCAGTACTCGCCCCTCTACGAGGAGAAGGCGCGGAGTATCGAGGCGATCGCCGTGGACGACGACATGCTGCGGCGCGTCCAGTACGACCGGCTCGTGAAGATGCGAATGTCAGGCAGTCCGAATCTTGCGGACGCCTCCACGGAATTCCTTTTTCATCACTTTGACACGGCGTACCGCCCACTCGTGATGCCGATATTCGACTACGCGGTGAGGCCCGGTGCGAACCCGGGAATTCGGACCAGCGGGCGGATCGAGGACACGGCGGGGCGCCAGCGCGTCTCTCGCGAGTACTACATCCGCCAGTTGCTCAGGGCGGCCTATCTCTGGGAGACGGGTAATAATCCGGGTTCGGCGATTCGGTTGATGGACGAGCTCGAGGGACTGCGGCTCATTTCTCCGGAGGACCTGCCGGAGTTGAGGGAGCTCGCCACACGCTGGGGCCTCGTTCTGGCGCGTGCGAGCGAAGATGAGAGGCGGATCGCCCAGATGGAGGCGCGGCTGGCGGAGGTGATGGGGATCTCGCCCGCCGGGGCGGAACTCAGTGAGCCCCCTCCTCCGCCGCATCCGAGCGAAGGAGCGCCAGCATCTCGGTAAATGATTTGGCGTTGACCAGGTCGGCGACGCGATCTGGCGAGCCGGCGAGTCGGGCGATGCCCGAGAGAATCTCGAGCTGGGCGGAGCTGTCGCCCTTTGGCGTGAGGATGAGGAAGATGAGTTTGGCGCGGCTTCCATCAGGCGCGTCGAAGTCGACCCCATCGAGCGTGCGCGCAAGGGCGACGACTGGTTTCGCGAGGCCCTCGACCCGGGCGTGGGGAATCGCGATGCCGTTGGGGAGGCCGGTGGGCATCGTGCCTTCCCGTTCCCACGCTTCCCGGGCGACCGCCTGGGCATCGAGGCCCGTTGCCTCCGCGGCCTTCGTCGCGAGCGCGGAAATGGCCCCCTGCCGATCTTCCGTCTCGAGCCGGTCCAGGAACCCCTTCGCACTGAGGTAATCGAGAAAGGACACGGGCTTCGTCCGTTTGAGGACCCATTGCATGAGGGTGCCACTGAGCATGGACGTGACGAGGGCCATGACCACCAGCGCAACGAAAAGGGTGTCGTCGATCAGGCCGTACTGGAGGGCGAGGAGGCCGAGGATGATCTCCATGGCACCGCGGGCGTTCTTGGCGAAGCCGATGGCGAGGGCCTCGTTGCGGCCCATGCCGGCGAGCATCGCGCCCAGCACGCAGCCGGCGATCTTGCCAACCGTGGCGATCACCAGTACCACCACCACCGGGACGAGGGAGAAGTTGGCGAGGAAATCGACCTTGAGTCCGATGGAGGCGAAGAACAGCGGCGCGAAGATGAAGGAGATGAACTGGTCCAGCGTGGCGCGGGTGCGCTCGCGCAGGTGACGTGAATCGCCCAGGCATACGCCAAAGAGAAAGGCGCCGAAGATCGCGTGGATGCCGAGCCATTCGGTGAAGGCCGCCGCCAGCAACGCCGCCGCCAGAGCGAAACTCAAGACGCCCGCCGGCCAGGAGGTGTGCGCCTGGAGCCAGGGGAGGAACCGGTGCGTCCCCCATCGCGCCACGGTCAGCATGCCCACGGTGAACACCAGCGTCAGCAGGATCACCATCTCGATGCCGAGGGAGCCCTTCCCCGCACCCATCAGGCCGAGGACGATCGCAAAGATGATCCAGCCGATCAGGTCATTGACCGTCGCGGACGCCACCACAATCGCCCCGAGGTCTGTCTTGATGAGGTTCATGTCCTTGAGAATCTTGGCGATGACGGGCAGCGCCGAGATGCACAAGGCGGTGGCGAAGAAGAGGGCGAAGACGAATTCGCGGCCCTCGGGGACCTCCATCAGCAGGCCGGGAAGGTACCAGGCGAGGGCGAAACCCATGACAAAGGGGATGGTCATGCCAAAGGCGGTGACGCTGATGGCGGCCTTGCCCTGGCGGAAGGCGAGCGACAGGTCCACCTCCATGCCCGCCACAAGAAGGAAGAGCGTGACGGCAAGGACGAAGAGCGCCTCGAGCGCGATGGCGACCGCCGGGATGGCGGCGGTGGGGTCCTCGGGCATCGGGGGAAAGAGGGTGGCGGAAAACTCTGGCGCGAGACGACCAAGGATTGTGGGACCCAGGATCACCCCGGCGAGGATTTCCCCCAGGACCACCGGTTGGTGGAGGCGGCGGGCGATCTCGCCCAGCACCCGGGCCGTTCCCAATAACAAAGCGATCGCGACAAGGAACAGCGTGATCTCTTGTGGGGTGATGGGCATGGAATCCCCCGAAGGCGGAATAGCTGCGCGCCGAGCAGGAAGCTGATTCGGCCATCTCCGGGCAGCAGAAATATGCGTGGGGTCGGAGAAAAATCGACCCTACCTTCCAACCGAATGCGGAGGAAAGTCACTCTTGGATGAAAAGATGGAAAGGCCAACGGGAGCCACCCGGAGTGGACCGATGACATCAAAACACGCCTTGTCGGAGGAAGGGACCCGCGCCCTCCTCGCCCGTGCCCTGGAGGGCGACACCACCGCCTTCTGGCAACTGGCCGAACGTCACCAGCGCATGATTTACGCGACCGCCTTCGGCATCCTCCGGGACCACGACATGGCGGGCGACGTCGTCCACGATGTCTACATCCGGGCTTTTTCGACGCTCGGCAACCTGCGGTCGCCCGACGCCCTCGGCGCCTGGCTCCACAAGATGGCCCGCAACATGAGCTACGAGAAACTGCGCAAGGCGGGCCGGCTCGATCGCGCCGCGGAACGCGCCACGCCCCCGGTCGTCATCTCCGTCCCGGACCTGCTCATTCGCGAGGAGGAACTCCGCCTCCTCGAGCAGGCCCTCAACGAACTCCCGGAAAACCACCGGATCGTTCTCGGCTTCAAGTACATGGACCACATGTCCTGCAGGCAGATCGCCGAGACGCTGGACATCGGGATCGAGGCCGCCAAGTCGCGGCTGTTTGAAGCGCGCCGAGCACTGCGCGCACGCATCAAGGCGGCGGAAGCACCGCCCGCCAACACTCCCGCGGAACACCACCGCGGCGGACATACCCACGGGTCCAGAACCCACGAGGCAGAATCATGAAGCACCTGATGGAAGACAAGGAACTGGCGGTCCTCCGTTATCTGGAGGGCGACCTGGGACCGGAGGAGGAGCAGGCCTTCAAGGAGGCCCTCGCGACCGATCCGGAGGTGGACAAGCTGCTGGAAGAGTACCGCCAGCAGGAGCGGCTGCTGGAGGCGTGGCATGGGGAATACGCGGCGCAGGGCGACCGCATCCGTCGGCCTGACCTCTCGACGGTGCCCTCCGTCACGCAGCGTGCCCGCGCCGGCCTCACGGCGCGGTCCATCGGCCTGATCGCCGCGGCCGCCGCCATCGCTCTCGTGGCGGTTGCCGGTGTCGTGCTCTACCAGCCCGACCTCTCGCGCGTCCAGACGGGCGAGGTCGTCATGATCGAGGGGCGGCCCCGGGCCTTCGTCAGCGGCCAGGCGGAGCGGGTGGTCCGCAATGCTCGCCTCCACGGCGCACAGGAACGGCTCCGCACGTTCACCGGTGACTATCTTGACGTGGAGCTCGCGCGGGGCCTTGGGAGTTTCGAGGTGCGCGAGAACTCCACCGTGTCACTCGCCAGATCCGGCGATACCACGCGTGTTGGGCTCGAACGGGGCGAGGTGCTTGTGCAGTTGGAGGACTCCAACGTGCCGGGCGCCGACGCGGAGGTCCAGGTTCGCACGCCGGACCTGCGGGTGACGACCACCGACGGGACCTTCAGCGTGGTGATGGGCCTGCGCGGTTCCGAGGTGGGCGTTGTTCGTGGCGAGGTTGAGGTCCGCAGCCGGAACGTCCGGCGTCGGCTGGCCGCCGGGGAAACGTACAGCAGTATAGACGCCGACCCGATCCCCGTGGCGCAGCGCATCTCCTGGAGCCGCCACAGCCGGCGGCTCGTGGCCGAGCTGCCCGCCAGCGCCCGCGTGGAACAGTACACTCCCTTGGAAGAGCCGGCCGCCACCCCCGGCGACGTTGCCTCCGGGCCAGGAGAAGTGCCGCCGGTGGACGCGTCTGTCGCCGAGGCTGCACCCGCCAGGGAACCGGACGTCACCGCAGCAACCGAGATTCCGGCCGTGGCGACCGCGTCCGCGCCGGCAACCGCGACGAACCTCTCCGCAGGCCACGCGCCCACGACCGACTACCTGCCCCTCTCCACCATCAGCTTCATCGAAATCCCGAGCGTCCCCAGGCTCCTCGAGTCCTCCGGAAAGGACAACCTGGCCGATGCGCTCCTCGGCGACGACATTCGCAACTTCGCCGTCAATTCGGTCACCAACCTCGATCCCAACAGCATGGACGAGATCGCCGAGAACCTCGATCGGTTCTTCACCAACGAGGACATCAGCACGGTCGCGGCCTCCCTCCGGGGGAGCGCCACCGTCGGGATCTCCAACAACGGCCTCGTGCTGGTGGCCCAAGTGACGGACGATTTCCTCGCCGTTTCGGAGCTCATCAACAGCCGCCTGGATGGATGGTACCAGAGCGACGAGTTCACCGAGAAGGGCCCGCGCGCCCAGGTGACGCTGGACAGAATGCTGGTCTTCGTGGCGAATCGGGAACTGCTCGGCGAGGCGGACATGCCCAATGGCCCGTGGGAGCGGACCGGGTACGCCGCGTCCCCCTTCGTGGAGGATGTCTATACACAGACGCCGGGGAGCTACTTCACGGCAGCCCTCGACGCCCGCCAGATGCTGGCGAATCTGCCGGACGAGTCCTTTGACCGGGCCCTCGACCGGGTCGGGATCGGGAACCTGCGGTCGATTGTCGCCGCGACGAGCTTCGCCGACCAGGCGGAAAACCGCGGCATGCGCATGACCTTCGACGGCGAGCGTCGCGGTGTCGCCAGCTGGCTCGACCGACCCGGACCCCTCTCCGGGTTCAAACTCTTCTCCCCCGACGCCCATCTCATCGCCGCAGCACGTGTTCGCCGCCCCGGCGACATCCTCCGCGACATGGTTGGATGGCACGGCGACGAGCAGGAGTCGGAGATTTCACAGGATCCCGTCTTCGACGCCTTCCGTCGCATGACCGACTCGCTCGGCAACGAAGTCGTCGTTGGCCTGGACAACCCGGTGCTTCCCGTCCCGAACGTCAAGCTGGCCTTTGAGGCGGTGGACCCGCTGGCCTTCAACCAGGCCGCCCTCGACTTCATCTACGGGCTGGCCGACCTGCACCCGCTCAAGCCACAGCCGGAAATCGTCGACGAGATGTATCGCAACCACGTGATCGTCGAGGTCCGCAGCTTCGTCGAGCTGCCGTTCACCTTCTCCTACGCGCTGGTGGATGACTTCGTGGTTTTCGGGCCTGGGCGCGACTTCCTTCGGATGACGATTGATGTGTACCTGGCGGACCAGACCCTCGACCGCGAGCGGGCGTTCGTCGAGGCGCTCCCGGCGCTGAGCGGCAGCCACGTCTCGGGGCTCGTGTATGTGGGGCCGGGCCAGTCGCTCGGGGCCGCAGCGCCCGTCCTCGAGGAGGTGTTCCGCGCGCGCAATATCCCCATCGATCCGGCGCTGCTCGGGGCCCGGCCGGGAAACAATGCCTCCGTCTACTACGCCATCGCCGGCGAATCCCACGTCGACTTCTACATCGAGGGGATCAAGGGCGGCTTTGCCATGGCGGGGATGATTCCGGCGGTTGCGGACTGGATCAGTTCCAACGGACGTTAGGGAGGAACCGGGCCGGGCGGTGGGAGGGAGAACATCCACCGCCCGGCCGGACTTCACCAACGGGGGACACGGTGTTCATCGAACTCGACAATCTTTCCGTGAACTACGGGCGTCGGCGGGTGTTGAAGTCGATGTCGGCGCGGCTTGAAGGACGCTCGATCGGACTCCTCGGGCCCAACGGCGCCGGCAAGTCCACCCTTATCCGCACTCTGCTTGGGTTTCACCAGCCGTCCGAGGGAACTGCCCGCATCCTGGGCATGGATATACGCACGCGCCAGCTCGACATCCGTCGGGTGACCGGCTACATGCCCGAACACGAGTCGTATATCAAAGGGCTGTCCGCCGTGCGGCTGCTTCACTACGTGGGCGAGCTGTCCGGCCTGTCGTCCAACGACGCGATGGAGCGCGCCCACGAGGTGTTGTATTACGTGGGCCTGGGCGAGCTGCGCTACCGCCCGGTGGAGACCTACTCGCTCGGCAACCAGCAGCGGGTGAAGCTCGCCCAGGCGCTCGTCCATGGGCCGAAGGTGCTGATCCTCGACGAGCCTACGAACGCCCTCGACCCCGAGGGCCGCGAGGAGATGCTCCGGCTTATCCGCGATATCGGCGAAATCTCCGGCTCCGTCGTCGTCATGTGCTCCCACATCCTTCGCGACGTCGAGTTCTGCTGCGACACGGTGACCGTCATCAACGAAGGTCAGGTGATCCTGAACGGCCGCATCGACGAGTTGAAGTCGGAAGACTTGCGGACCTATGACATTCGTATAGACGGCGACCGGGAGCGCTTCCTCGGCGCGATGGCAGCGCTCGGATGGGAGTGCCACGAGGACGGCCGCGGGACGATCCGGGTGCGTCTCCCGGAGGACGCCGGCACCCGGTCCATCTTTCAGATCGCCCGCGACCTCGGCGTCCAGCTCCGCCACTTTCACTACAAGCGCGACACCCTCGAGGAGATCTTCATGAAGGCGCTCTACGACGCCGAGCGGGAGGCCGCCGATGCCCGTGTATGAGATCAAGTACCGCGCCTGGGAGGGCGAGGTTCTTTCCCGCAGCCAACGGGTGCTCGCGATTCCCAAGGCGACCCTGAGGGCGGTCTTCAACCGCTGGGTCGCCGTGGTGCTCTTCGGCGCCGGCAGCATCCAGCTCCTCGGCTATACGGGCTATCTCGTGATCGTCTCCTCGACGGAGCTCCAGACCATGCTGAACATCAACATGGACCTCATGACGACGGGGACGATCTTCCAGCGGTTCCTCTTCACCCAGTTCTTCGTCTGCTTTCTGGTCTGCCTGATGACGGCGCCGCGGATGATCGCGCCGGAGCGCCAGCACAAGGCGCTGCCGATCCTTTTCAGCCGCCCGATCTTTCGGTCGGACTACATCGCCGGCAAGTTCCTGGGCCTCGCCGCGCTGATGGCATACCTGACCGTGTTCCAGGTCTTCGTGCTCTTTGCGCTGATGTTCTCGATCTATCCGTTGGACTTTCGGTTTCACGAGGACTTCTGGGGGACCCCGGCGGTGGAGGTGGAGGCCGCGAGGGAGCGCGGGCGGGGCGACTCGTCCGCCCTCGGCCAGATCCAGGCGATGGTGGACAACGCCGTGTCCCAGGGCCTCGCCGGGGAGGATTCCCGTCCCGTCGAACGCATGTTCTGGCGGGGTTCAGGCGGCACCCTCGTGCTCGCGCTGGGCGTGGCCACCCTCATGACCATCCTCCTGAGCCTCTACAGCCTTGCCTGCTCGGCGGTGACCAAGAATGCACGCCACGGCGCCTCGCTCATGATCATCATCCTCGTCGCCACGACCTTCTTCACCGGATTCATCCAGAACGCGCTGACGGATTCGTTCCCGGACATCGGGCTGATTTCGCTGGTACTCGGCTGGCTCCAGGCCTGCTTCGACCTCGCGCCGCCGCCGTCCGCGACGCCGCTCAAGCTCCTTTCCGTCTTCGTCGGCTGGTGCGTGCTCGCCGTCGGGGTGATGCTGTGGGTGCTGCGCCCCGTGGAGGTCTATACGGACTAGCGCCATGACCACCCACGGATCCCCCCTCATCGAGTTGAAGAACGTCTCGCGCTGGTACGGCGACGTGATCGGCGTGAACCGTATCACGGCATCTCTCCAAAGCGGCATCACGGGCCTGCTCGGGCCCAACGGCGCCGGCAAGTCGACGATCATGAACCTCATGGCGGGGCTCATTCGTCCGAGCCATGGCGAGGTGCTCCTCTTTGGCGAGCGCGCCTGGAACAATCCGCCGCTCATGCACCGCATCGGCTACTGCAGCCAGTCCGACTCGTTCTTCGAAAAGATGAGCGGGCGGGACTTCATCGAGAGCATGCTGCTGCTGCGCGGGTGGATGCGCCAGCGGGCCCGCAGCGCCGCCATCCACGCCATGGAACAGCTGAACATGGCGCATGCGATGAATCGGCGCCTCCACGGCTACTCGAAGGGCATGCGCCAGCGGACAAAGGTGGCGCTCGCGATCGCCCACAATCCGGAGGTGGTCATCCTCGACGAGCCGCTGAACGGCCTCGATGCGGTCGGCCGCCACGAGATGGTGGAGTTGATCCGCCGCTTCGGCAGCGAGGGGCGCAACGTCCTGATCAGCTCCCACGTGCTCCATGAAATCGAGTCGATGACAAACAACATCCTGCTGTTGAGCGGGGGGTATCTGCTGGCGGAGGGCGACGTGCGCGAGGTGCGGGCGAACCTCAACCGCCACCCCCACCGGGTGTTGATCCGCTCGGGGGACCCCCGGGGCGCGGCGGTCTACTTCCTCGAAAAGCCCTACATCCAAAGCGCCAAGGTCGAGGAAGTCGACCAGGTGACCATCCTCGAAACGGCCGACATCGGGCAATTCTATGACGATTTGAACACACTTGTCCTCGACCACGGGGCGGAGGTGAGCCTTGTCACTGTCTCCGACGAAAACATCGCCAGCATCTTCGAGTATCTCGCCAACACCGGAAGCCTCCATGGAGACACCCCTCACTAGCGACGAGCCGGCCAGCCGCCTCTACCTGCGCCAGCTTTTCGCCTTTGTGCGGCTTTCCCTCTGGCGGTACCTTCACTCGCGCCATATCTGGGCGGTTTCGCTGCTGGCCGGGATTCCCGTCGTCATCGCCGCACTCATCGCCACGATCACTTTCTTCCGCGGTATCGTCGAACGGGGCGCTTATGATTCCAACGAGCTCCGGGAACTCGGCGAGGGCATGTTCCAGAACGCCCTCCTGCGGTTCGGCCTGATCTTCATCGGCGTCTACTTCGGCCAGTCGGTCCAGCGCGAAGAATTCGACGACCAGACCCTTCATTACGTCTATCTCAGTCCCATGCCGCGATGGAACCTCATCGTTGGCAAGTTCCTCGCCTTCATGCTCATGGCGATCCCGATCCTGTATGTGACCCATGTCATCACAAAGGTGATGTTGGCGTTGCCTCTCGGATTCGCCGGGATGGTGGAGTTTCTTTTCACGCGCGAGCAGGTCACCGCACTCTTTGTCGAGTTCGCGGTCATCACCATCGCCCTGTTCGTCTACTCGAGCATCTTCCTCGCGCTCAGCAGCATCTTTCGCAACGTGATCTTTGCGCTCTTCATCTACGGGTGGGAGGTCGCCTCGGCGTTCCTTCCCGGTATACTCAAGTACTTCACGGTCTCCTACTACCTGCGCGAGATGTTGCCGCACCAGGTCACGCAGCGAAGCCAGCAGGTGATTGCCCTCGGCGGTGGGGAGGACCCGGCTTCGCCCTGGTTCCTCTTCGTCGTCCTTGCGGGGACCTTCGTTTTCATGATGGCGCTGGGCGGGTTTCTGACCGCGCGCAAGGAATGCCTGTACGGCAACCAGTGAGACGAAGTCAGCCCGGGCCGTTGAAGACCTCGTCGGTGCCGCCGACGACCGTTCGCACGGCGAAGTCCGAATAGAGCGCGTGTTCGAGCCGCCCCCCCTGTTCGCCCTCGCCCCAGGGATAGCTGTAGTCGGCTGGAAACTGCGGGTAGTTCGCCCCATACCACCCGTAACGCGGGTCGACGAACAGGTTGCGGACAATCCAGACCTCGCCGGACATCACGTTGCCGTCCCCCCCCAGGTGCCCCCCGGTGGAAAGGGCCGAGCTGTTGTAGGCGTAGCGGAAATTGTGGAAGCGCGGATGCCCGCCGCGGTGTGTCTCGCCCCCGCCGTATAGATCGATATACTTTGGCGTGAAGAGAGTCCGCCAGTTGCTGACATAGCCAAGGTCGTACAGCAGCCAGGGAATGCCATCCCAGGAGCCCCCGGCGGCCGGGGCATTGCCCACCTGGGTGAAGTCGCGCGTGTGGGAGGGAAACGGGCCCGCCTCGCGGTCCGCCGGCGGCAGGTTGCCATGGTCCACGTAGTAGAGCTGGAGCCCGGCGGCGATGGTCTTGAGGTTCGCCATGTCCGCGCTCTTCCGGGCGCGTTCCGAGGCGCTTCGGAAGTTGTATAGCCCGAGCGCCGCCAGGATGGAGATGATGGCGACCACGATCAGCAGTTCGATGAGGGTGAACCCCACGCGACGCCGCGCGTGCGATGCATTCATGGAGCGACCAGCCTTTCCCGCGAAGGTGTCGTAATGTGCGGACGCCGGGGCATCCGTGCGGCGTGCTGGCAGGTCTTCGGACTTGTCGGCGGGCCCAATCGGGCGGACCTACTTGCCGCGCCTTCCCGGCCGTCATCCCATGGCCAGTGGCAAACTGCGGCGTTCGTTCCGACTTACCGCTGCGGGGCAGTCCCGGATTCTCACCGGTGTTCCCTCTTGCCGCGGGCGGCCCGGTTTCCCGCGCCGACCGCACCAGCAACCGGTCACTCTCTGGCGGCCGCTGTCCTCCGCGTCAAGATGAACCCGGGCCCGCGTCCATCGCGTCGGTCCACGTCCGCTGGAGGGCGCTGTCGGGAAACCAGCGTTGGTGGACTTCGAGGATCTCCGGCAGCCGCGCCTCCAGCCGTCCCGCCGCTATCGTGCGCCGCAGCTCCGCCACCACCGTGCAGATGGTCCACAGGTTGTGCCGGCGGAGCAGCCCCTTGTCGGTAAACCGTGCGGCGGGATCGGGCACCTCGCGACAGAAGGGGCAGGGGCAGGTGTATTCGCCGGCCACGATCCGGTCCGGCCGATCCAGGGCACCAAACGGCGTCATGTACCATCCCCCCTCGGCGTAATGCCCGTAACTCGACGAATCAAAGATGTCGGCCCCCAGGGCGGCGAAGAAGGGGAGTTCGACCGGGTCCCCGGCACCATAGATATGCATCGGCACGGCGGATCCGAGGGTCCTGCGGGCCTCGCGGACCACCGGCGCCACGAACGAAAGGTCGTGGTTGCGGTTGAAGAAAGGCACGAGGCTTCCAATGGCGACGTAGTCGGGGGCCAGGGCGGCGAGGCCCTCGTTGGATCGCCGTCGGAGGTCCAGGTAGCGCCCGCCCTGCTGCACCGCGGCAAGGTGCGCATGCTCGACGAGATCCATCCCCTCGGCGATGCGCTTGAGCGTGGCCGCGAGCTTCCGTTCGGCCTCGCGGCGCGTATCGCCGGGGGGCGTCACCAGGTCGAGGGGTGCGGCCACGTCCGTCCGGATCCGGTCCTGAAAGCGGACAATCTTGCGATTCGAGACAAGGACCGGACGGGTGAAGTTCTGGAAGGCGCCTGAGTCGGTTGTAACGAGGCCATCGAAGCCGAGATATTGCTGAAGGGTGAGGCCCGCCTCGAAGCGCTTGCGGAGGTCCGCCTGCTTGTAGAGAAAGAACGCGTTGACGATGCAGCCCTCGATGGGGGGGCCTTCGTCCCGTGGCCAGGGCGCAAAGACGTGTTCGCCCTCGCGCACCTGAAAAACCGGGAGGAACAGCGGGAGGGAAAACACGGCGCCACGGCGCGTGCGATATTGGCGGAGTTCCTGGGTCATTGGACGAGCAACGGGCGGTGGAGTGGCGGGCCGAGGCGGTCGGCCACCGAAACATTCGCGCAACACACGGGAAGACGCTCGAGTGGACGCGCGACGAGGCCGTGACCCCTCGGGCCACCTGCGTCCTTGGAGTGCGCCTGCAATACGACGAGGACGCGATGGCGCCGCTCCACGGGCCAATCCGAATCGAAATCACTGCCGACGGATGGATGGAGTCCCTCGAGGCGGTCGCCAACCCGTACTATCGTCCCGGGGATCCCTTCATCGTCAGGCGGAGCGACCAGCTTGAGGATGCAGTAGCAGTGATGGCGGATCGGGCGGCAGCGGACCTGCCACGGGACTTCGCCCGCGTTTGTGCCCAACCGGGCCGTCCCATCGCGGTCCGCCTCGTGGAGGAGCCGGATTCCAGGCAACGCCGCGCCGTTTACCTGTATAGACAGAGTGACCGGTCGGCGGAGCGCGACCTCCGGCGGCTTCGAAGCCGGCCGGACCTCGCGGAGGTCCCCGCTGATTCCCGCGACATCCCCGAGGGGGCGGGCCCGCTGCTCGTCCTCGAGGAGCCGGGAATCGACTTCGAGGTCCTTGGATCCCTCGTTTCCGGGTCGCCGCTGGTGGGGCTCGGGGCGCTGGCGGAGGAGCCGCCGGAACGATGGCTGACGCCGCGTGCCGCGGGGGGCTCCCGTGTCATTCCTCCCGGTCCCCTCCGCCAGGGCGAACTGCTCCAGTCGGCCTGCGCCGCCCGGGCGCCCATCGCCCTCCACGCCACCGTCGGCGTCGTGGAATCGCTCCTGGGTCGAATCGAGAACGACCGATACGCCGCTCGCATCACCCTTTGGGAAACGGCGCCGCGACGCCTCCACTGGTGGATGCGCGGAGGGGTGGCCCGCGCCTTCGACTTCCTCGAGCCCCTTCACGAGCGCACCTCCGTCAACATGGTCCTCGAGGTCTCGACGGAGTCCTCGGGGGAACCGGGAGCGGAGTCCGCCGAGGCGATGGCTGTGCGGCTGCTGGACGAGGGCAAGTCCGGCCGCGACACCGCCGCCACGGTCGCCGAACGCTTCGGCATGCGTCGCAACCAGGCCTACCGCATCGTCAAGAATGTTGATCGGGGCTCTGAATCCGACCCCTGAGGCGAAGGCTCCCGCGGCCCGCCCCGGCCACCAGCCGTCGTTCCCAGGAGGAACGTCGACCGGCACCGCCGGTGAAGTTCTCCCATCCCTCCACCACGAACCCGGTCCTCTCCATGGCCGGGAGCAACTCGCCTCGCAGCCGATCCTCCGTATAGACGGGAAAGCCAAGCCGCTGCATGTACTCGTCGTCCTCCAGCACCGTCCGGTTCAGCACGACTTCGAACGTGGCACTCTGGCTTCCCAGGGCCGAAACGGCACGGAGCACGTGTTCATCGGGAAGGACGAACGCCCCCAGCAGCGTCCCCCACGGATAGAACACATCGATATGGTCGGTGGCGCCATGGAGGGAGGGGGGCGCCTGCTCGATACTGGTCACGAGAAACAGGGCGTTTGTGGCGCCGCCGCGGGTGGGCTTGCGTGAGGCCTTGGCGGCGCCCTCGCCGAGGCGGTCCGCCGTCGGATCCAGGGCGACCACGAGTGTGTCGGCCTCCTCTCGGGCCCGTCGCCACGCCATCAGTCCGTCCCCCGCACCCACGTCCACAACGACCCGTTCGCGGCCGGCGAGGGCCTCCTCGAGCCAGCCCTCCGGCTTCAGGACGACCTTGCGGCCTTCCAGCACGCGCACCATGCCGGCTAGTCTTGTTGCAGGGGCGGGATCTCGAAGGCGGCCCGCGAGGCGGATGCCCGGTTCAGCAGGGCGTCCAAGCCGGCACCGCCCTCATCGATCGCATCGGCAATGGCGAGCAGCCGGGCGGCAAGATCCCTCAGGCCAGCCGACGTATTGCCCGCGTTCTGCGCCAGAATCTCGCGCCACATCGGCGTGCTGCCCATGGCAATGCGGGTGGTGTCGCGAAAGCCGGGGCCAGCCAGATGGCTGAGGAAATGTGCGTCCTCTCCCGAGCCGCCGAGCCAGTCGACGAGTCCCGCGGCCGCCATGTGCGGCACGTGGCTCAACAAGGCGACGAGGCGATCGTGCCTCCCCGGGCTTGTATAGACGATCCGCGCTCCGAGGGCCTCCCAGAAGGCAGCCACGCGTTCGAGCGCGTCCGGATCGGTTTCCTCCGACGGCGTCAGGTAAACGAGGCTGTCTTGGAACAGGTCGCTGCGGGCATGGCGCCAACCGGTCAGGTGGCTGCCCGCCATCGGATGGGCGGGAACATAGCGGGCGGCGGCGGTGCCAAGGGCGGAGGCGGCCCGCGCCAGTGCCGCCTTGGTCGAGCCCACGTCGGTCACGAGGGTCTCCGGTCCTGCCGCAGAGAGAACTTCCGCAAGCTGCCGCTTCATCACCTCGACCGGGGTGCCAAGGATGACGAGGCCGGCGCCCTGTACTCCTCCGGCGAGGTTATCGGTCCACTCATCCACAATCCCCTCGTCGACCGCATCATCGGCAGGGCGGCGGGTTACCGCCACAAGGCGACGGGCGAGTCCGCGCTCTCTCGCAGCCAGCGCAACGCTCCCTCCGAGAAGGCCTAGGCCCGCGATCACCAAGGTTCCAATTCCGGGAATGGAGGACATCCGGGGTCTGCTCGTGGGATTCAGCGGGCGCGGCCGAGGACCTGCTCGCCGTAGGCGAGCATCGCATCGAGGCGGTGCCGGGCAACGATCTTCTCGGGCTGTCCATCGGCCTGGGCGATGCGATAGAACAGGTCGAGGGCAGCTTCGTGATGGCGGCGAAAGCGGGCCTCGTCGAACCGGGCCGACTCGGGAGGATTGAGCCGGACCTCCTCGCGCGCGAGCGTCGCGTGGAAGTCGGCGAGACGCATGGCATGTTCGAGCGAGCGGCGGCTGTCGCGGTGGTCGGTTACGAGGCGTTCGAGCGCCTGCTGTGCCTGGGCGTCGCCGTCTGGCAGAAGGAACCGGGCTGTCACGAAGACCTCGGCCCGCTCCACGTCTGCGTTCTCGGCCTCCATGCGGGCGAGGCCGGCGTAGTAGCGGTCATCAAGATTGCCGGCGATCGTGCGGAGGTCGGCGGCCCGCTCCGCGAGAAACACCGCCGCCTCGGCAATACCGCCGTCCGCTGCCGGTTCCCCCCCCAGTGCCACAAGGAGGCGCCCGAGAATGGTCGCGCGTTCCTGGGCCTCGACCCGCAGGTCCGTCTCGTACTCCGCCGCCTCGAGATAGTTGCGCCGGGCGCTGCGGTAATCGCCGAGCACCTCGAGGGCCCGTGCACGCAACATGAGAATCTCGGGCACCAGACGCTCCGGATGGAGGGACTCGTAGTTGGCGAGCCGCACGAGGGTGATGCGTGCGATGGACTGGCCGGTCAGGTCCTGCCCGGGGTATTCGCGGTAGGGATCACGGGGCGCCAGAAGGGAGAACTCCGTCGCGATGGAGAGGAGGTTCTCGTGGGGGCTGTAGGGAGGGTAGGTCGGCCGGCCAGCGCAGGAGGCGAGGAGCAAAACGGCGGCAATCCCCTGTATGAGGCATCCGAGGGCGCCCGACGCGTGGACCCGTCGGGGGAGCGTGGCGACGCCCTTCAGCCTCCCACCTCGCGGATCCACGCTTCCACCTGGGCCTGGTTGGCGCCCCCAAGTTCGAGATAGTCCCGCCAGTTCTCCACCGCCCGGCGAAAGTACTCCTGCTCGTGCTCGGTATCCACCGTGGCGAGTTCTTCGGCGTAGAGAATCCCGAGATCGAGGGCGAAGCGGGCGTTTTCCGGAGCGAGCTCACGCGCCTTCATCAGGTGTTCCTCCGCCACCTTCAAGTCCTCCGTTTCCTTGGAGAGACCGAACTTCTTACGGTAGGCGCGGCCGATGCTGTGGAAGGCCATGGGGTACTCGGGATAGACGTCGAGGGCGCGGCGGAAGTCGATGCTGGCGGTTCCGGGGCCGGCGGTCAGGAGGCCGATTTCGCCCCGCGCAAGGAGCGCGTCGGCCTTCAGCACGCGGAGCTCCTCTTGTTCCTCGGGCGAGGCTTCATCCACAAGGTCCAGAACCTGGGTGAAGAACTGGCGGGCCTGCTCGTAGTTTTGCTCGTCCATGTAGATGCGGCCCATTTCGAGGTTGGCCTCGTGGTTTTCGGGGAGACGGACGAGGACCTCCTGGACGGCGGCGCGGGCTTCGACGAGTTTGCCCTGGCGGCGCAGGGTCTTGCCCAGCCCGAGAGCGGCGCCGGGCCGGTCGCCCTCCGCTTCCACCGCCCGCGAGTAGAAGTCCTCCGCCGCCTCGAAGTCGTCGCGCTGGAGGGCATAATCCCCGAGCATCACCAGCGCATCGTAGTGATCCGAGTCCTGGCGCACCTGCCGTTGCAGGTACTCCCTCGCGGTCAGAATCTCGCCCTCGGCGGAAAAGTTCTGGGCGATCTGGAAGAGGATGTTTGGCCGGTTGGGCTCCAGCCGGACGAGGTCTTCGAAAACCGCTGTCGATTCGCTGTAGCGGCCGGACTCCGCGAGCAACTGGCCCTGCATCTCGATGAGATCCGCATTGGGCTCGATGGCGAGTCCCTCCTCGATGACCCGAAGGGCCATCTCCGGCGAGGAAAGGCGGAGCTCGCGGGCAAAGCGTTTGAACGTGTCGTGGACGCGTTCGATTTCCCGGGTGCTGAAAGTGGGCTGGGCGCGATAGGCCTCACGATAGTGGTAGGCGGACTCGCGCCAGTTCTGCTGCTGGCGGCGAATGTCGGCAATCTGCCAATGAATGCGTGCTTTTTCCTCGGCGGGGAAGGTGTCGACGCCGAGTGCCAGCGCCCGTGCGTAGTTCTCCACCGCGCTGTTCCATGTCGCCGAGGAGGTGCGGTAAATGTCGCCAAGGTCGCGGTAGGCCTCGGCGTGGGAGGGATCGAGTCGGATGACCTCGAACAGTTGCTCGAGGGCAACGTTCGTCTGGACCCGGTCGCGCGCCACCTGGGCGAGCCGCATGTGGTAGTCGCAAAGGATCTCAAGGATTTCGGCCCGCCCCGCGTTCTCCTCGTCCATGCCGCCGGCGATGCGCTTGAGTTCCTCGGCGGCCGCGGTCGCGGTCCCGGCCTCCATCGCCTCGCGACATTGCCTGATCAGGGCTTCGTGACGCTGGAGCTCCAGGTCGGTCTGCTTGGAGGCGAGCAGTTCGCGGAGACGCTCCACGTCGTCCCCTTCGGCGCCTGCCTCGATGGCCGCCTCCAGGAATTCCCGGGCCTTGTTGAACTCGTTTCGTTCGAGCGCCTCCCGGGCCTGGTACAACTGGGCCGACCCCGGTGCACCCGCCTCGATCGTCTTGATGCGATGGCGCGGAATGGAAAGCGTTCTGCTGAATGTCTTGATCGTCACGAGCCGATCATTTTCGTCGACGATCTGGCCCTCGATCACCTCGTCGTTGATCAGGGTGATCCTGGAGGCATCTGCAGCGCCGAAGGTGCAGGCAACGGCGAGGGCGAGGGCCACCAGATGCCTTCGCGGCGTGGCGGCGCGGTCTCCGGGCGGGGCCGTTGGCAATCGGAACTTGATGCGTTTCATGATCGTCGGCCTTGGCAAGCCGCGCCGGTCGTGGTCTCGAAGATGAAAGTAGGGGGCGCCAACGGCATCGCGTCAACGGCGGACTCCGCGTCAGAGCCCCTTTCCCCATCGGCCGAAGCGTGCCTGCACCCGAAGCGGCAACCCTTGGATTCGCAGGAAACCCGAGCTGTCGTTCTGGTTGAAGGAGCCGCCCCCCTCCATCGTTGCGATCGACTCGTCATAGAGCGAGAACGGCGACCGCCGGGACGTCGGGATCATGTTCCCTTTGTAGAGCTTCAACCGGACCGAACCGGTGACGTTTTTCTGCGCCTCGCTGATGAACGCCAGGAGCGCATCCATCTTCCGGCAGTACCAATACCCGTAGTAGACGAGTTCCGCGACGTCCACCGCCAGCCGATCCCGCAGGTGCATCAGCTCGCGGTCCATGGTCAGCTGCTCGAGGAGCCGGTGCGCCGTGTACAGCAGGGTCATCCCCGGCGCCTCGTAGACCCCGCGACTCTTCATGCCCACAAACCGGTTCTCGACCATGTCGAGGAGGCCGACACCATGGCGCCCGCCGATTTCGTTCAGTCGCCGAACGATCTCGTACGCGCTCTCGATCCGCTCCTCATTCACCCCCACCGGCATGCCGTCCTCGAACTCGATTGTCACCTCCTCCGGCGTGTCCGGCGCCATCTGGGGCGGGGTGACCATCTGGTATTCGGGAATCGCGATCCCTTCCACGGCGAGGTCCTCGAGGATGCCGGCCTCGTAGCTGACGTGGAGGCAATTCTCGTCGGAGCTATACGGAGCTGCCTGCGTCGCCTTCACCGGGATTCCATGTTTCTCCGCGTAGGCGATCATTTCGGTGCGGCCGGGAAACTGGGCGCGGAACTCCTCGTCGCGCCAGGGGGCGATGATCTGGATGTCGGGCCAGAGTGCCTCCGCTGTCAGCTGGAAGCGGCACTGGTCGTTCCCCTTCCCCGTTGCCCCATGGGCGAAGGCGGTCGCGCCCACCTGCTTGGCCACCTCCAGGCACCCCTTGGCAATGATCGGCCGCGCGATCGAAGTGCCCAGGAGATACACGCTCTCATACTTTGCGTCCCACAGGAGCGTGGGGAAGGCAAAGTCGCGACAGAGCTCCTCGCGCTTGTTGACAATGTGGCAACTTGCCGCGCCGCACTGTTGCGCCTTGCGGCGCACGAGGTCGAGGTCGTCGGCCGGCTGCCCCACATCGATATAGGCGGCGTGCACCGTGTGGCCCTTTTCCACAAGCCACTGGAGGATCACCGAGGTGTCGAGACCCCCCGAATAGGCGAGAACAGCGGTTGCCATCGGCCGTTGAGATTCCTTTCGTTTCGGCGGTCAGTCGGGCGGCGCGATTCCTTCGCCTCGGCTGACGAGCGTCAAGTCAAGGTTCGGTTTCTGTGACAGCGGTGGGGCGGTACGCGCCGTCGCCAACAGGGTTGCTGCATCTGGGGAATCTGCGCACGGCGCTGGCCGCCGCCGCGAGCGCCCGGTCGCGCGGAGGACGCCTTCTCCTGCGCATCGAGGACCTCGACCGCGACCGCTGTCGGGCGACCTTCGAGGAGCGCCAGTTGGCGGACCTCGCCCTCCTTGGCTTCGTCTGGGATGCGCCCCCCCTGCGCCAGAGCGAGCGCACCGCTGTCTACGCCCGGCACTTTGAAACCTTGCGGCGCAAGCGCCTCGTCTACCCCTGCTTCTGCTCGCGCAAGGACATCGCCGCGGCGGCCTCCGCGCCCCACGGTCCCGGCGGCGTGGCCTACCCGGGAACCTGCCGGGGCCTGGCCCCTTCCGAGGCGGAAACCCGCATCGCCCGCGGCGACCGCCACGCATGGCGCGTCCGGGTGGACCTCGCCGCGCCGACCTTTCTCGATGGGTTCAAGGGCGAGGTCCCCCTCGATCTCAAGACGGAGGGAGGCGACTTTGTTGTCCGCCGCGCCGACGGCTTCTACGCCTACCAGTTCGCCTGTGCCGTCGACGATGCCCTCTGCGACGTCACCGAGGTCGTCCGCGGCGCCGATCTCCTCGATTCCGGCGCCCGCCAGGCCTACCTTCTCGAACTCCTCGAGCTCCCGATCCCCCGCTACGTCCACCTTCCCTTGATGCTCGGCGAGGACGGCCGGCGCCTCGCCAAGCGGGAAGGGAGCGACGACCTCGCGTCCTACCTCGCCCGTGGCTACGAACCGCCGGCAATCATCGGCTACCTGGCCCATACGCTTGGGCTTGCGGACAGGGGCGAACGTCCGACCCTCGCGGAGGTCGCCCGCCGGTGGGATCCGGCGCTGGTCCCCCGCGAAGAGGTCTTCTTTTCCGAGCAAACTCTTGCCGCCTTCCGGCCCCGCCATTAAAGGAACCCTGTCATGGGACTTTATAGCTTTTTCGAACGAATCAAGGACGAGAAGGAGCCGGACGGCTCGGTCGACGCCGCGCTCCAGAAAACCCTCGGCGCCGCGTCTGCCTTCTACGGCGCCGGTGCCTCCGTGAATCGCCTGGCGTACGCGACCGGCCTTCGCGCCCGCCGCGTCCTCCCCGCCACAGTCCTCAGCGTCGGCAACATCACGCTGGGGGGCACGGGAAAGACCCCCTTCACCGTCTGGCTTGCGCGTTGGCTCCGCGAGGAAGGCCGCCGGCCCGCGATCCTCACCCGGGGCTATGGCCGCGAGGACGAGGATCGCCTCGTGGTTGTCCATAACGGCAAGCGCCGCAAAGCCGAACTGGCGGACGCCGGCGACGAGCCCTTTCTCCTGGCCGAGCGCCTCGAGAACACCCCCATCCTCGCCGCGGCGGACCGCTATCGCGCCGGCCGCGCTGCCATCCGCCATTTCGAGGTCGATACCCTCGTGCTCGACGACGGCTTCCAGCATCATGCCCTCGCCCGCAACGGCGACATCGTCCTCGTCGATGCGCTCCGGCCGTTGTCGGAGCTTCGCGTGTTTCCCCGCGGCACGCTCCGCGAATCGCCGCGGGTCCTCGCCCACGCGCACCTGATCGTCGTTACGCGGGCCGACATCGCGGAAAACCTCCGCTCGGTCATGCGCCAGATCCGCCGCTTCGCCCCTTCGGTCCCCATCGTGCGCACCGCGATGAAGATCACCGGCGCCCGGCGCGTCGTGGACGAGGAGCCAGTGGACCTCGATACCCTCCGTGGCGAGCGCGTGGCCGTCGCCTGTGCCGTCGGCAACCCGGACAGCGTGCGTCTGGGCCTCGAGAAGGAGGGCATCGAAGTCGCCGCCATGCGCCAGTTTCCCGACCACGAGCCGATCCCCCGGCGCGACATCGTCAGCCTCTCGCGCCTGCGCAAGGCCCGCCGCTACAAGGCCATCATCGTGACCGAGAAGGACGCGGTGAAGATCGACAGCACGCGGATTCCCAAGAGCCTCGTGAGTATCCGAACCGAGCTGGAATTCCTTACGCCGAAGGACCGACGACTGGCGGAGAAGGTGCTGCGGGCGCGGCTGGCGGCGCGGCTGGTCCGCGGATTCCTCGGGGCCTAGGAGTCAGAGAGGCCCAGCAACGCCAGAAGGTCGCACCGCTCGCGCACCCAGGAGAATTTCTCGCGGATGCGCTCCCTCGCTGCCTCGCCAAGGTCCTGGCGGAGGTTGGCTTCCCTGGCAAGCCGCAGAATCGCTTCGGCCATCGCCGCGGTGTCGTACTCCTCCACCAGCAAACCGGTCTTTCCGTCCAGCACGGCCTCTGGTATGCCAACGTGACGGGTGGTCACGACAGGCAGGCCGTGTGCGCCTGCCTCGAGGATACTCACGGGAAGCCCCTCTGTATCGCCTGTTTCTGGATCAATGACACTGTGTTGAAGGAAAAGGTGGGAGCGGGCGAAAAGAGCGAGCACTTCGTTGTGGGGGAGCGCCCCGTGGAGGGTCACGCGATCCGTGAGGCCGGCCTCCTGTCTATATTGATAGACGGCGGAGTAATGGGGGCCGGCACCGACAAGGTCCAGGTGGAGACGCGGATCCCTCTCGGCAGCGCGCCGGAAAGCGGCGAGGAGGAGCACGGGGGCCTTTTTCCCCACAAGACGGCCGACAGCAATACAGCGGAGGGTTTCATCGTCCGATGGACTGGCGGCAACGGAAGGAATTTCCACGCCACAGGGGATGACATGCAGCTTCTCCGCCGGAACCCCAATTTCCATGAGGAGCTTTCGAGCGTAGTCCGAGACCAGGACGATGCCTGCGACACCCGCGAGGTCCTTGTATTGCCGTCGCCATTGAGGTTCACGCAACTTGATCGAGACGTCGTAACCGTGGGCATGAGCGTAGAAGGGAATGCCCAGGCGTTGGTGAACGGACGGGAGGAACTCCCATGACCAGTCGAGGTACTCGCCGAGGACCACCTTGTCCTGTACGTGCTGGATGAAGCCGGCGGTGATCCGGTTGTCCGGGGAGAGCTTGCCGCTGAGGCGGAAGGCGAGACGATTGATGAGGCGACGGCGCTCTTCGTCGAGATAGATGGCGGGGCGAGGAACGGTCCAGTACTGGCCGGTGGGCATTTCCCGCGTGCCGGCAATGACCGCGGTGCGACCGGGAAGAAGGTCGACGGCATGGCGACGAATGAAGGTCTCTGACGCGAGGCCCGTCTGAGGGGTGAGGACGGCGAGGGTGGCCTTCATGCCTTGCTGCGCCCTGCGAGAAACTGCTCGATGGAATCGGCGCCGGTTTTCTCCCGGAAATGGCGAAGGCGTTGGGCGGGGAGGAGGCTGGACAGAATTTGGTCACGACGGAGCAGATCGGCGATGCGGTCTCGCCTGGCGCGCTCGAGAGAGCGGGGTCGCGGTGCATTCCATTCGTCCCGATTACCCAGAACCGCATGGGCGTAGTCCCCGGCATTCCAGACATCGATTTCTTCGTAACAGAGGATCGGCACCTGGAGGTCGATGGAGAGCTGGAGGAGGTCTTGGAGGGAGACATCCTCATCAACGGGTTGCAGGCCCGCGGGATTGTTGGCGCGGAGGTCCGCCTGCTTGCGCGGTGTGGGACAGGTGAGAATGATTCTGCCGCGGGGGGAGAGCAACCGGCGGAGCTCGGTGTGAAATTCGGGACGGCCTGCCTTCGGTATATGTTCGTAGACGTCCATCAGAACGATGAGGTCGTAGTCGCCGGGGAGGTCGAGGTCGTGGGTCATGCCGCAATGAAAACGGAGGCGCTCGCTTCCGAAAAGAAGGGCGGCGACGTCGATGGAGGCGGGACTTGTGTCAACGCCATCGATCCGTTCCGGCGTGAAGTGGCGATCCATCCGCCAAGAGACATCCCCGATTCCGCAGCCGATTTCGAGAATGCGGCGGGGTGAACGGGGGGCGTATTGTTCGATACGGCGGGCCGCATGCTCAACGCGGACGTTGCCCTTGAGAAAGCCGGCCAGCTTTCCGTCTATATGGGCGTCATAATAGTCGGGGGAAGCGCTCGTCGAAGACATGGATTCTGATGGCCGCACCTGATGTTTGCTGGGTGGGAGAAAGCATTTGGCGTCAGTCACGAGTCAACCACAGGCAGGCGCAGGAGGAACGTTGCCCCCTTCTCCGGTGCCGTCTTCAGAGTGAGGGAACCGCCGGCGGTCTCCGCGTAGGCCCGGCTGAGGCTCAATCCCAGGCCGGTACCTTCGGCTCGTGTGGTAAAGAAGGGGTCGAAGACCTGGCTGGCTGTTGTCGCGTCCATTCCCGGACCGTTGTCGTTTACCAGGATCTCGATCCCGTCTCCGACACGGCTGACGCGGACGTCGACCTCCCCCTTTCGGGGGCCGAGCGCCTCCTGGGCATTGCGGAGCAAATTGAGCAGGATCTGGCGCAGGCGATCCTCCGGAAAGCGCGCCCGGAGCCCCCTATCTGCGTCTATACGAACGTGAAGGCTGTGGAGTTCCGGATGGAGGCCTTTGCCGAACCGACGGACAGTTTCCTCCACCACTTCCGCAACATTGGTGAGGGCGTTCCCCTCGTCCTTCTCTGAACTGGCGCGCGCGAAGTGGACAAATTCCTCCGTCAGGGATTTCAGTCGAAGGGTCTCCGCGCGAATGTCGCTGGCGAGGCTGGCAAGATTGGCACGCAGTTTCGCCTCGGGCACATCCGCGAGGGAGGCCTCGAGTTCCTCCGCCTGGAGGGTGAGGATGTTGAGGGGATTGCGGATTTCGTGGGCGATGCCGGCGGTCATGCTGCCGAGGGCGCGCAGGCGGTCGGCCTGACCCGCCATGCGCTCGGCGTGGAGGGTCCGGCGGACGAGCCGGACCGTCATCCAGTAGGTGGCGAGGAAGAGCACGAGGGTGATGCCAAAGCCGAACAGGAGGCGGTTGCGGACCTGAAAGAGGGGACGGAAGGCGGCGGGGTCACCGGCTAGTTGGAGGACGGCGACGACGGGGCCCGGGGAGGACGGGTCGAGGGAATCCGGGGCTCGGACGGGAAAGTAGAGGCGGCGGAAGGGAGCGATGCGCTGGGGGGCGTTGGGCTCGGATACCACGCCGGTGGCGGCCTGGGCGATGGCGAGGACGTCGCGGTCGCCCAGGTCAGTTGGGAATCCGGGGCCGGGCTCCCGGGCCGTGCGGACGAGGATGGGCTCGCCAGTGGGCGACAGGAGGGCGGCGATGGCCAGCGTTGGTTCGTTGACGGCCCCGCGCAGGTCGCGGTCGAGCTCCTCCCAGGCGAGTGTCCCCTTGTAATCGACAAGGAGCTGGCGGTCGAGTTCCCCCGTGTCGGCGTCCACGAGGAACTCGAGGAAGTAGAAAGACTGGGGGGGCGGATCGGTGAGCTGGCGGCCGACGCGTTCGAGGTTGTCGCGGACCAGTTCGTTCTGGAGTTCCGCGAGGAGCCGGAGCGTCCCGAAACCGCCCAAAAAGAAGAGCGCGAGAAGCAGCCCGAGCACGATGAGCCCCCACTGGGCAAGGCGCCCGGGGCGCGAGGATCGGAGGCGGCGGCTCATGAATGGGGCGAAACTGCGTCTTGACCTTGGAACGGAGTGGCAGAACCGTGAGCGCTTAACGACCCGCTACGTCCCCATGTCACTCGCCAGAGCCCCTTGTGGAAGACAACCGCTTTTCCTTCATCGAGTTGATCCGGCATTTTTGGAAGCGGCGATACCTGCTGATCGCCCTTCCGCCGGTGCTCTTTGTTGCGGCGTATTTCTTCGTGAAGGGGGCCTTTGCGGACTTCTACGAGGCGTCGGCGATGCTCCGGGTGCGCACGGCCCCGTCGGAACTGCGCGTGGGCCCCACTCTCGACCGCATCGATCCGCCCGTCTACGAGGAGATTTTCCGCAGTGACGCCCTCGTGCGCGAGGTCGTCGAGGCGGCCCGGGAGCAGTTTCCCACCTTTCCCCGGGGCGGCTACGAGAACATCAAGGCACGCTTTCGTGCGGAAGTGATCATGACCCGCGAGACCGCCGTTGTGGCGGAGTTCTCGCCGGTCGTCCAGTTATCCGTCGAATGGACGGACCCCGAGCAGGTCCATTTCCTTGCGGAAAGCTGGCTCGTTCGCGGCCTCGAGCGCTACGGCGACATCATGACCGGCGAGGCCGAGAAGATGTCCGAAGCCTTTCGGGCGGAGTTCGACCGGTTGGTCGCTGAGGTTGACGAACTCCAGGCGTCGGAAGCGGAGGCGGCCCAGAACCTCGCCGCCACGAGCGCGGAACTCGCCGCCATGGAGCGCCTCCTGTATGGCAGCGCGGCACGGTTGCGGGTCGGTGATAGCGACGGTTCACCGGACAGCGGGCTGCTCTTCGAGGAGGCCCGGCTGCTGGTTCGCGGGCAGCCGGACGACGGGGCGATCGAGCGCGTGCGTTC
>CAYQTO010000023.1:0-29452 GCA_964420455.1 uncultured Candidatus Sumerlaeota bacterium | reverse complement strand
GCGCCGGCTCGCCTCCGATCCCCCGGAGGGCACCCGCGAAGTGGAACTCCTCGTCGTGCCCAACACGGAATTCTTTGCCACCCGCGCCGTGCTCGTCGCCGCCCTCATCGCCTTTGGGTTCTCGATCACCTTTGCGGCGTCACGACTCGGCGAGAAACCGACGAAGCCGACCGCAGACACACCCGTCAACGCGCCCACGGAGGCCACCGCATGATTCACGGAGTCCAAATCAAGAAGCTCAACGTCCACTGCGACGATCGCGGCCGGCTGATGGAAATTCTTCGCTGCGATGATGAGGGGCTGAACACCAAATTCGGCCAGGTCTATATGACCACCGCCTTTCCCGGGGTGGTGAAAGCCTGGCACTACCACCGCCTCCAGACCGATCACTTCGTCTGTCTGTTCGGCATGATCCAGCTCGGGCTCTACGACGATCGCGAGGATTCCCCCACCCGGGGCGAGACCAACACCTTCTACATGGGCGTGCACAAACCGATCCTCGTCGAGATCCCCAACCTCGTCTATCACGGGTTCAAGTGCATCAGCGAGACCGAGGCGGTCGTCATCAACACGGTAACCGAGCCATACAACTACGCGAATCCGGACGAGCACCGCATCGACCCGCACACCGGCGGAATCCCGTACGACTGGTCGCGCAAGGACCGCTGAGGCCGGTCAGGCGATCACGTTGACCAGGCGGCCGGGCACCACGATGACCTTGCGGGGTTCGCCCCCGGCGAGGGCCTCCTGAATCCGGGCGTTTGCGAGCGCCACCGCCCGCAGTTCCTCCTCGCCCGCCTCCCGCGGGACGACCACCCGGTCCTTGATCTTTCCCTTCAGTTGGAGGACGATCTCCACCTCGTCGGCGACGGTGAGGGCGGGATCGTATTCCGGCAGGCTGCCGTGGGTCCAGACGCTGCCGTCGCGGCCGAGCGCCTCGCGCCAGATCTCCTCGGCAAAGTGCGGCGCGAAGGGAGCCAGCCCGAGCAGGAGAACCTCGCGGACGAACTCGCTCGTCGCCCCGGCACCGCGAGCCACATTGAACAACTCCATCAGCCCCGATATCGCCGTGTTGTACGACAGGCTTTCCATGCACTCGCGGACCTTCTTGAGGGTTTGGTGCGTCTTCACACGGAGGTCCTTGGGCAACTCGCCGTCCGGCACCACCGGCTGATCCTTGTCCATGTACCATTGGTGGAGGCGGTTGAGGAACCGGCGGATGCCCTGGATGTCCTTGTCGCGGAAGTCGCCGCCCTGTGTATACGGCCCAAGGAAAAGCAGGTACATCCGCAGCGTGTCGGCGCCCCATTCCTCGACATAGGCGTCGGGGTTCACGATGTTGCCCTTGGACTTGGACATCTTTGCCCCATCCTTGGTGATGAGGCCATGGGCGCGAAAGCGGCGGAAAGGCTCGGCGCGATCCTTCATCTCGTCGCGTGCGCCCATCCCGAGCGCCCCGGCCTTGTCCAATCCCATGCAGACAAACCGTGTATACATGAGGTGGAGGACGGCGTGCTCGTTGCCGCCGATGTACATGTCGACCGGGAGCCACTTGCGGATGAGGTCGGGGTCGTAGGCGCGGTCGGGATCCGTGGCCGAGACGTAGCGGAGAAAGTACCAGGCGGAATCGAGGAAGTTGTCCATGACGTCAGTCTCGCGACGGAAGGACTTGCCGTCGATCTCGACATGGACCCAGTCGGCGCACTTGGCGAGGGGCCCGCGGCCGTCACCCGGAGCCACGAGGTCGTCGGTCTCGGGCAGGAGCACCGGCAGCTGGTCCTCGGGAACCGGGTGGGGCTCGCCGTGCTCGTCGTAGACGATCGGGACCGGCGGGCCCCAGTAGCGCTGGCGGCTGATGCCCCAGTCGCGCAGGCGGTAGGTGCGCTTGTAGACACCGAGGCCCTTCTCCTCGAGCCAGCGGGTGATGCGGGCCTTCGCCTCGTCGACCTCGAGCCCGTCGAGCGACACTTCGTCGTTGGCGGAGTTGATGCCCTTGCCCGGGCCGGACCAGCAAAGTTGCCCCTGCAGGACCGCCGCCCGCATCTCCTCCGGCGACTTCCGGTCCTTCTGGTCCTCGCCGATGGCGTCCAGGGCCGCGAGCGCCCTGGGGTCCGGGTTGATCACCGCGCGGATCGGCAGGCCGAACTTCGTCGCGAAGGCGAAGTCCCGCTCGTCGTGCGCCGGGACCGCCATGATCGCCCCCGTGCCGTAGCCCATCAGCACGTAGTCGGAGATATACACGGGGATTTCCTCGCCGTTGACCGGATTAAGGGCCCGTGCGCCGATGTCCACGCCGGTCTTTTCCTTCTCGGCGGCGGTGCGCTCCTCCGTGCTCTTGGCGGCCGCCTCCGCCCGATAGCGGGCAATCTCCTCGCGCTTCTCCGGTGCGGCGATCACATCGACCAGCGGGTGCTCGGGCGAGAGGACCATGTAGGTCGCCCCGAAGAGCGTGTCGGGACGGGTTGTATAGACGCGGATGCGATGCTGGAGCTTCAGCCGGTCAATGGCGGCGCGGAGCTGGGAGTCACCGCTCCAGGCGAAGCGAAGTTCCCGCGCGCCGAGACGCTCGCGCAACGACTCCGCATCCGCCGCCCATCCCGGAAACAGCTCCGCCACGCCCCTGCCGTGGCGAGCCTTCGTATAGACGTTCCAGGCCTGGCGCAGGGCGGGGACCAGAAGGGGATTCGACGTTGCCAGGGTGACCACGCCCTCCTCCTCCTCGAGGGGGAGGACCCGGTAGGAAAGGGCGGTATCGCGGGAGATGCGGCGGGCGACCGACTCGTCGACGGACCGGGTGTCGAGGTCCACCAGCTCCAGGCCCGCCGCCTGCGCCATCTCTCGCTCGCGGACGATCGCGTCCGGATCCTCGTCCGCCGTCCAGGGCGACGGTTCCGCGTCCCGCGCCGCGGAGCCCGCCGTACGAGGCACCACCGCGAAGTCTACCTCCGCACCCTCGCTCCGGCCAATCCACTCGATCTGCTTCTTCTTCGTCGTCTCCGACCAGTCCAGCCACTCGTGGTTGTCGAGCAACCGGTCCGCGAACTCGGTGATGCGAAAGAACCAACAGGGCAGCTGGCGGCGCTCCACCGGCGTCCCGTCGCGCTCGAAGGTGCCGTCCGGCATCACCTGCTCGTCGGAGATCACGCTGCCAATCGACGGGGCGAAGTTGACCTCCTTTACGTCGCGATAGACCAGGCCCGCCTTGTACAGCTGGAGGAAGACCCACTGGGTCCACTTGTAGTACTCGGGGGTGGTGGTATCGACGGTGCGGCGCCAGTCAAACATGAAGCCCATCATGCGGAGCTGGCGCGTGAAGTTGCGGACGCTCGAGGGAACGAGATCCGCCGGGTGGCGGCCGACCTTCTGCGCGAACATCTCGCTGTGCATGCCAAAGGCATCGAAGCCGATGGGCTCAAACACGTCGTACCCCCGGAGGCGCATGTGGCGGCCGTACACGTCCGCCCCGGTGAAGGCGTAGACATTGCCCACGTGGAGGCCCTCCGCGCTCGGGTAGGGAAACATCATGAGCACGTAATAGGGGTTGGGGGCCTTCGCGAGATCGATCTCGTTGATGCCGTTCGCGTCCCACCATTCCTGCCATTTTTTCTCGACGGCGATGGGATCGTAGACGTGTTCGGCCATGCGGCGGGGCTCCTGGGGCGATCGTCCCGCGGGCCTGTGGAGACGGCCTCGCGAGGGCTGCCTGTTACCGCAGTCCGCCCGGCCCGCCGCAACACCAAGGTGCGGACCCTTTCGCTTGCCGGAGGGCCGGGTCCGCTCCAACCTCCGCCATCACCAACCACAGGATGTCCGCCCCGATGATGCTCCCGCTCCCGCGCGCCGCCCTCGCCCTGCTCCCGCTCCTTCTCCTCCTCTCCTCCTGTCGCGAGGCCCCCGACTCCGCCACGGACGGCGCCGCCGGCCTCGACACCACCCTCCGCATCAACCTCGGCGGCGAGCCCGAAACGCTCGATCCCTCCCTCAACACCAGCCTCATCGGCAGCCGCGTGCTAAAGTCCGTCTTCGAGGGGCTCGTCTGGCTCGACCAGGACGCCAATCCCCAACCCGCTGGCGCCGTTTCCTGGGAGCCCAACGACGACTATACGGAATGGACCTTTCGCCTTCGCCTGGAAGCCCGCTGGCACGACGGCCGGCCGGTCACCACCCACGACTACGTCTATGGTATCCGCCGCATGGCCACCCCCGCCACCGCCGCCGACTACAGCAAGCTCATCCTCCTCTTCCTCGACGGCGCCCAGCAGTACTTCGATGCCGGCGGGCTCGAATCCGATGCGACCTTTGACGGTGTCGAGGCGATCGACGACACGACGCTGCGCTTTCGCCTCGTCGGTCCCACCCCCTTCTTCCCCACCGTTGTCGACCTCACCTGCTTCTATCCCCTCCGCGAGGATATCATCGCCGAACACGGGGCCGACTGGGCCCTCTCGCCGGAAACGCTCGTCGGCAACGGCGCCTTTCGCCTGACCGACATTCGCCCCAACGACCGCTACGTCGCCGTTCCGACGGAGACCTGGTGGGACCGCGACGCCCTCTTCTGGGAAACCGTCGAGTTCTACTTTATCACCAGCATCGCCACCGAGGAGGCCGCCTTCCGTTCCGCCTCCATCGACATTACCAACAAGGTGAACCTGGCGACCGTGGACGAGTGGCGGAACTCCCCCGCATGGACCAACGCCTTGAATTTCGGCAGCTACTACCTCGCCATCAACACCGAGCGTCCCCCCTTCGACGACGTGCGGGTCCGCCGCGCCTTCCAGATCTCCGTCGACCGCGAGCTGATCACGAGCCAGGTCCTCCGCCGCGGCGAGACCCCCCTTCGCGGCATCGTTCCCGACTGGTTCCCCTCCGCCACGGGCGAGGGCACCTTCCGCGACCGGGCCGGCGACCTCGTCGGTGCTCCGGACCCGGCGGCCGCCCGCGCCCTGCTCGCAGAGGCCGGATATACGGCCGACAACCCTCTCCCCACCATCGAGTACACCTACGACAACACCGGCGAGGACCACAAGCTCGTGGCAGAGCAACTCCAGGCGATGTGGCGCGAGGCCCTCGGTGCCGACGTCCGTCTGCAACAGGTCGAGTGGGGCGTGCGCCTCCAGCGCGGCCGCGACGGCGCCTTCCAGATCCTTCGCAACGGCTGGTACGGCGATTACCTGGACCCGATGACCTTCCTCGAACTGTTCGAGTCCGGCAACGCGTTCAACCGCCCGAGGCATCACGACGAACGATACGACGAGTTGCTGGCCCGTGCCCGCCGCGAGGCCGACCCCGCAACCCGCGAGGAACTCCTCGCCGAGGCCGAACGCATCGTCGTCCGCGACAACGCCGCCATCATCCCCCTCCATGTCTATGCGCTGCCCATGCTCATCCAGCCGGACATCGAGGGAGTGATCCGCAACGCCACCGGCGACGTCCACTGGCTGCGGGCCCGGCGTGTGGGGGGAGGTCAGTAACGATGGTCCCACTAAGTCTCTGGCGGGGTGACTACTCAGGGAGTACCTTCAGTAGAGTCCATTGTTCCGACTCTTCGATGACGATCGTCTCCTGTTGGGGAAGCCATTCGCTCAGGATCGTTACCTCTTCTGGAGGACGATACCCTTCGATAACATTGACAACCAAGAGAAGTTGGTTCGGAGTATCATTTCCAAAGAGGACCGATCCTTTCTCAATGTTCTCCTCCCCCAGATTTACTATGTATTCCGCCCAGGCCGTGCTTCCAAAAACGTATAATGGCCGCTGTTCGGGATGAGTATCCAGATAGTGTCTGACGGGGCCGAAATGCGGATGGCTTTTGTGAATTGAATAGTGCGTGGACGAACCGAAACCAACCATCAATACAGCCACGATGACCGCACGGTCGAACAATGACCGTTCCCAAAGGGCAACCACAAGAGGTCCCGCTGCCATGGCTAGAAGCGGAAAGAGCAACGAGCCATAACGTGGCCAAAAGAATACGTTCAAGCCCACGCGAGTCAATGTCCACTGCAATAAATGGGCTACAATGAATGTTGTGAGTATCGGAGCAACCCAAGAGAAATGCTTACGGCTGAGGCGAGTCAGTCCGCTGAGTGCCCAAACCAACAAGAGCAATGAGCTTGCATCAAGCAGCCACTGCCACCAAGCTTCGTCCCTTGCGAAGCTGAGCTCATTGTGAAGAAAGACCAAACGGGAGACGGAGCGCAGCAAGTCTGGAAAACTGGGATAAGGCATCCAGCCGCTTACCGAGTGAATACTATGGAGACGCCATGCAAGCTCGATAACTGTGGGCAGAGCAAGCACAGCTCCCGCTCCCCAGTATAAAAGCCAGTCACGCCACTGAAACTTGCATCCACGCCATGGCGCTACAATCAATCCGAAAATCGTTAATTGGATGGCCGTAACGTAGTGAAAAGAAATAGCAGAAGCAGCAGCCAAAGGTCCCAAAAGAAAGAACACCCAACGATAAGCGGTAGGCCTTCTTTGCCAAATTACAAGCCACCCACCCGACGCAACAAAAAGTAGCAGGCCCGCGGGAGCATACATGCGAGCCTCCATGGAATAATGTAAATGATTCGGCATCCAAGCGAGCACTGCCATCGCAACGAGGGCGGAAGGGGCAATTCGATGCTCCAAAAATCGACAAAAGTAACCCGCACTCAGTATCGCCAACACGCCGCACGAAAGGGAAACAAGGCGTACCGAGAGCAAGGACGGGCCACCAAAAGGGGCGGTAGCATACTTGATGAAAATATGGTAGAGGTAAGGGTGTATATCCCCAGAAAGCCACGACAGCATCGCGTTCCAGTCGAGCGAGGCAACGTAGATCGACCATGCCTCGTCGTACCAAGCATCCTCGCGCAGGAGGAAGACTGCTCGGAGAAGTACACCCAACATTAGTGCCGACCACGCTAGAGCGAGTAAGAGCGTACGACCAAGCGTCGGCCAAGTCTCGGTCTTTTTCTTCGAGTTTTTGTCAACCATTATTTTGCACCGAAACTTGAACCGCTGTGTTAAAGCGTAGCAGGTGTTGGCAATTCTGAAGATGCAACGGAAAACCCGCCCCGCCCCATCCACATGGTTGCTTGCGCCGGGGGGGGCGGGGTCGCTTGGGTGAAGGTTTGGGGCCCGCGGGGCCACTGCTCGGCGAAGGGAAATCGCAACGATGAAGATCCTGCTGGTGGGGGGCGGCGCCCGCGAGCACGCGCTGGCCTGGCGGCTCAGGCGGTCCGATTCCGTAACGCGGGTCGTGTGTCCGAACGGGAACCCGGGAATCGCACAGGTTGCCGAAACGCCAAAGGCCGACCTGAAGTCGAACGCGTCATGGGTCGCCCTCGCGGCGGAATACAAACCGGACCTGGTTGTCATCGGGCCCGAGGCGCCGCTCGCCGCGGGGCTGGGCGATGCCCTTCGCAGGGCCGGCCACGCCGTCTTTGGCCCGAATGCGGACGGCGCCCGCCTCGAGGCATCGAAGCAATTCGCCAAGGAAGTCATGGCGGCCGCCGGCGTGCCCACCGCCCAGGCGGAATCTTTTGACGACGCGGACAAGGCGAAGGACTTCGCCCGCACGCTCGGGCTGCCGGTGGTCATCAAGGCGGACGGGTTGGCCGCCGGCAAGGGGGTGACTGTCGCTCAGACGCGCGAGGAGGCGGACCGGGCGATCGACGAGAACCTCGTCGAAGGTCGCTTCGGCGCGTCGAGCCGTCGCATCCTCGTGGAGGAGTTCATGGAGGGCATCGAAGCATCGATCTTTGGCCTTTGCGACGGGACGACGGTCTTTCCCCTGGTGGCGGCGCAGGACCACAAGCGGGCCCTTGACGGCGACCGGGGGCCAAACACCGGCGGCATGGGTGCCTACGCGCCCACGCCCTTTGTGGGCGAGGAGACCTTCACCGCGGCCTTCAGCGAAGTCCTCCGCCCGACGCTGGCGGAACTCGCCAATCGCGGCATCGACTACCGCGGCGTGCTCTATGCCGGGCTCATGCTGACGGCCGAGGGCCCACGCGTGGTCGAGTTCAACTGCCGCTTTGGGGACCCGGAGACCCAGGTGGTGCTGCCACTGGTGGACGGCGACCTGGGCGAGATCCTGCTGGCGTGTGCGGAGGGCCGCCTCGGGCCCCTCACCATGGCCGCCACCGCGCGGGAGGCCGCCGCCGCGCCGACTTTCATCGGCACCCGCCCCGAGCACGCCGTCACCGTCGTCCTCGCCTCCGGCGGATACCCCGGCAGCTACAAGAACGGCTTCCCCATCGACGGGCTCGACCAGTGGGACGATGTCGACGACGTGATGGTCTTTCACGCGGGCACGACGAGGCAGGACGGACGGGTGGTGACGGCCGGCGGGCGCGTTCTTTCCTGCACCGCACGCGATGTCAGCCTTGCGCGGGCCCACGAGCGCGCCTACGAAGTGGCCCGTTCCATCACCTTCGAGGGGCGCCACATGCGGACCGACATCGGCGCACGCGCCCTGGAAAAGCGGTCGTTTCCATGAGCCCCGCCCGACGCAGCACCACCCGCAAGCCGGCGGCAAAGCCTGACACCAAGCCCGACCGCACGCCCCGCACCCTCATGTCCGCCAAGAAGCTCCAGGAGGCTCTCGGCAAGCTCGCCGATGCCATCCATGGGGAGTTCCCTTCGCCCCATGGCCTCGCAATCCTCGGCATCCGCACCCGCGGCGTCATTCTCGCCGAGCGGCTCCGGCCCCTCCTCGAGGAGCGCTATGGCGATATCGTGGCCATCGGCGATCTCGACATCACCTTCTATCGCGACGACCTCTCGCGCCTGACTCCCGACCCCACGGTCCGCGGTTCCGAGATCCCCTTCGACGTCACCGGCGCCGTCGTCGTCCTCGTCGATGATGTGCTCTATACGGGGCGGACGATCCGCGCGGCCATGGACGAGATTTGCGACTTTGGCCGGCCCGCGCTGATTCGACTCGCCGTCCTTGTCGACCGCGGCCTCCGCGAATACCCCATCGCCCCCGACTACGCCGCCCTGCGCATCGATACCGACCCCGCCCAACACGTCCGCGTCCTTCTCGAGGAAACTGACGACGAGGACAAGGTGGTCCTGGAATGGAGGGACGAATCATGATCGGCCGCCGGGCCGCCGGCGCGCTCGGCGCGCTGCTGTTCGTGGCCGGGATTGCCACCGCCGGCGAGCCGGACCGGGCCTTCCTCGCCCGCCTCGGCGAACCGGTCCCCGCGGTTGTCTATACGCACGTGTTCGGAGTCCCGGGGTCGGACCTTCCCGCCGCCACGCTGATCCAGTTCATCTCCTGCGAGAACCAGCGCTGCGAGGCAAGCCTCCGCGCCATCCAGGAATTCATCGCGTCTCCCTTGGGCGAGGAGGACATCCGCGTCGCCGCCGTCGCCGTTGGTGCCACGGACGAGGACACGGCCGGACTTGCCCGCCGCCTTTCCCTCACCTTTCCCGTCCACGCGGATCCCAACATGGAGATGTTCGCCTCGGTGGCGGAGGACGGCTTGCCGCGGACGTTGATTCTGGACGAGACGGGCAGGATCGTCTACCAACACGCAGGCTATGGCGACTACCCGCGGGAGGCGGAGTTTCGGGCGGTGATGGAGGCGCTCGTGGCGGGGGAGCCGGTGCCGGAAATGCTCGTCCGTGGCGGGTCCGCCGCCGGGCCTCCACCGGGCAGCGGCCTCTTCAATCCCGAGATCGGCGCCGTCGACCTTCGCGGCAAGCGGGCGCCCGACGTGCCCGTGGAGCAGTGGGTGACACCTCCACCGGCAGACACGGAAGGGAAGTTCCTGCTCGTCGACTTCTGGGCGACCTGGTGCGGCCCATGCCGCGAGACGCTCGAGATGGCGGACCCTCTTCACCATCAATTTGTCGACCGACTGGTCACACTGGCTGTCAGCGACGAGCCCATCGGGACCGTCCGCCGCTACGTCCGCGAAGCCGGCCTCGAGCAGCCCATCGGCACCGACACCCAGGGGCGCGCCATCAAGCGCCTCGAAGTCCGCGGCATCCCCAACGCCTTTCTTGCCAATCCGGACGGCATCGTCGTCTGGCAGGGGCACCCGATGCTCCTTTGGCGGAACGACGCGGCGCTCCTCCGCGAATACCTGGCCGAGTAGCCCGGCCCGAAGAGACGCCGAGTTACCCGCCGAGGGCGGCCAGCTTCCCCCGGAGCTCATCAAGGTCCGCCTCGTACTTGGCGAGTTTCTCCTTCTCCTTGGCAACGACGTCATCCGGCGCGTTGGCGACGAATTTTTCGTTCGCCAGCTTGCCGCGGGTGCCCTGGGCACCCTTCTCGAGCTTGCCGATCTCCTTCTGGAGGCGGGCCACCTCGGCCTCACGGAGTTCCTCGGGCAGGAGAACCTGGATGCGGAGGTCGCCTCGGACAAACACGCTGGCGAAGGCGGCGTCGGGATGTTCCGGAGCGACGTGGACGGATTGGACGGAGGCGAGTGCCAGGATTTGTGCCTCGGCGGCCAGAACGGTGCTCCGGCGCTCCTCGACCGGATGGGCCACGCGGACGTCCACCTTGCGGTCCGCCGGCACGTTCATCTCGCCGCGGATGTTGCGGATCGCGGTCACGACGGTCTGGAGGAAGTCGACGGAATCACAGGCCGCGTCGTCACGAAAATCCCGGCGGTCGGGCCATGGCGCCACGCAGCAACTCCTCGCTCCGAAGCCGTCCGCGAACCCCAGGACCTGTCCGTGATCCGGCGCGGCGGGGGCATCCTCGCCCGTCCCGGCTCCCGTCAGCCGCTGCCGCAACAGGTGCCAGATTTCCTCGGTCGCGTAGGGGATCAACGGGTGTAGGAGCCGGAGCACCTGCTCGAGGGCAACGAGCAGGGTGACGCTCGCCGCGCGGGCTGAAGCGGACCCATGGGGGCCCTTCGTATAGACGCGCGACTTCACCAGTTCCAGGTACCAGTCGCAGTACTCGTCCCAGAGGAAGTGGTAGATCGCCGCCACATACTGGTCGAGCTCGTAGGACTCGATTGCGTGGAGGGATTTGTCTATACACTCCGAGAGGCGGTGGAGGATCCAGCGATCCTCCGCCTGGAGGTCTGCCTCGGGGACGCCCGCGCGGAATTCCTCCGGCGAGAGGTCCGCCGTTGCCGCAAGGACGAAGCGCGACGCGTTCCACAGCTTGTTGATGAAGTTGCGGTATCCGGCGATGCGCTGCTTGTCGATTTCGATGGTGCGGGACTGGCCGCTGTAGGCGATGAGCGCGATGCGGACCGGGTCCACGCCGAACAGGTCGAACATCTCGATCGGGTCGATCCCGTTCCCCTTCGTCTTCGACATCTTCTCCCATTTGAACTCGATGCCGGCGGGGGGGGAGTCCATGTCGTCGAGGCCAAGTTCGCGGCGCTCCTCGGGGCGGACCAATTCGAGATCGCCACCGCGGCGTCGGTAGTAGGTCTTCCCGAAGATCAGCCCGTGGAGGAACACGTCGGCAAAGGGGCGCTGGCCCGTGAGGCCGTAGGACATCATGATCATGCGGGCGACCCAGAAGAACAGGATGTCGTGGCCGGTGACGAGGACGCTGGTGGGGAAGTATTTGCGGAGGTCCGCCGTTTCGTCGGGCCAGCCCATGACGCTGAAGGGCCACAGGCCGGAGGAGAACCAGGTGTCGAGGACGTCCGGATCCTGTTCCCAGGCATCCGGTTGCGCCGCCACCTCCGGCGGCACCCCCTCGCCGTCCCAGCAGATCCTCACCGACCGGTCCTCCTTGCGGTACCAGATGGGGATGCGGTGGCCCCACCACAGCTGGCGGCTGATGCACCAGTCGCGGAGGTTCTCCATCCAGTTGAAGAAGGTCGTCTCCTGCTGGGCGGGGATAAGGCGCACTTCGCCTTGGCGAACGGCGCGGACCGCCATCTCCGCGAGGGGGCCCACCTTGACGAACCACTGGTCGGACACGCGCGGCTCCACGATGGCCTTCGACCGGTAACCGCGTCCCACCCGGTGCACATGCTTCTCGATGCGGTCGAGGAGACCGGCGGCCTTGAGGTCCGCCACCACGCGTTCCCGCGCCTCGTACCGGTCGAGGCCCCGATAGGGCTCCGGCGCGTTGTCGTTCACCCGCGCGTCCTCGGTGAAAATGGTGATCAGCGGCAGCCCGTGGCGCTCGCCACAGGCAAAGTCGTTGGGATCGTGCGCCGGCGTGATCTTCACCATGCCCGAGCCGAAGTCGCGCTTTACGAAATCATCGGCGATGATGGGAATGCGGCGCCCGGTGAGGGGGAGTTCCACCTCCTGGCCAATCACGCCGGCGTAGCGCTCGTCGGCCGGGTTCACCGCCACCGCGGTGTCGCCCAGCATGGTCTCGGGGCGGGTGGTCGCCACCACGGCAAAGCGGCCGCTGCCGTCGGTGAAGGGGTATTTCAGATGCCAGAGGTGGCCCTGCTCCTCCTCGTAGTCGACCTCGTCGTCGGCCAGCGCCGTCAGCGACACGGGGTCCCAGTTGATCATGTACTGGCCGCGATAGATCAGCCCCTGATCGTAGAGCGCCTTGAAGGCGACGCGCACCGCGCGGGCCCGCGTCTCGTCGAGCGTGAACGCCTCTCGCTCCCAATCGCAGGAGCAGCCCAGCAGCTTGATCTGGTTGGTGATGCGCGCGTGGAACTCGTCCTTGTGGCGCCAGACCTCCTCGACGAAGGCCTCTCGGCCAAGTTCCTGGCGCGTGCGCCCCTCCGCCCGGAGCTTCTCCACCACCACGTGCTGCGTCGCGATCCCCGCATGGTCTGTCCCCGGAACCCACAGCGTGTTGCGCCCCCGCATCCGGTGGTGGCGGATCAGCACGTCCTGAATGGTCTGGACGAGGCCATGGCCAAGGTGCAGGGCTGCCGTCACGTTCGGAGGCGGGATCACGATCACGTAGGGGTCCGCGGCGTCGGTCACGTCGGCGTGAAAGAAGCCTTGCTCGTCCCAGAAGGTGCGCCAGCGCTCCTCGGCCTCGCGGGGCTGGAAATTCTTGGGGAGCTCCATCGTCGGGGCCTGGCTCATTCGTCGGCGTCCATTCTGGTGGCGGATGTGCCCGCGGCGGGGCACGCGGGCGGGGCCGGTATCAAGCGCAGGGCCCCTGCTGCCGTCAATCCCCTAGCCGCCCCGTGCCGGCCCCGGCGCGCGGTCCTGACAGCAAGAATTGTCCTTTCGCCGCGAAGGAAAATTCCCCCAAATTTCTGCGGATGTGGAGGAGGGATGGATATAATCAGTACGTATTGTCGAAAGGCCAACCGCCGTGTCCTCCCATCCCCCTTCCTTTGAAAGCCAGACCTTGCTTGTGGGATTCTGCCTCGAGCTTTCCGAGATCAGTTCGCTCCGGGCTCTTGGCGAGGCGACCGCCCGTCTTTCCTGGAAGCTGTTTCAACACGAGGCCTTTATCATCTCGCATGTGGATCCCACCGAGAAGGGCTATATCTCGCTCTATGCGGAGGATACCTTCGAGGGGGAGGCAACCCCGCGGGCAATCCCCGTGGAGGACCACCCAACCTTTCCGACGAATTTCGATCCCGACTACAAGCCGAAACCGTTTCTCATTAATCGGCAGGACCCCAAGGAGGGCCCCAACTGGGTGCCCGTGGGCGATGCCACCCGCCGCTCGATGTCGATCATGGTGGCCCCGGTCCTGGACGGCGACCGGCCCATGGGCGAGGTCATGATCCACAGCTACACGAAGAACCGGTATACGGAAGAGGATCTGCGGCTGGCGAGCCAGATCGGCGCCTTCGCCAGCGGGGCGCTCCGGCGTTTGGTTGCCGAGCGCGACCGCAGCGCCATGCAGCAGACCCTGCACATCTCCAAGCAGTATGAAAGCCTCGGGCTCCTTGCCGGCGGGATCGCCCACGAGTTCAACAACCTGCTTGTCGGCATCCTCGGCAGCGCCGAACTCGCCATGATGGACGTCCCGGAATCCTCGCCGGCCATGCCCTCCCTTCTCGAAATCCGCACCTCTGCCGAATCTGCTGCTGATCTGACCCGCCAGCTCCTCGCCTTCTCCGGCCGCGGCCAGTTCGTTGTCGAGCGGGTCGACATTCCCGGAACCCTCCGCGGCATGCAGAGGCTCCTGGAGGCCGGACTTCCCAGTGGCATCGACCTCCAGTTCCAAATCACCGAGGAACCGCTCTGGATCGACACCGAGGTCGGCCAGATTCGCCAACTCGTGTTCAACCTGCTGAGGAACGCCCAGGAGGCGGTGGCGGAGCAGGGCGGGCGGATCCGCGTGAGCCTCGGGCGGGAGGCTGTCGGCGAGGCGGCCCTGCGCGAGAACGTCGTCGCCAATGGAGCCCGTGCGGGGCACTATATCGTGCTGACGGTCGCGGATAATGGCGCGGGCATCGATCCCGTCGTTTTGAAACGGATTTTCCAGCCGTTCTATTCGACAAAGAAGCGGGGGCGGGGCCTCGGGCTCTCGGCTGTCCTCGGAATCGTCCGGTCGCACAAGGGGTTCGTGCTGGTGGAATCCGACCCGGGCGAGGGGTCCACCTTCCGGGTGGGGCTGCCGCTCGGGTCGGCCTGACGCGAATCTCCCTTTCGCTTCCTCCGGGCGGTCAGGGGGTCCCGTTGGCACGCGGCACCCTGCGCGATAGCCACCCGCGGATCCAAACCCGGGGCGACGGATGTGGCGCCGCCGTTGGGGCGTGGGTTGCCATCCGCATCGATCCCGAGGGAAACTCCCGGGAAATCCCGACCACCTGGTTTCACCGGGAATGAAAAATCCGATTGCCGCGGGGGCGGGCTCTCTGCAGCGTTTTGTGCCCCGCAGGATAGGGCCTGCCCTCCTGCCACCTTTTCGCGGAGTCCCCGCCCCATGGCGAAGAAGAAGCTCAACCGCAACCAGGTCATCCTCCAGTGCACCGAGCAAAAGGACTCCGGCGTGCCGGGCATGTCGCGCTACCACACGACGAAGAACCGCAAGAACACAACGGCGCCGCTGGAGATCAAGAAGTACAACCCCTTCCTGAAGAAGCACACGGTGCACCGCGAGGTGAAGTAACCGGGGCTCGGAATCAGGGAGTCGCACGGTTTTGCGCCGGCGGGTGAGTCTGTCTCACTCGCCGGTTTTTTTGTTTCCGGTGGGCTGCTGAGGCCTTGGGGAAACAGGGGCCCGGGGGCAAAGCGCGTCAGTGTATCATGGGGAGTCATATTCGCCCCGGGGCGGCTCGGGAGGGCTCCGTGAATTCCTGGAAATACTGGGTTTGGAGCATGCCGGGGGCAAATCAGATCGCTGGCACCGCGATTGCCTTTTGCCTGCCCGACCAATTTACCCACTCCCGGACAGGGAAAGGAGAAGTACCATGCCGATCAAGCCCCTGCATGACCGCGTGCTCATCGAGCGGATCGAGGAAGATGAGCAGAAGAGCAGCGGCGGCATCATCATCCCCGACACGGCGAAGGAAAAGCCGATCGAGGGCAAGGTGGTCGCCGTCGGCGAAGGCTCCAAGAGCGACGAGGGAAAGATCACCCCGCTTTCCGTCAAGGCGGGCGACCGCGTGCTCTATGGCAAGTATGCCGGCACCGACGTGAAGTTCGGCGGCAAGGAGTACCTGATCATCCGCGAGAGCGAGATCCTCGCGGTCGTCACCGAAGACTAACCGGGCCGGCGTGAGGCCCCGTTGCCTCTTCCTCCCCACTCCCCAATCTCTCACCAATCCAACAGGAGACGAGCACAATGGCGAAGCAGATGCTCTACAGCGAAGACGCCCGGACGGCGATCGCTCGCGGTGTGGACAAGCTGGCAGAAGCAGTGAAGGTCACGCTGGGCCCGAAGGGCCGCAACGTGGTGCTGGACAAGAAGTTTGGCGCGCCGACGATCACCAAGGATGGCGTGTCCGTGGCGAAGGAGATCGAACTCGAGGATCCCTACGAGAACATGGGGGCGCAGATGGTGCGCGAGGTCGCGAGCAAGACCAGCGACGTGGCCGGCGACGGCACCACCACCGCGACCATCCTGGCCCAGTCGATCTATCGCGAAGGCATGAAGCTGGTCGCCGCAGGCGCCAACCCCATGAGCATCAAGCGCGGCATCGACAAGGCCGTTGAGGCCATCGTTGCCGAGCTGGCCAAGATCAAGATCGAAACCCGCGAACACAACAAGATCGCCCAGGTTGCCACCATCTCGGCCAACGGTGACTCCACCATCGGCGAGCTGATCGCCGACGCCATGGACAAGGTCGGCAAGGACGGCGTCATCACCGTCGAGGAAGCCAAGGGCATCGAGACCGAGCTCGACCTCGTGGAGGGCATGCAGTTCGACAAGGGCTACCTCTCGCCCTACTTCGTGACCGACACGGAGAAGATGGTGGCGGAGCTGCAGGACGCCTTCCTCCTGATCTACGACAAGAAGATCTCGAGCATGAAGGACCTGCTGCCGGTTCTCGAGAAGGTGGCACAGGCAGGTAAGCCGCTGCTGATCATCGCCGAGGACATCGAGGGCGAGGCGCTGGCCACGCTCGTGGTGAACAAGCTCCGCGGCATCCTGAACGTGTGCGCGGTCAAGGCGCCGGGCTTCGGCGACCGCCGCAAGGCCATGCTCGAGGACATCGCGATCCTGACCGGCGGCAAGGTTATCAGCGAAGACGCGGGCCTGAAGCTGGAGAACACCCGGGTTGAGGATCTCGGTCGCGCCCAGACCGTCAAAATCGAGAAGGAAAACACGGTCATCATCGAGGGCGGCGGCTCGACCGACGGCATCGAGGGGCGCAAGACCCAGATCCAGCGCCAGATCGACGAGTCGACCAGCGACTACGACCGCGAGAAGCTCCAGGAGCGCCTCGCGAAGCTCGCCGGCGGCGTGGCCGTCATCAAGGTCGGCGGCGCTTCGGAAATCGAAATGAAGGAGAAGAAGGCCCGCGTTGAGGACGCCCTCCACGCGACCCGCGCCGCCGTCGAGGAAGGCATCGTCGCCGGTGGTGGCGTGGCCCTGATCCGCGCGGCCCAGGCCATCAAGAACGACCAGACGGGCGACGAGGCCTCCGGCTTCACCATCGTCCTTCGCGCGGTCGAGGCCCCGGCCAAGCTCATCGCCGCCAACGCCGGACAGGAAGGCTCCATCATCGTCGAGAAGATCAAGAACGAGAAGGGCAACAACGGCTACAACGCCGCCACCGGCGAGTACGAGGACCTCGTTGAAGCCGGCGTCATCGACCCCAAGAAGGTCACCCGCAGCGCCCTCCAGAACGCCGCCTCCATCTCCGGCCTCCTCATCACCACCGAGTGCCTCATCACCGAGGTGAAGGAAAAGGAAGAGCCCGGCGCCGGTGCTGGTGCCGCGGGCATGGGCGGCATGGGCGGCATGTACTAAGCCACACCATCCTCCCACCCACCGTTCCCCAAAACGAGCCCCCGGCACCCCGCCGGGGGCTCGTGTTTTTGCCCGCCCGGATGCCACCGCGGAGACGCCTGGCACCGGAGCCCCCGCCGGCGGATCCGCTCAGAGCGGACCGGGCGAAGGACGAGGCACCCCTCGCGGTCGGTCGGCGGCGGACTGCATTCTTCCCGAGTACCTGTCGAAGAAAGCGCGGAGTTGCCCCATGAGTTCGAGCAGGGGTGCCTCGCGGACCGGTGTGTCGGGGAGGCTGTTGAGAAAGCGGCGTCCGTAGCGCATCTGGACGACGCGGCGATCGGCGATGAGCACCGCGCCGAAGTCGGTGCGGTTGCGGATGAGGCGGCCAAAGCCCTGCTTGAGGCGGATGACCGCGCGGGGGACGACGAGTTCGTCGAAGGGGTCGCCGCCGGCGGCCTTGAGGGCCTCGAACTGGGCCTCCTGGACGGGATCGGTCGGCACGGCGAAGGGAAGCCGGGGGATGATCACCGTTTCGAGGGCCGAGCCGGGAACGTCGATCCCTTCCCAGAAGGTGGCGGCACCAAAGATCACCATCGGGTGGCCATTGGCGAGGAGGCGGCGATGGTCCGCGCCGAACTTCTCGCGGTCCTGGCGAAAGGTCTCGCGCCCGAGCCGCCGGAGCGTCGGCACGCACTGGTCCGCCACCCGCGACAGCATCGCGTAGCTTGTGAACAGGATAAAGACGCCGCCGGAGTTGGCCGCCACGGCGCGAAGAACCATGTCGGTAAAGGCGTCGTTGAAGCCGTTCTCGCGCGGGTCCGGCAGGTCGTTGGGCACGCCGAGGAAGACCCGGTTGCGGTAGTCGAAGGGCGAGGGGAGCAGGTCCTCGGTAACGAGGCGCGCGGGCACCGGAGTGCGGTCGATAATGGGGTAGCCGTCCTCGTCGTATTCGGTGGGCGGGGGGGTTGGCGGGGGCGGTGCGGGGATGCCGGTGCGGGCGCGGAGGTAATCGAACCGCCGGTCGACCGCCAGCGTGGCGGAGGTGAGCACCTCGGACTTCATGCGGTCGTGGAGGGCCTCGCGAAGGAGGTGGCGAACATCGATCGGGGCGAGGCAAAGACGCACCAGCAACTCCCGCGGGGAGGACGAGGAGCCGCGGCCGTCCCCCCCCGATCGTCGCTGGATTTCGATCCACCGACAGTTCTCGCGGTCTTCCACGTCGAGCACGGAAAGAATCGTCTGGCGCAGGGATTCCAGCCGGCCCACGAGAGCGGACCACTCAAGGAGGGGATTCACGAGCCGCCGCAACACCGATTCGGGGAGTTTCTCGTCCGCCTCCTCGAGGATGCGCCGCTGGAGCGAGGTGAACTCCGCAAGGTCCGTCGCCATCTGATGCAGGGGGGGAACGACCCGCTCGTGCCAGTCGTCGCGTCGGGCGAGGTCGGGCTTGAGCCGCTGGCGGACCGGTTCGCGGGGGCGCACCTCGCCCAGGCCCTCCATCTCCAGGAAGGCCGCCACAAACTCGTCGAACTGGAACTCGAGGGTCTCGCGTAAATCCGGCAGGCGCGACTGGACACCGAAGAGAACGTCCTCCCGCAGGGTGCAATCCCCCTGCAGGCGGTCCTGGCGGATGAGTTCGTCCACCTCCTCGATCACGTTGGCGAGGACGCCCCGGGCATTGTTGCCATCGCGCCGGTAGAGGCGCCCGAGGAGTTGCCGCAGGCCGGCGCGGGTGATCTGCTGCCCGAGGCTGTTGGTTGCCACGTCCTCCAGGTGGTGGGCCTCGTCGATGACCAGCCGCCGGTAAGGCGGCAGGACCGCCGCGCCCGTATAGTTACCCGAAGACCGGCGCACCGCCAGGTCGCTCATCAGCAGCGAGTGGTTGACGATCAGCAGCCGCGCGCGCGCCGCCCGACGCCGCGAGTTGTAGAAGAAGCATTCCTCGTAGAAAGGGCAGCGTACCCGGAGGCAGTTGTCGGACTCGGACTTCACGCGGTCCCACACGTCGCCCCGGGGGCGTTGCGGCAGGTCCTGGAGATCGCCGGTGGGGGAATCCCGCGCCCACTCCAGTACGCTGCGCAGTTCCTCGATCATGTCGTCCTCGAGGAGCGTCTGCGCCTCCGCCTCGGCAAAGGACGCCTTGCGCTTGCAGACGTAGTTGCTTCGTCCCTTGACGATCTCCACCGGGAGATCGTCGCCCCCGCCGAGCGCCGCCAGCACCGTCGGGATGTCGCTGTGGAGCAGTTGGTTCTGGAGACTGATGGTGTTGGTGCTGACGACGACGCGCTCGCGGTTCTTGAGGGCATACATGAGCGCCGGCACGAGGTAGGCGAAAGACTTGCCGGTGCCGGTGCCCGCCTCGACAAGGGCGATGCCGTCGTGGTTGAGGGCGCCGGTGACGCGGCGGGCCATGTCGCGCTGCTGGGGCCGGTCTTCGTACCTGCGGCGGTCGCCGTGGGTGGCCTCCAGCGCCGTCGCGAGCTGGCCCCCCGGACTCAGCCGCTCGAGCACCTCGTCCTCCTCCAGCAGCACCTTGCGCACGGGATCGTGGGGGCGCGTGACCACCCGGCACACCGTGCACTCGTTGTTGATGATGTAGCAGCCGATGCCATCGTTGCCGAGGCGCGAGGCGATGGAGATGTCCGCCTCCGAAGGTGTCAGGTCGCCCCCCGGGTGGTTGTGGATGATGACGTCGCCGGGCTGGGCCTGGCTGGTGATGGCGGGCACGGCGCTGTCGGTGCCATAGGCGTGGGACTCGACCTCGGTGACGAGGCCGGTCTCGTCCCGCCGGCCGATGAAGAACACCTCGACGCCGCGTGCCTCGCGAATCTCCGCCGCGCAGGCCGCCGCTGCCTCGGCGGAAAAGGTGTGGCTTACCGGACCTTCGATCGGCGGGGTCATGGGAACCCGGGCCGCCCTCCCTCGGGAAATCGTGAATCCGCCTTGTAGACGCGGGCCGTGACACCGTCGACCGGTTTCGTCGATCCCCGACCGGCGCGTGAAAAGCCTTCACAACGGCGCGGCCTCGCGTATCCTCCTCCCGCACCATCATTCCCGCGGTCAGGCCTCAACATCATGACGCGCTGTATCGTTGCCGTCCTCCTTCTCCTCCTCGTGGCGGCGCCCGCCTTCGCCACCACCATCGTTGTTCCCTATCTCGAGGAACCGGTCGAGGTGAAGGACGACCCCCCCATCCGCATCGTCGCCCATGGACCCCATTCCGCCACCATGTATCGCATCACCATCGAGATCGAGAACACGACGACGTGCACGCTGAAGCTCTCGGCCCCCGCGGAAGCACTCTATCTCTTCGAGGAAGACGACGAGCTGACCACGAACACGACCCCCGCGCGGGTCGGCACGGTGTGGTTCTACAACCTTGAGCTCCAGAACATCCCCCCCAGCCCCGTCCGTCGCATGCGGCCCGCCTTCGGCCGCTATGGCTATCAGAAGTCCGTCGACCCGCCCGACTATCTCCCGCGGTACCGCCGCGAGATCGAGATCGAGCCCCGTCGCATCAAGACCATCGATCTCGACTTCGACCTGCCCCCCATCGACCTCCCGGCGGTCATGTCACTCGGGTTCAACAACCTGGATCTCGGTTGTGGCGTCGTGATTCTCGGCCAGGTGGACCTGCGCATGAACGGTCGCGAGCAACTCGCCCGCTACCGCCGATTCCTGATCGAATACGTCAGGAATTAGGGTCCGCTGTCGGCGCGGTGGCGGGCATTTCCCCCGGGGGTGGCCAAAGAGGCGTCCCGAGGGCGGCAAGCCGTTCGGCGGCCCGCGCCCGCAGGGGCGCCGCGGCTTCCACGTCTTCCTGTATAGATTGATAGACGCCCATGGCGGCATCGCGATCGCCGCGGATTTCCATCACCAGGGCGCGGCGAAACCGGAGATGGTGATCGGCGTGCTCTGGCGGCAGGGGGACAGAAGGGTCGTCGAGCACCAGCAGCGTATCGAGAAGTGCGGCATCGCGTCGGGCCGTAAGTTCGGGTGGAAAGGCAGCGTCGCCGGAGAAGGCGAGGGCGAGGAGCGCCCGCGCGGTGGCCGGCTGGTGATTCGCGAGAAGAACTGCAACGCCATCAAGGGCTTCGTCCGGCGGTGTGGGGAGCTGCTGGTCGACGATCAACTCCCAGAAGACGGCGGCGCTGGCCGGCTTGCCCTGGCGCAGGGACTCGCCGGCCATGCGGCGATAGAACCAGGCGCGATCTTCACCGCGGGGAAAGGCGTCGAGGTAGATCTGGGCGACCTGGACAAGGGCGTCGCGCTCGCCCCGTTCGTGAAAGGCGCGGGCGCGGAAGTAGAGAGTCCGGGCGTAGTCCGGTCCGTCCGGAGGAAACCACGCGGCGAGGAGTTCGGTCTTGCGGAGAAGGGCATCGAGGCGTCCGGCGTCGAGGTCGGTGGGGAGTTCCATGAGGACGCGGGCCGCGCCACCATCGTCGAGATCCGCAAGCGTCAGTTCCCCTGTCGCCGTGCCGGTGGTGAACAGATCGTCCAGACGAAGGGTCTGTGCGGGTAGTGCCAGAGGAAGGGTCGCGAGGGCGGCGGTGGCGAGGAGCAGGCGCGGTGATTTGACGCAAAGAGTCATCGTTGGTTGCTGTATCCCGGGGTTGAAACCCGGGGACTGCGAATGTTGAAACCCTATCGGGGCGGAAGGGGAGGCTTTCCCGGCATCGCCTCCCTCCCACTCCTCCTCTGGATCTCGTAAACTCCCCTCGCAGTCACCTTATCCGGGGACCTGTTGGGGCCCGTCGAGGATATCGCCGAGACGGGGGGCCTTGCGCTTTTCGTTCTTCTCCGAAGCTTCCTCGGCGGCCGGCGGCGTCTGATTCTCGTCGCCGTCCTTCCTGAACAGCGGGGGCAACGGCTCGCCCTTCACGATCGCGGCGAATTCCTCGCCGGTCAGCGTCTCCCGTTCGATAAGCGCCTGGGTGACCGCATCGAGAACGTCCCGATGGGAGGTCATGATGTCGCGGGCGCGCTCATGGGCCTCGTCGATGATGACTTTGACTTCCTCGTCGATGACGCGGGCCATCTCCTCGGAGTAGGTCTTTTCGTGGTTCCCCATGTCGCGGCCCAGGAAGACATTGCTGTGATTGTCTCCAAAGGTGCGCGGGCCGAGGCGCTCGCTCATGCCCATCTCGCAGACCATGCGGCGTGCCAGCGAGGTGATGCGGTGGAGGTCGTTGCCGACACCGGTGCTGAACTCCCCAAGGACGATCTGCTCCGCGGCGAGACCCCCCAGGCCGTAGACGAGCTGGGCCTTCAGTTCGGTCTTTGTGTGGTTGAACTTTTCCTCGGTGGGGAGGGCGGCGGTTAGGCCGAGGCTGCGGCCGCGGGGGATGATGGTGATCTTGTGGACGGGGTCGCATCCCTCGGTGTAGTAGGCGGCGAGGGCATGGCCGGCCTCGTGGATCGCGGTCTTGCGCTTCTGATCGCTGGAGATGGCGAGAGAGCGGCGCTCGGGCCCCATCATAACCCGGTCCTTCGCTTCCTCGAGCTCGCGCTGGCTGACGGAGGTTCTGTTGGCGCGGGCGGCGAGGAGGGCTGCCTCGTTGACGAGGTTCGCCAGGTCGGCGCCGCTGAAGCCGGGCGTGCCCCGCGCAATCGCCTTCAAATCCGCGTCCTGTGCAAGTTTCACCGCCTTCGCGTGAACCTTCAGGATGCGCTCGCGCCCCACAATGTCCGGGTAATCGACGGTGATCTGGCGGTCGAAACGCCCGGGCCGGAGCAGAGCCGGGTCCAGCACGTCGGGCCGGTTCGTCGCCGCCACAAGAATCACCCCTTCGTTCGTCTGGAAACCGTCCATCTCGACCAGGAGTTGGTTCAGTGTCTGTTCACGCTCGTCGTGTCCGCCGCCGATGCCGGCAAAGCGGTGACGGCCGACCGCGTCGATCTCGTCGATGAACACGAGGCAGGGTTTGTTCTTTTTGGCCTGTTCAAACAGGTCGCGGACCCGGCTGGCGCCAACGCCAACGAACATTTCCACGAAGTCGGAACCGGAGATGGAGAAGAAGGGCACGCCAGCCTCCCCCGCCACTGCCTTCGCGAGCAGTGTCTTGCCCGTTCCCGGAGGCCCGAACAGCAACACGCCCTTGGGAATCTTGCCACCGAGGCGGCTGAACTTTTTGGGGTCCTTCAGGAAGTCGACGATTTCGACGAGTTCCTCTTTCGCCTCCTCGACGCCGGCCACGTCGTCAAAGGTCACCTTTACCTGCCCCTCCTGCACCATCTTGGCCTTCGACTTTCCGAAGGACATCGCCTTGTTGCCGCTGCTCTGGATCTGGCGCATGAACAGGAACCACAACAGGACCAGAATCAGGACGGGAGCGAGGAAGCTGATCAGCAGGAGTGGCACACCGCTCGGCTCGGAACCCTTGTAACCCACAACGCCGAGGCGCTTCATGTCCTCGAGAATCGCCGGTGCCGCCTCCGGGACATAGCTTGAGCGGAAGGCAATGAAGCTTTCCTGGCCCGTGAGGGGCGCGTTGATGGCCGAAGGAAACAGGTCCTTCAGGAGGGCGGCGGAGACTTCGCCTTCGATGCTGCCACGGCGGTCCTCGATCTTTCGAAACGCCGAATTTTCCCCGGTTTCGGCGTTATGGCCGGCCTCGGCGATCTGCAGGAGCTGGATCGTCCCCAGCTCCACCGGCCGCTGGGTGTTGAAGAATCGCGACGCGATCAGGATGCAGGCGATGAAGATCACCAGCCAGATGGTAACAGACTTCAGGTTGTTCATGCTCGTCTCGTCGGAGGGCTGCGGGGGAGCGGTCTCGCACCCCATCGAGACCCATTGCAGCAAGGAGTGTGACAGGGCGATGGAGCGTCCCGGCGGCAAAGCCGTCTCGTCAAGGAGGATAGGTGGCGTGCCCGCCCAGTCGGGGGGAGGCCGAACTCCCCGTCAGCCCCCGATAACCGATCCCAGCAAAATCAGAAAGAGACAAGCCAGACAAGGGAAGCCGTTCAGGACGATGCCGAGGACGACGGTGATGACGCCACGGTCTTTCTCCACGAATCCGACAAAGGAGAGCACCAACCCGAGGAGATTAAGTGCCATGGCGCCGAGCATGATCAGCCCGGCGGTAATGATCTGGGGATCTTCCGGGTTCGGCTGGGTGATCCCCTGCTGGACGTAGGGGACAAGGAGGAAAAGAAAGCCGGCGGTCAGGAGGTAGGAGGCGAGGGCGAGGACGATGCCGATCCACCCAAAGCGACTTTGGCCGGACTTGGCAGGTTGCGGGGCATAGCCGCCCTGAAAGCCGGGCACGGGAGCATAAGGATTCGGCGGGTGCTGACGATAGGGGTCGTGTTGCGGGGGTGCCCCGTAGGGGGGCGGCTGGTAGGGCTGGGTGTAGGGCGCGTCGTAGGGATAGCCGGGGGGCTGCTCCTGACCGCCGCCCGCGTTCTGGCCACCCGGCGGGGGCTGCTGGCCACCGTATCCCCTATCGTCTGGCGGCGGAGGAGGCGGGTCGGAGTTATAGAAGCTCATAGGAGTTGGAGAAGGTTGCCAGCGCCGGGGCTGCAGGCAAGCGCAACGAGGATTTCCGCGGGAGAATCACGCCCCGGGCTCGGGGATTGGGGCGAGTTCCTCGCCACCGCGGTAGGTGAAGCTGATCCGCGTGCCCGGCGCGAGGGGCCATGAACCCCAGACCGGCTCGTAAGCGTCCCCATCGTCGCCTGGCCCCTCCCCGAGCGGGCGAATGGCGACCTCGTAGCGGCCGGGCGGGAAAGTCAGTTCCTCCCCGTCCAGGACGCCTCGGCTCGCGAGCGGTGGGACCACCACGGATAGGCTGGTTGTGCCGCCGGAGAAGAGGAACTCCGCGGGGGCCTCGCTCGCGTTAAAGAGTTCAACCCGGGTCGTCCCGGCCGCGAACATCGGTGATTCGAACCGGGGAGCGGTCAGGTCCGCGTAGGTTTTCCTGCTGGCGATGGCGGAAACAGTTTCATCTATACGGCGCTGCTCCGCGGCGTCGCCGGGGGTCATCCATCGGCCCTTGTACTCGACAAAGCCGGCGGCGAGCCGATCCTCCCGCTCGCGCGCCTCGGCTACGTCCGCAGGGAGCCATTCGCCGCCGTACAGTCGCAGGCCCTGCGCCTCCCGGGCGAGCCGCAACGCCTCCTCCTCCGGCATCCACACCCCTTCGTACTGCTGAATGCCGGCCTCCGCGGGCACCACCCATTCGCCCTCGTAGAGCACATAGCCCTCGGCGCGAAGCCTTGCCGTGCGAGTCTCCTCCAGTTCCTCCAAGGCGAAGTCGATCGCCTCCCGCCGAAAGTCGTGCATTTCCACCAGCCGGGGAAGCGGCGTGCGATAGCCGTCCATCTCTGCCCGGACAAAGTAGGTGTTTCCGAAGAATCCGATGGTGCGGACGGGAGTGGTGGCGGAACCGCCCCCCGGAACGGCAAGCCCCGGGGGTGGCCAGGGACGCCAGTTCGAGATACCGTCCTCGGAAAAGCTGATGACGGCACCCGCCGGCTCGGATTCGATCCGGGTCACCGAACAGGCAGCGAGAACGAGGCTGGCGGCGGCAAGCAGGGCCATGGAACCGGCTGCTCGCCGGTACCAGGCGGGTCGGAAACGTTCGATCAAGAGGGTCGCCCCCTCCGGGCGCGGGCTACACGCTGGGAACTTCTTCCTCGACGTGCTCTTCATCATGGGAAAGCAGCCGCCCGCAATTGGGGCAATGGACAAGTGTCTCCTGTCGGTGGACCTGGACGAGGGAGTCCGGCAGCAGGCTGAAGTGGCAGCCGGTGCAGCTGCCGGAGCGGACGGGCACCACGGCGGTGCCCGGATGGCGTCGGGAGATCCGCTCATAGGTCTCGAGCATCTCCGACGTGAGCCGTCCTGCGATCTCCTTCTTCGCCACCTCCAACTCGTCCACGCGCGACTTCTTTTCGTTGAACTGCTCGCGAATGCGAGCCTTCTCCGTCTTGTAGAAGCCGGCCATCTCCTCGTACTCGGTGCGGGCCTTCTTGACGGCCTCGTCGATGGCAGCCTGCTGGTCGATGAGGGCGACGCCCCGCTCCTCGACCTCGGCAATGCGGAGCTTGGTCGCCTCGATCTGCTTGTTGATCGCCTCGTATTCCTTCGAGGTCTTGATGGTGGCGGCCTTCACCTGGGCGCGACGCAGGTCCTCGCTGTAGACGCGGAGCTTTTGCTCGGCGCGCTGGCGCTCGTTCTGGTGGGCGGTCTTTTCCGCCTCGGCGGAGTCGAACGCGGCCTTGCGACGCGTCATCTTCTGCTTTGTCTCCTCCCAGATGGCGGGATAGCGCGCGAGCTGGGCGTTGAGTTCGATGATCTCCTGGTCCAGCTCCTGAAGCTCGAGGAGGTCTTTCAGGTCTGACGGCATGCGGTGGAAATTCCTTCGAGAGAGGGTCTGGCGCGGGCCTGCGGCTTGGCAGACGGTTCCGGCGCCTGGGCCGGATCGGTGCGGATGCGCGGGGGAGGCAGGTCAGGGCTCGCCGCTTGTCAAGGAGCGGAGTACCCTGCCCGTCGCCAGTGGCCTTAGGGTAACCCCCGCCTCCGTGGGCTGTTCAATCGGAATCGTTGACTGTTTCAGGTGGAAACCGTGCCCGGGCGGGCGCCCGCATGGGCTACGGTTTCTCGCGCCGGGGCTTCATCGCACGGCCCAAAGCCTCGATCACATGCATCGGCGTCTCGCCGGTGGCATCGTGCACCTGATGGCGGCAAGAGAACCCGTTTGCCACGATCGCCGCCCCCTCGGGCCGTTGCCGCACCGCGGGAAACAGCCGCGACTCGCCGATCTGCTGCGAGATGCGATAATGCTCCTGCTCGTACCCGAAACTCCCCGCCATCCCGCAACAGCCCGAGTCGACTTCCTCGATTCGCCCCGGGTTCCCGTGGCCCAACAGCTTCTTCACCGCGGAGGTGCCGATCAGGGCCTTCTGGTGGCAGTGGCCATGGAGGAGGTAGCGGCGCTTGACCGAGGGGAGGTTGAGATCGAAGCGGCCTCCGGCGAGCTCGCGGGCGAGGAAGACCTCCACCGGTTCGACAGCCCCGCGAATGCGGCGTCCGAGGGCCTCGTCCTCGATCAGGTCCGGCAGGTCGTCCGTCAGCGAGGTGGAACAACTCGGTTCAAAGGTGAGGATGGGGACGCCGCGGGAGGCATGGGCGTCGAGGTTCTCGAGCGTGCGGCGTCCGCGGCGGCGCGCCTCGTCCAGGAACCCCTTGCTGATGAAGGTCCGGCAGCAGCATCCCGCCCGGGCGATGGTGACCCGGTAACCGAGCGCCTCCAGCACCCGCACACCCCAACGGCCGATGTTCGGCTCGTGATAATTCATCCAGGTGTCGTCGAACAGGACAACCTCGGGGCCGTTGGCGTGGGGCGACACCTTGCGGCGATGGCGCGCATGCCACCGGGGGAAGGTCGTTGTCGCAAAGGGGGGCAGGCTGCGCTCCACCGCCACCCCCAGCGCCCGATTGATCGCGCGGCGCACCGGCGAAATCCGCAGCACCGTGTTCACCAGCGGCGCCATCAGGCCCGAGTTCAGCCGCGCCGTGTCCGGCGCATGGGCAAACAAACGAGCCCGCAACGTCCGACCGTGTTCCGCCTGATACGCATGGAGGAACTCCGACTTCATCCGCGACATGTCCACGTTGCTCGGGCATTCCGTGTGGCACGCCTTGCATTCAAGGCACAGGTCCAGAACGTCGTAAAGCTCCCGGGACGTCAGCGCCCCGGGCCCCAGTTGGCCCGCCATCGCCATCCGCAACGCGTTCGCCCGCCCCCGGGTCGAGTCCTTCTCGTCCCGCGTCGCCATGTAGCTTGGGCACATGGTTCCCTCGCCGATTTTGCGGCAGGCGCCCACCCCGTTGCACATCTCCACGGCGCCCTGGAAACCGCCCGCGTCCCGAAAGTGGAACATGCTTTCGTAGTCGGTCTTGCGATAGCCGTTCGTATAGCGCAGCGGCTCCATCACCCCCGGCGTGTCGAAGATCTTCCCCGGGTTCAGAATTCCCGAGGGATCAAAGAGCCGCTTCACCTCGCGGAAGACCTCGATCATCTCCGGCCCCCAGAACAGCTCGTTCTGGGCACCCCGGGCGATGCCGTCGCCGTGCTCGCCGGACCACGCGCCGCCGTACTTCTTGCAAAGCTGCATGACGCGTTCGCTGATGCGCGCGCACTTCGCCCGCACCTCCGGGTCCTTCAGGTTCACCACCGGCTTGAGGTGCAGCACGCCGACGCTCGCATGGCCGTAGGACATCAACCGGAGCCCCTCGTCGGCGCAGGCCTTGATCACCCCCTCCGCGTATTCCGCCAGGTGCTCCACGGGCACGCACGCGTCCTCGATGAAGCTGATCGCCTTCCAGTCGCCGATGGTCTTCAGCATCACCCCGAGCCCGTGCTTGCGCGTCTCGAGGATCTCGAAGCGCTCCCGTGGCTCGAGCAGCTTCACATACTCGTAGCCGAAGCCGGCCGCCTTCAGGTCCGCGACCAGGGTGTCTATACGCGCCTCCGCCTCCTCGCGGGTGTTCGCGTCGAACTCCACCGGGATCACCGCCTCGGGCTCGCCACGGAGCCACCCCATGAGCGGGATCGTCGTCGGGTTCTCGAGGCACATGCGGATCAGGGGACCATCCATGAACTCGGCGCTGAGGGGCGAGTGCTTGACCATGAGGGGCACGGCGCGAAGGGACTCGAGGAGGTCGGCGAAATGAATGGCGACGGCGCCGATGTAGGGGGGCTTGGCGACAAGGCGCAGGCGGGCCTGGGTGATGAAGCCGAGGGTGCCCTCGCTGCCGGCGAGGATCTTCGCCAGGTTGGGGTCGTCGCCCAGGAACTGGTCCAGGGAATAGCCGCCGACGCGGCGGAGCACCCGGGGGAAGCGCTCCTCGATGTGGGTGCGGTGGCGGGCGACGATCTCGAGGAGGCCGTCTCCATCCAAGTCCCCGATGGCCGGCGACACCCCGCTGAAGCCCCGGCTCCCCGGCGCGGGCCGCTCGAGGGACCAGAGCTCGGACCCGGACCGACCGTCGAGGACGCGGAGGACACCCGTCAGACACTCGTTGCTGCCGACGCAGCTGCAGCAGGTTCCCTGCGAGTCGCCGCTCACAAAGACGAGGTTCGGGGGATCGAGCTCGTCGACCTCGCCATCGCAGTTGGTGTCGTAGACACGGCCGACCGTCGGTGTCGACGGCATGCTTGGTGCCGGGGCATTGTCGGT
>CAYQTO010000022.1:0-31009 GCA_964420455.1 uncultured Candidatus Sumerlaeota bacterium | reverse complement strand
AGGAACTGCGGATGGTGGAGCGGAAAGTATTCCGAGCCCGGCTCGCGCACGCCAAGGAACACAAAGGAGGAAGGCTTCTCCCGGGCGAAATAAGCGAAGTCCTCGGCACCCATGGAGGGTTCGAAGGGAACGGCGGTCCCCTCGCCGAACAGCCGGTCGCAGGCCGCCCGCGAGGCCTCCACCGCACGGGGATCGTTGACCACCGGCGGGTACGAGAATGATGCGCGCACGTCCGCCTCGCAGTTCCAGGCGAGCGCGGTCTGCGTGGCGATGCGTGTCACCATCTCGATCATCTCGGGCCCGCGAGCCTCGTTGTATGTACGCAGCGTGCCGCCGAGGCGCACCTCTGGCGGGACCACGTTGAACGCGGATCCACCATGAATGGTGGTGACGGAGACGACCCCGGCCTCGAGGGGTGGCAGGCGGCGGCTGACCACCTGTTGAAGGGCGAGCACGATGGCACTGGCGGCAGGCACCGGGTCCGCCGTCTCGTGGGGCGAGGCCGCATGCCCGCCGCGCCCCTTCACCCTGATGTCGAGGCCTCCCACCATGGCCATTGTCGGGCCGGCGTGAAGACCCACTCGGCCCAGGTCCACCCGCGGCGAGACGTGCAGGCCAAAGCAGGCGCTCATCGGTTCGACCGCGCCCGCACGCACGAAGTCCACCGCTCCCCCGGGTGCCATTTCCTCCGCATGCTGGAAGACCAGCCGCACATTGACCGGAAGCGCCTCGCGGCGCTCGCGCAGCAGTTTCGCCGCCCCGAGAAGCATCGACGTGTGGGAATCGTGGCCACAAAGGTGGCCCACACCTTCCTTCTCCGACCGGAACGGCACGTCGTTCTCCTCGACGATCGGGAGCGCATCCATGTCGGCCCGGAGCAACACCCAGCGGCCGTCGCCGTTGGGCGCGTCGAGGTCCGCAAAGAAGCCGTGACGTCCCGGAGCGATGGGGTCCGAAGGCGTATATCCGAGGAACCGGAGCTCACGCCGGACAAACGCCGCCGTCTCCTTTTCCTCGAAGCTCAACTCGGGGTGACGGTGAAGGTGCTCGCGCCGCTCGTTGATCCACGGGGCGAGTTGCTCCGCATCGGCGGCAAGGTTCCGAAAGTCGACAGGCGTCATGGGCGGGAAGGTGCCTTACTTGAAGTATGCGCTGCCGCGTTGCGTGCCCTTGGGGATGGGGATCAACGCGACGGTGCTGAAGAGGACGATGAAAACCACCAAACTGGAAACCAGGAGAATCGCGTTGCCTGTCAGCCATCCCCCGATGGCGAGCACCAGGGCGAGGGTGATGAGGCCGAGGCCGAGCAGCAACCGGCGGAGGAAGGAATTCAGGAAGCGCTCGAGCTCGAAGAGATCGGCCTCGCTGACGCCGACGCGGAGTTGTTCCCGCTCGAGGCGCTGGATGACGAGGGCCAGGTCCCGCGCCGTGAGCACCGCCTGGCGGCCGACGTCCAGCAGGCGCTCCGGGATCGGCTTGTCCGCGCCAAAGGCGATCTCCGCCAGCATGCGTTTCACCACCGGCGTGGCCTCCTTCACGCCGTTGAAGTTCGGATCGTAGCAGAAGGCGATGCCCTCCACCAGCGACGACGCCCGGAGCAGATAGACAAGGTTGTTCGGCAAGCGGAGGGGAAACTTGTAGAACGTGTTGATGATGTCCTGGGCGATTTCCTGGACCTGGCGCGGGGTCACGTCGGTCGTGAGCTGGATTTCCAGCAGCGTCTGGGCGGCATCGCGCAGCACCCCGCGGCTGATCCCAGGGTCCACCATCCCCAGCTTGTAGTACCCATCAACAATCGCATCGATGTCGTTGCGCGTCACCGCGTAGACGAGCCGGAGCAGCTCGAGCCGCGTTGCCTCGCCGAACTCCAGCACCATCCCGTGGTCGAGGAGCACGAGCCGCCCCTCGCGGTCCACAAACAGGTTTCCCGGGTGCGGGTCCGCGTGGATGAATCCGTGGATCACCGTCATGCGTATATATGTGTCAATGAGCAGCTCGAGCGTTGCCCGCGTGTCCACGCCCATCGCACGGATTTCCTCGACGTGGTCGACGCGCACGCCCTCGACGAACTCGCTCACGGCGATGCTGCGGGTGCACAGCTCGGGGATGAATCGTGGCACCCGGATCATCGGGTGGTTGCGGAAATTCTCGCGCAGACGGTCCGCGTTGCGGCGTTCGTTACGGAAGTCCATCTCGAGCCGGATCATGCGGTCGAACTCCGCCGCGATCGCCTCGAAGCTCCGCATGAGGTTGTCGTCGATGAAGGCCTCGAGGGCCTTGAGGATGACCTTGATGACGGCGAGGTCGGTGCTGACGAGCCGCTCGACTCCGGGTCGGAGGACCTTGACCGCCACGTCGCGGCCCTTGTACCGGGCCTTGTGGACCTGCCCGAGGCTGGCCGCGGCAATCGGCTCCGGGTCGAAGTGATCGAAGATCTGCTCCACCGGCCGACCGAGGTCCGCCTTCACAATCTGGCGCACCTGGCGGTAGGGAAACGGCGGCACCTGGTCCTGGAGCTTCTTGAGCTCGCGTGTATAGATCGGCAGCAGCATGTCCGACCGCATGGCGAGGACCTGGGCGGCCTTGATGAAGGACGGACCGAGTTCCCCCATGATGCGGCGAAGGTACTCCGCGCGGCGCAGGTGCTGGCGCTCGGTCAGGAGCCGCGGGCCCCCGAACAGGACGAATGCCCGCCAGTCGCGAATCACGCTGAGGATGAACGGCAGCAGCTTGATCGCGACGTAGAAGAAGCGGGGAACGCGAAGGGTCATGGGGGGAGCGCGTCGGCACGGGCCTTCCTGCCGTGCGGTGACGGCTCCTAGAAACCGCCAAGGGCGCGGGTCGGCAACCGGAAAGCCGGGCCGCTAGGGGGTGTCCGGCCCCTTCTCGCGCAGGAATGCCGCCCCGAGCCGCCGCTCCGACGGCAACGCCCGAAGGTAGAAGACGGAGCTCGCCAGCACGAACCCCACCAGGTAAACGAGGTCTCCGGTAAGGAGGAACAGGACGATGCCCGGAGACGCCACGAGGTCGCAAACAAGGAAGGTCGACAACTGAAGTTCGAGCGCCCGTTCGAGAAACGCGTTCGCGTCGCCTCGCAATCCCACGAGCAGCAACGGCTGGCGCAGCAGCATCCTCCCGAGCAGCATCCAGCCAAACCCCACGCCCAGCACCCCGACCCCCACAAGCAACGCGATGATCACATCCCCGGGCGGGAGGAAGCCCTCGCCGCCGAACTCCGGCACGAAGAGCAGATTTCTCAACGCCACACCCGCAACGATGTAGAACAGCGGGATGCCAACCACCAGACGCCATCGCGCGTGGAGCCGGGCGATGATGCGGCCGAACTGCTCCTCGCGCGGAAGGGTCTCGGGAATCGCCGCCATGGTGCGGGCCGTCCCCCCCCTAGCGGGTGCGCTCGAACGGAAAGCGCTCGCGAAACAGGGGCGTGTCCAATTGTGTCGTGACGTGGAGCTGCTGGTTGCCATCGACGAAGAAGCGACCGCCGCCGCCCATGTGAGCCAGCGAGTCCAGCTCGCGCCGGAGCCGGTTGACGTCGCGAATCGGCGCCCCGCCCGTCTTTGAGAGCCAGGAGGCTTGCGCCGTCCGAAAGTTGATCGCCGCCACCGCCGCCCGCGCCCGGTCCGTCTGCGTCACCGCCCACGGCTTGCCCCCCGGCGTCGGGGCGGTCATGTATGACGTCGTCAGGATTCCGATGATCGCCAGCGCCATCAGCATGCTGAGAAGAAAGAAGCCCCGGCGGGCGCGTACGGGTCGCAGGTAGCTCATGGGAGAAGAATGACCCGCCACATTGCGCTCGTCAAGGTTGTGCGAAGGCCAGCCCACCGGCCAGGGCCGCCACCAGGAACACCAACCCAATAACAATCCGGTACACGCCGAAGGGGGTCATCCCAAAGCGGTTGACGAATTGGACGAAACCCTTCACCGCCACCACCGCCACCACGAAGGCGACAATGTTGCCCAGCACCAGCAGCGGCACCCCACCGTCCATCGCCGCCAACGCCTCCCGCTCGCTGTAGATCTTGTAAATGGTCGCTCCGCCCAGCGTCGGCAACGCCAGCAGAAAGCTGATCTCCGCCGAGGCCACGTTCGAGAATCCGCGCAGCTGGGCCCCCACGATCGTGCTCATCGAGCGCGACATCCCGGGCCACAATGCCAGGCACTGCGCCAGCCCGATCAATATCGCGTCCAGGTAGCTGAGGTCCTCCACCTCCTTCATCTTGCGGTCCGATGCAGCCCGGGGGCGCGTCACCGTCTGCTCGACCACGATCATCAGCACGCCGCCCAGGACCAGCGCCCCCGACACCGGCACCGGCGAAAAGAGGTACCGGTCGATCAGCTCCTCGAATGCCAGCCCGAAGATCACCGCCGGGATGAAGGCGATCAGCAGCTTGAGGAAAAGTCCCAGGCCGGCGGCATCGCGGCCCAGGAGGCCCATGATCATCTGGCGCGCCCGTTCCCGATACAGCGCCAACACCGCCAGGATCGCCCCGAGCTGGATCGCGATCGTATAGGCGTTGACGGCATCGCCCTCCAACCCCAGCAGCCAGTTTGTCAGGATCAGGTGCCCCGTCGACGATACCGGAAGAAACTCCGTCAGGCCCTCGACGATGCCGAGGATCACCGCATCAAGCCAGCTCATTCATTCCCATCCCAGTCGGATTTTCAGGATCGTCCACAAGGCAACGAACCCGTCACGCCAGTAGATCTTCTTCCCCTCGGCCCGTCCCCGCGGAAAGTACGCGATCGGGATCTCCGTAATGCGGAAACCCGCCTGGACCAGCTTGATCGTCAGCTCCACCGTGAACGCGAAGTCGTTGTTGCGTATAGACACCGTGTCGAAGCACTCGCGCCGGAACACCTGGTAGCAGGTCTCGACATCCGTCAGCCAACGGCCGCGCAGCTCCCGCGCAAACAGCAGGTTCACCCCCCAGTTGATCGCCTTGTTGCCCCAGTACTGGAGGAAGGTCATGCGAGGCCGCCCGCGGAGAAAGCGCGAGCCAAAGACGACGTCCGCCTCGCCGGAGACGATCGGCTCCACGAGCGCCGGGTAATCGTTCGGATCCAGCTCGAGGTCCGCGTCCTGAAAGATCACGACCCGCCCCCGCGACCGCCCGATCCCCACCTTGAGCGCGTTGCCCCTCCCCCGCCGTGATGATTGGAGGATCACCCGCGTGTCCGGCCGCTTCGCCTCCTCCCGAAGGATCTCCACCGTCCCGTCCTCGCTCGCCCCGTCCACCACGATGATTTCCTTCTCCACCGGTACCGCCCGCACCTTCTGCAACAGGACGTCGATCGTCCGCCGCTCGTTGTAGACCGGCACGATCACGCTGAGGAGGGGGCGCTGGGGCATCGTCATCGCTCCGGGGGGGCGATCCTTTCCAATCGCCACAACACCGGCGGCGCCATCTGAATCTCGCCACCCACCCGCAGCGCTTCCACCTCCTCCGGCCTCAGCAACTCCGCCGCCGGCAGCACCCGGTAACGTTCCCGCAGCGCCTCCACCTCCTCCCAATTGGCGTTTGTCATGTACACGGGCCCGGCCGCCGCCAGCGGATCGATGACATCCGTCGCCAGCCGGTCGAGGTAAGCTTCCATCGATTGCGGCACCCCACCCCCGAACCGAACGACGCGGCGGCGCTCATCATCCGCCGGCAACGTCAGCCGGAACCACTCCTCCCGCAAAAAGTTCCCCCCGACCACCACGAGATCCTGGCGCCTCCCCTCGACAAAACGGATGTGCCAGAGAGTATAGACATCCGCATCGCCGGAGGTAATGACCGCCACGCCGGGTTCGAGGGCCTCGAGGAGGCGCTCGCCCCAAAGGCCCGGAATCTCCCGGTGCCACGCACGCGCCTCCCGCACACCCGCGGGAATCCCCGCCAGCACCGCCGCCACCGCCATTATCACTACCAGACGCACCAGCCGGGAATCATCCACAGCGAGACGCCCCCTGAGGGATTCCCCCCGGGTCAGAAGACCGGCTACGACCAGAGGGAAGCCCAACGACAAGAGCAGCACGAAGTAGTCCGCGATGTCCGGGATGTTGTACATATAGACAAAGGCGAGCTGGAGCGCAAGAGCGGCGATCCACGAGGCCGCCAGACCCGCGTCTTGTCGCCAGATCCGCCGAAAGCCGCAGGCGGTTGCAAGCGCCACCGCCAGCCCCGACGCGATTCCGACAAGGCCCCGATCCGCGATGATCGCTCCGGCCGCCTCGAGCAGCTGCACCGTCCGCGCGGTTGCAAAGGTGATATACGAAGCCGCCGTAAAGGGTACGCCGGGCGCCGCCTGGAGCAGGCGAAACCGGCCGAACTCGCCACCGCCAACATGGGACAACAGCCCCGCCAAACCTGTCGGGGCGCCCCAGTAAATCCCCTCGGCCGATTCCGCCGTTGGTACACGAAGAAGCAGCGACCCGTAGAGCACGACGGGAAGCACGAGAAAGATCGCAAGTCCACCCAGTGCATACCTGCGCGGGCCGAGCAGAGCGGCATGGACAAAGAACGGGAGCAGCGCGAGGCCCGTCAGGTGGGTGCCCACGGCCAGCCCCCCAAACACCCCGGCAACAAGGAAGCGCCATGGCCCGCCACGATCGGCCAACAAGAGCCAGACCGTGGCCATCGCCAGCACCGAGAGGAGGTGGTATGCCTCGAAACGGAACCACGCGTCGAAGAGGTGTGGGCCGGTGGCGAAAACAGCCCCAGCCCATGCCGCGGGCCATGCGAGACCGCGATGGCCGCACCGCCGGAGCACCTCGCCCGAGATACCCATGACCAGCCCCACCAGCATGGTTGACAGCAGCCGCTGGAGCAGCACGAGGCGGTTGTACGGATCGCCAACATCAACCGCCAGCACGACCCACCCAATCGCCGTCAGGACCGGATACCCGGGCGGATGGGCCACGCCAAGGTGCGAGGAGACGGCGGCGAACTCGAGGCCGTCGCCCCACTGCATTCCCCGCAGGGGCACCAGCCCGAAAAGGATGAGTGTATAGACGGCAAGGACCCAACCGCGCGGGTCCGCAAGCAGCCCCCGCGCACCGGAACCACTCATGGCGCGGCGCGCGGTCCGATCACCCGGTATACCCGCGTTTCGAACGATTGCGGCTGGTAGCGCAACAGCCACGCCAGGGGCGTCTGCTCCTGCTGGCGCTGCTCCATCAGGTCGGGAAAAATCGGGACGATTCCGGTCTGGAACTGGCCCAGCAGTTCCAGCTGGTAGCGGTCGCGAAGACGCTGAAACTCGTCGCCGACGAGATCCCGGCTCGACAGGAGGAGCACGTCCCCTCGCGCCAGCGGCTCGCGCCCCGCGAGAACCTCCGGCGAGAGGTAACGCACCTCGCGATCGGCGTAGAAGGACGCCTTGGTGGCGGCGATGCGCCCGCCGGCAGCGGGATCGGCCCGCCCGTGGCGGTAGATCTCGGTCGTATAGACATCCCCCCTCCCGGCAGCATCCACAACATCCACCGCGTACCGGGTGGCCCGGACGAGGTCGCCAAAGGCACCGCGGCTCCCCGCCACCACAAGGAACGCGACAAAAAGCGACCAGACAGTGACCGCCACGGGGGCGTGGAAACGGAACCGCGGCCAGTAGCGCCGCCCCCTGTCGTCCACCACCGCGAGCCCCAGCCCCGCCCAGATATACAGTAGCCCGAAGAACGGCAGGAAGTAGCGTTCCTGAAAACTGGCAAAGAGCGACTGGAGCACGAGGAAGGAGACCAGAAAATACAGGGTCATTGGCATCAGCATGTAGCGGCTCCGCGCCTTGCCCACCGTCATCCCGAGCAGGGTCAGGAACGCGACCGGATAGGTCAGAAAGTAGGGCATGGTGAGCAGGAAGGGTTCGGCCGTGAGCACGAGGACGTAAAGGGGCCCGAACTCGCCCCACCGCTCGCTGAACTGCGATGCGTGGATGTTCCCCGTCAACATGCTCCAGACTGGAAGGAGCACGAGCCCCGCCAGCGGCAGGAGTCCCTTCCAGCCGAGCATCCCTCGTCGTCTATACTGATAGATCAGGACACCAACGATGGCGGGCACCAGGAGGATGCCCTGGTAACGGGTGAGCGCCGCAAGGACGGTGAAGATGGAGGCGAAGGTGAGCGCTCGCTCGAGGGGCCGCGAGCCCGTCGCCCCCTGCGCCGCCATCAGCCGCTCCACCGCGAACCAGAAGAAGAAGCAAAACGTGGCGTCCGTCATGACGCGGGTCGACCACCGCAGGGACACCGGGGCGACCGTATAGACGAGGGCGGCGAACACCGCGGCGCGCACGCCAAAGCTCCGCCGGGCGAGGAGAAACAGCGGGATCACCCCCGCCGCGCTGAATCCCCAGCTGACAAAACGGGCCGCGTACAACTCGCCGAAAATCCAGGAAAAAGGCCAGACCAGTGCCCCGTAAAGGGGGGGGTAGATGCCCGTGTGCTCGCGAAACTGGGTAATCGCGAGGATCCCGTCGGTGTACTCGCCCTCGTTGATGGGGAGTAGCATCGCCCGCAGGACAAGGTTGAGGATCACGAAGGAAAGCAGCGCGACGCCCCACCGGAGCCGCTGGCGCTTGCGCAGCTGCTTGATCTCGCTCATGGGCGTGCCCCCCGCCGGTCCGGCACTTCATGCCCCGTTACCGCGATCCACCAGAACCAGTCCCGGTATCCCAGCCGCCACATGCGCCCGTAGGAGGCCCACTGGGTGTGTTGCGGGATATACAGGCTGTCGATCATGGGGGCGGGAAACTCGGTCAGAGGCAGAAGGCCGCCCTCGCTCCCGTCGGCCCGGCGCTCGCGCACTGCCAGCTGCCCACGGATCGCCCCCTGCTGGAGCGGCGTCAGGTTCACCCGGTGATACTCATAGTCCCGGTAGGTGCGGAAGTACTCATGATAGAAGTCCATCGGGCTCTGGCTGCTGCCGTATATCTGTACAGACACCCCGGCGAGAACAAGGACGGTGGTTGCCACCCGCGTTGCGAGTGTCGCGGCGGGCGCGTAAAGGAAGGCGGCCCCGAGCATGATCGGCAGGTGCACCTGGACGATGTGCCGCGGGCCCCAGCACCAGCCACCATCCCAGTTTTGCCAGAGGGCCATCGCGAGGAAGAACGGCAAATAGCCGACGAACATCATCGTGCGAACCCAACGGAGCGCGGCAGGCACGCGGGCCCAACCCCAAAGGCCCAGCAGCAGCCCGGGCGAAAACCAGAACATCCCCTTGCCAGTGGAGAAGAGCAGCCCGTGGAGGCCGACATACAGCCCGCCGGGCGAGAGGTTAAAGCGCACACCCTCGGCCTGGTCACCATAGCCCGAGGTGGGATCGAACCCAAACCGCGACGCGTTGAAAGCCTGGAGCGCCAACCAGGCGGCGAAGGGGAGCCCACCGATAATGACCAGGTCGGAACGGGGAAACCGGGTGTCGAGCCGTGCCCGGCTGGAGGCGCGGAGTGTCCGCCAGGTGACGAAGCCCGCGGCGGCCAACCAAAGCCCCATCGTGAGGAAGGGCCCGTCGACCCGCGTCCAGTTGCCCAGCGCAAGGAACACCCCCGCGAGCAGGGCCAGCGTACGGTCGCCCGCCGGCCGCATGCCCCAGCGGATCAGCATCTCGACCGCCAGGAAGGTGATGAGTCCGGCAAGGGGCTCGGTGAAGAACGTTCGCGAGTGGGGCCATGCAACGGTCGTGAACGCCCAGAGTCCGCCCGCCCAGAGGCCGGCGCGTCGGCTGCCGGTCAGCAGCTTCCCCACCCGCGCCAGTACCACCGCCGACAAAGCAGCCACCAGCGGATTGAACAGCATGACGACGAGCCCCCGGCGGAAGGCGGCCCGGGCCCGCGCCTCCGGGTCCAGCGTCTCCAGCACCTCCATGGTAATCGTCGGCCAGAGCCCGGCCGTATAGACATCGGCCAGGGACCCTTCGAGCGCGCGGCCGGCCCAGACGAGGGGCGCCGCCAGCAACGGCTGGAGGGGGAGGTACTGGGCGTAGAACACCCCGGGCTCGCGGCCCGTCCGCGTGGCGAAGGTGGCTCCGTCGGGGAACCCGGCGGGCAGCAGACCGGTCGCCAGGTCCGCCTCGATCGGCACCACCGCGGTGCTCCCGCGAAGGGCAATGGACTCCGCCTGGCGGAACAGCAATTCCTCGTCGGGCGAAGTCAGGTGCCCCCCCGTCAGGAGGGTATGGAAAAGGAAGACCAGCAGCCCGAAGAGGGCGAGGGCGGACCGGCTTTCGGCGAAGGGCTGGTCACTCCGTGGCATCGGCGCCGGCCGCCGGGCGATCGTACTGGGGGAACCGTTCGTGGAATCCTCCCGTGGGCTTGCTGCCGAGAACCGACTGCACCCCGGCGAGGGCTTCCTGCACGTCCTCGAGCGGCTGGGGATCGACGAGAAGCCGGCCGATGGTCCCGCGCCCCGCATTAAGCTCCTCGAGCAGCGTCCGCGCCTCCTCGCCCGTCTCCCGGGCGACGCGCGAAACCGATTCGATCTCGCCCCGCGCCGATGCCATCAGTTCCTCGGCCTCGCGCAGCAGTGTCTGCACCTGCTCCTCCAGGTCCGCACGCGTCTGTCTCGCCTCCACAACAAGGCCCTCGACCTCCTCGCCAACGCGGCCCGCTCGGCTCTCCGCGTCCGCCAGGATCCGCTCCGCACGGTCCGTCAACTCCACGGCCCGGCCCGAGGCCACGCGTACGTTCTCGATCGTCTCTCGCACCAGCGTTTCGTTCTCCGCCAGCAACGCGTCCAACCGCTCGGTCGTCGACGCGACGTTGGCGATCACCTCGTCAACGCGTGCAATGCGCTCGCGATCGCTCGTGATCTCCCGGATGTTTGCGAGGATCACTTCCACGTCGGCGAACATGCCCTGGGCGTTGCCAAGCACCTCGGCGATGTCCGTCGGCGGGATCGATTCGATCATCTGGCCGTCCTCCAGTTCGCCGGCCTCCGGCGTGCCCGGGTCGATCTCGAGCCGCTTGTCACCGATGAAGCCCTGCTGGACGAGGTTCACCGTCGCATCCCTGTAGACGGGGATGGTGCGGGCCACGTTCGACACCACGATGACGGTGGGCAGTCCCTCGTCGTCCAGGCTCGGAACCATCTCGACCACGCGGCCAACGCGAAAGCCCTGCACCAGCACCGGCGAGCCGATGTCCAGCCCCGCCACATTGCGGTAGGTGCATCGCACCTCCAGAGGAGACAAACCGGTCGTCCCCTGAATCAGAAACGTGATCATGAACAGCATGGCCAGACCCAGCAGCACGAAGCTGCCGGCGATGATCTCGTTGCGACGGTTTCCGCTCATTCCCAGTCCAATGCCTCGTCAGATATGCAGCTTGCCACGGTCGACGAGGAGCGAGGCGCGGGTACGCACCTGTTCCTCCTCGGTGCTCGTGATCGGGCCCGTCGCCAGGCCGTTCACGAACTGGTGCACCACGCCGTCGTCGCTCGTCCGGATCTCGTCCGGAGTTCCCGTAAAGACGATCCGGCCGCCATGGAGCATGCTCACGCGGTCCCCCACTTCGTAGGCCGACCGCATGTCGTGGGTGATGACCAGACTGGTGATTCGGCGGTGGGTGCGGACACGGTTCATCAGTTCGTTGATCACCTGGCTGGTGACCGGGTCGAGGCCGGTCGTGGGTTCATCATAAAGAATGATCTCCGGCTCGGGGGCAAGGGCGCGGGCCAGGCCGACGCGCTTGCGCATACCGCCGGAAAGCTCCGACGGATACAGCGCCTCCGTATTCGGCATGTCCACCAGCTCGAGCAACTCCGCCACCAGCCGGTCGATCTCGGCGATTGTCTTGCCCTTGTTCTCGAGCCAGTAGAACCCCACATTCTCATACACCGTCATCGAGTCGAACAAGGCCGCCATCTGGAACACCATCGAGACCTTGCGGCGCACATACATCAAGGACCGCTTGTCCTCATACAGACGAAAGCCGGCGACCCGTACCTCACCCGAATCAGCGCGCATCAGCCCACAAAGGTGCTTGAGCAGCACGCTCTTCCCCTCGCCCGAACGGCCAATCACGACGTGTTGCTCGCCCTCCTCCACATGGAGGTCGAGACCGCGAAACACCGTTTTGTCCCCGAAGGACTTGTGAACGTTCGTGACTTGGATCATGGGCGTCCGGGCGGTGGCATCATCCAACCCGAGGGGCTCACGGTCCCTGCCCGGCGTCGCGGGTGTCAATGCCGCCGGGCCATCCGAGCGCCCGCGCCAGCAGGGGCAGCACACGGGGCCGCGGATCGACGAAATCCCCGCCGGGATGTTCCGCATTGGAAAGGTAGACGATGAAGGCGTCCTGCTCCGGCAGGATCCAGAAGCTCGACCCGCGGGGGCTGTCGTAACCGAAGCTCCGTGGACCGAAGCGGCCGAGATCAAACATCCAGCTTGTCGTGGCTCCATCCTCGACCGGGGCGAAGGCGCGCTGGAGCGGGCCACCGCCGGAACCCACCGTCGGGCGGATGATCGCCTCCAGCGCGATCAACCCTTTGCAGTAAGTCCCCAGTTCCTCCGCGCTGACGACAAGTCCGGTATGGCCCGCGTCGGGGACGAGCAGCAGCCCCGCCGGCTCGACCGCCTCGCCCCAGGCCAGCCGCCCCAGCCAATCGCTGTAAACACCGGGCGCCAGCAGGTGCAGTTGCTCCGGCGCGATCCCCAGCCGTGGTTCCTGAAGGCGCAGACCGGGAATGCCGCTAGCCGCGGCGGAGGAAAACCGTTCGCCCGTTGCCGCCTCGGCCACCAGCCCCACCAGGAGGAAGTCGGCATCGCTCCGACGGACGACGCCGACAAACCCGGGATCCGGCTCCAGACTTCGCAGGTACTCCACCAACGCGGCACGGTCCGCCAAGGCGTCTGTCTCCGGCAGCCGGGGCGGCAGGCCCGTGCGGTGCTCGAGCAGGGCGGCAATCGTGGCTTCGCCGACCGGCGATCCCGACAGGGCGGACAACACCTCGCCCACCCGCGTTTCCGGTGTCAGCTCCCCCTCTGTCAGAAGCGCGAGAATCGTTGGCACGGTCACCGTCGGGCCCGTCAGGTCCTCCACAAAGAACTCCCGCGTGTGGTCGACCCGTCGCTTCTGGGGATCGGTCATGAAGTACCCCACGCCGATGGGAAGCGTGTTGGAATTCAACCTGTCCGTATAGACGACGGCCCCGGGGATGTCGCCGCGTTCCACGGCCCCGGCCAGTTCCCCGATGGCGGCGATATACAGGTCCGCATTAATCTCGCTCTCCGCGAGCCAGTCGCTGTTCACCCCGAGCGCGATCACATCGGCGTGGAGGTCGAGGACCGCGCGCTGTTCGGCGGAAAATGGCTGGCTGCCGCCCGCGTAGTACTGGGCCCCGGCGGCCGCCGCCACGGCAAGAAACCCGATCACCCATCCTCCCAAGTGGCGCTTCACATGCGTCCCTCCCGGCGTCGGCGATCGATTTCGTACAATTTGGCCCGAACCGCCGGCCCGAGGCGCAGGCCCCGCGCGTTGCAGTAGTTCATCAGGGCGATCAACACGTCCGCCGCCTCGTCCGCCAGTCGCGCCTCGTCCACCGGCTGGCCGCGCCACGCCTTCTTCTCGTCGTTGGCCAATTCCCCCGCCTCACCGTTCAGTTCGAGCGCGAAAAACTCCGGCGGACGCTCGGGAAAGTGCACCCGCTGGTACGCGTCGAACCCTCGCTGGATCTCCTCCAGCGGCTCCGCGCATCGCTCCGCAAACGCCAACTCCCTGGGAACTTCGGTCATGCCCGCGCCTCCGATGGGGTCTACCGTCGCGGTGTCGCTTTCCACCCGCAACCGCGATTCTCCTCGGGCTTGCCTTCCTTCGCCCGCCCGCGGCATCCCTTCACTTTAGTCTACGGGGAGCCGCCATGGAACCGCTCGACCTCGAGGATCAGACCCTTGCCGAACTTGGCTACCGCATGCCTGCGGAATGGGAGCCGCACGCCGCGACATGGCTCGCGTGGCCCAAGCGCGACCAGTCCTGGCCCGGCAAGCTCGACGCCATCCCCCCCGTTTATGCCCGCCTCATCCGCGAGATCGCCGAGGGCGAGGACATCCACCTCCTCGTCGACGGCCACGAGCACCACGCCGCGATCCTCCACCTCCTCAAGGACCACAAGGCAGACGCGCCGAACGTACGCCTTGTCGAGATTCCCACAAACGATTCCTGGGTCCGCGACCATGGGCCCATCTTCGTTCGCAACCGGGGCGCGGGGGCCCCGCTGATTGCCCTCGACTGGGGGTACAACTCGTGGGGCGGCAAGTACCCCCCGTTCGACCTCGACAACGCAGTACCCGCCCGCGCGGCGCAATGGCTCCGGGTCCCCGCCGTCGCCCCCGGCATGGTCCTCGAGGGAGGCTCCATCGACGTCAACGGCGCCGGGCTTCTCCTGACCACCGAGGCCTGCCTGCTCAACCCCAACCGCAATCCGCATCTCGATCGCGAGGGGATCGAGGCGCGCCTCCGCGACTTCCTCGGAATTAGCCACGTCCTCTGGCTCGGCGATGGCATCGTGGGCGATGATACCGACGGCCATATAGACGACCTCGCCCGATTCGTCGCACCCGAGACCATCGTCACCGTCGTCGAGCCGGACAAGTCCGACGCCAACCATGTCGCCCTCGACGAAAATCTCCGCCGCCTTCGCGAACTCCGCACGCCCTCCGGCGGATCCTTCGACATCATTGAGATCCCCATGCCCGCCCCCGTCGTCTGGGAGGGGCACCGCCTCCCCGCCAGCTACGCCAACTTCTACATCGCCAACGCCGCCGTCATCGTGCCCACCTTCCGTTCACCAAAGCAGGACGACCGCGCCATCGGCATCCTCGGGGACCTCTTTCCCCACCGCCGCGTCGTCGGCATCGACGCCACCGACCTCGTCTGGGGTCTCGGCGCCTTTCACTGCATTACCCAGCAGCAACCCGCCGTCTAGACGATCGCCGGTCGCCCCCTCCTTCTCCGGGCCTCAACCCTCGATCCACGCCGTGCACAACGCGTCCACCCGCTCGTTGTAGGCATCCCCGGCGTGGCCGCGGACCCATTCCCACACGATCTCGTGGCGCTGGATCGCTGCGTCCAGCCGCTGCCACAAATCCACATTCTTCACTGCCCCCGTCTTGCTTCGCCACCCGTTGCGCTTCCACGTTAGGATCCACGACGTGATCCCGTTGCGGAGATATTGCGAGTCCGTGTGGAGGATCACCCGCGACGGCCGCTCGAGCGACTCCAACGCCATCAGCGCCGCCATCAGCTCCATGCGGTTATTGGTGGTACGGGGCTCGCCCCCAACCAGCTCCCGCTCCTTCTCCCCCTCGATCATGATGGCTGCCCAGGCCCCCCGCCCCGGGTTCGGGCGACAGCCCCCATCCGTATAGACAACGACGGTCGGCCTCATGCCTGGCTCCACGGGCTCCTCTTCCTTTCCCGGCGACGACACCCCCCCTCCAACGGACCGTCCTTCCGCCAGGCTCCCCAACCCTTCCCCGTCCACACGCCAGGTACGCCATTCCTCCATCGGTCTCGCGCCGAGGGTCCGATAGCGCCGCTTCGCCAGTTCGTTCCATTCGAGGCACGACCATTCGAGCCGGCCGTAGCCCTCGCGCACACATTCCGCCGCCAGGTGCCGCAGGACCGCCGTGCCGATCCCCCGTCGCCGGTACGCCGGCCTCACGTACAGGTCCTCCAGATAGATCCCCGGCCGCGCCTCCCAGGTGCTGAAGCTCACAAACCACAGCGCGAACCCCGCCACCATGCCGTCGGCCTCCGCCACAACCGCCCGGGCCACCGCACCCGGGCCGAAAAGGTGCCGCCCGATCATCTCCGGCGTTGCCCGGCACTCCTCCGGCGCCTTCTCATACTCCGCCAGCTCGTGCACCATCGCCGCGATCTCCCCCTCGTCCCCCGGGACCGCAGGTCGCAGCACAAACTCCTCACCCCTCGCGAACAGATCGTCCATTAGACCTTTCCTCCGTTCCCGCCGATCGCCATGAATGAACCTCCCAACATGATCACTCTCCGATTTCCCGCACGGACGCTGGGCACTGTTTCGTGGCAGACAACGGAAGGAACAAGCAGTTCCTCGGAGTTGAAGGGGGAGTTGCGTTTACCCCGCGGGATCCCGCTTATGGTGGATGGTTCGGCAGCGTACGAGCCACGCACCCTTCTTGAGGCCCTCGCCCCCGCGGCGGAGCAGCTCACCGAACTTCGCTTGCGCTTCCTCTTCGACGAGGAACTCGCCGCACTCGCTCCTTTCACCAGTCTCCGGGCCCTTTACTTCGCCGGGTCCCTCCTCACGCCGGAGGCCACACGCCACCTCCCGGAACTCCCCCACCTCCGCGTCGTCGATGGGGGGCACACCGGTATAGACGATCACTTTGTGGGTCGACTCCTTGAATTCTGCGATCCCGAGGCGTTGCATCTTGGCGGCACAAACGTCACCGCCGCCGTGCTCGCCCCACTGGCGGAAAAAGGAACGATTCGGCAACTTCATCTGAACCAGACGGAAATCGACCATCGGGCGATTGCGTCTCTCAGGAGACTCCGCTCCCTCGAGCAGATGGCCCTCCCAGGGCTTCGCGAGACCGGGGAACTCCTCGCGCTGGCCTCCCTGCCGAACCTCCAGGCCATCCACATCGGGGGGGCGTCGGTGAAGGCCGAATTTCTTGCCAATCTCGATCGGTTCGCCGCCCTGCAGTCACTCCGTGTGGACGGCTGGCTGGACGGGAAGGCCCTCGCCGCCATGGGCCCTTCAACAACGCTGCGGACTCTCCGCCTCGCCGGCGAGGAAAGCGTCGGGGCGTACGATGATGACCTCAGGGGGCTCCTGAATCTGCCTAAGCTTGAGACCATCCACGTCGGCGGAACGGTCGGTCCTCATGGGATCCGCCATCTTTCGGTGCACCCGAGCCTGCGCCAGGTACTGGTTCACCGCCTTGGCGAGACCGCCTCCTTTCCAATTCTGTTCAAGGCTGCGCGGCTCGAGCGGCTCGCCATCGGCGATCCGCTTCTTGGTGACGAGTCCATTCCCACCGGCCCCATCGACAACAAACTGAAGCAACTCGACGTTCTCGAAAGCCGCCTGACCCCGCGCGGCATCCGGACGTTGCGCGACCTTCTCCCGCGAGCCACCGTCAACCATCTCGCCCGCGAAGCGGAACCGCTCCGCTTTGGCCGCCTCCAACAGCGCACCATCACCGACGCCGGGAGCGAGCCCTGGCACCCTGTTGTCCCCCACGGCCGGACCCGGCTCCCCGCCGACGTCGAGTTCCGCTACTCCGCCTCCATCGCCGACGCCGCCGAACTCCGCCGCCTCGTCGAGGTCCCCGCCTTCGAACTCGTCGAAATTGTCTATACAGGCGCCCACCTCGCCCCCGACGTCGCCTACGTCCTCCCCTACTTCCTCCGCCTCCGCACCCTGAACGTAAACTACTGTCGCCTGCCCGGGGAGTTCTGGCCCGCCCTCTCGCGCTGCCCCACCCTCGAGCGCCTCCTCCTCGACTTCACCACCTTTGGCGACCTTGAGATTGCCGCCCTCGCGCGCGTCCAGCCGCTCCGGCACCTCAGCGCCCGCGCCACTCGCCTCACTGGCGACGGCCTCCGGCGCCTCCTCGAGCGCACCGCCCTCGAAACTCTCGACATCGAGGGATGCCGTATAGACAAGCAGCTCCTCGGGGACATCCGCACCGCCTACTCCCGGACACGGATTCTGGACGGTGACAACAAGCCCCCCTCAAGGTGACTAACGGTTTGCCAGCGCGTGATCGTCCGCCGTATCGACGGTCCCGTTGCCCCCCACGGAGCACCGTGCATTCATCTGAAGGTTGCCAAGCGTATACGTTCCCCCAGCGGGACAACGGGGACGCTCGTTGCCAAGGTAGGGCAACACTTCGTCCCAGGTGATCGAGCCCAGTTCGTTGCCCCGCGCGCGCGCCGCCGAGCGCTTGGCGCTTTCGATCCGCTGGAGGTTCGTCCTGCAGATCTCCGCATCGCGCCGTGCATTGCCGGTGGACCCGCGCGGCGCCCCTAGCTCGATCGATCCCTCCAGCTGCGCCCCGAGTCGGCTCGTTTGCACCCGCGCCGACGTCGTCACATCCCGCCAGTCGATCACACCCAAATAAGCCAGCGCGCCCACCGCGAGTCCGGCGACGACAACCGCCCCGACGATCAGCTTGCCCAAAAAGCCCCGCAACATCCCCGCCCCCCCCTACAGCAGCGAGTTGGTCTTCAGTTCCACCGGGTTCAGCTCCGCCGTCGCATCGACCATCACCCGTGCCCCAAAGGGCAGTCCCGAAACCTGGATCACCGTCCGCGCGGGAGGGACAAAGTAGTAGTACTCCTTGCTCACCGCGTCGAACGCCCCGTGGTCCTTCAGGTCGATCAGGTACACCCGCGTCGACATGATGTTGGAAAGGGCGCCGGCGCACATTTGCATGATCGCCGTCAGGTGGTCGTGGACCGCCTTTGCCTGCGCCGTGATGTCCGTGCTGACCAGCCGGCGGGTCTGGGGGTCGATCGGCAACTGGCCGCTGATGTGCAGCTGGTTGCCGTACTTGATCACCTGGGAGAAGTGGCCGAAGCTCTGGGGGGCGTTCTCCACATGGATCGACACACGCTCTGGCATGTCCGTTTCTCCTCGGCCGGGGGTTGGGTTCGCCATATCCCCGGCATCCTTGATTGGCAAGCGAATCCCTTCAGTCGAGGTCCCAGCTGTCGCCCCTCGCCGGCGTATAGACGTCGATCTTCAGTGATTCCCGAAGGTACTCCGCCAGGGCGGCACGGCCCTCCTCCTCCCCGTGGACGAGGAAGATCCGCCGGAGCCGCCCGCCGCTGCGCGCGTGGACACGGAAGGCGTAGTCCCGCAGCTCGGTCTGGTCCGCGTGTGCCGAAAACCCGTTGAGCACCTTCACCTCCGCCCGGAGTGGGTGCATCTGGCCAAAGATGCGCACCGTCTCGTGCCGCTCCACGATCCGCCGCCCCAGGGTGTGCTCCGCCTGGTACCCCACGATCAGCACGCAGTTGCGCGAATCCTCGATCGCGTTCCTCAGGTGATGCAGGATGCGGCCGTTCTCGCACATGCCACTCGCCGAGATCACCACAAACGGTCCCGGTCGCCCGTTCAGCGCCTTTGACTCCTCGACGTCCCGTGTATACGTCAGAGTCCCGAAGCCGAACGGATCGTCGTCCGACATCAGCAGGTCGCGCGTCTCGCGGTTGTAGCACTCCGGGTGGTTGCGAAAGATCTCCGTCACGTTGGTCGACAGCGGTGAATCGACGAAGATCGGAATCCGGGGAAGGGACCCGTCGTTGAACAGGCCGTTCAGCGCATAGACAACCTGTTGCGTGCGGCCAACGCTGAAGGCGGGAATGATGATCTTGCCGCCGCGCTCCGCCACCCGCTGCACCAGGTCGCGCAGCTCCTCGCGGAGGTTGTCGATCGGTGGCGACACCCGATTGCCGTACGTCGACTCCATGATGAGGGTGTCGGTATCGCTTGGGATTTCCGGTTCCCGGAGGATCGCCCGCTTGCCGCGGCCAATGTCGCCACTGAAAACCACCCGGTGGACCCGGTCGTTGCCGAGGTCGACGTCGACTTCCACCTGCGCGCTCCCGAGGATGTGCCCCGCCTCGAGGAACTTCCCGCGAAAGCCCGCCACATATTCAAAGAAGCGGTAGTATCCCACGCCCACGAACTGCCCGAGGCACTCCTCCGCATCGGAAATCGTGTACAGCGGCTCGACCTTCTCGTCCTTCCCCCTACGCCGTTTGTTGAGAAACCGGGCGTCCTTCTCCTGGATATACGCCGAGTCAAGCAGCAGCACCCCCGCCAGGTCCTGCGTCGCCTTCGTCGCGTAGACCTCCCCGCGGAAGCCCTGCTTGATGACGTTCGGCAGGTTCCCGCAATGGTCGATGTGTGCGTGGCTCAGGACGACGGCGTCGAGGCTTCGCGGGTCGCAGGGAAAGTCCCGGTTCACCGTATAGAAGTCTTTACGGCGGCCCTGGAAGAGGCCGCAATCGAGCGCCACCGACCGCCCCCCGTGCTCGAGCAGGTGCAGCGAGCCGGTCGTGGTACCCGCCGCCCCCCAGAACCTGATGCGCATCACCCGTTCCTTTCCCGGGGCTGTCAGCCCCGTGCGATCGGCATCCGCCAACCGTATCCAAACGCCCGTGATGTCACCTTAAGCGTCGGTGCCGCCTGCCGCCGCTTGTACTCCGAACGGATCACCAGTCGCAGCACCTTGCGCACAATCTCCCGATCGTGTCCCTCCGCCACCAGTTCGTCCTCGCTCAATCCGTCCTCGACGAAGCCGCGGATGATCGGGTCCAGAACATCGTACTCCGGAAGGGAATCCGAGTCCTTCTGGTCTGGTGCCAACTCCGCCGACGGTGCCTTCGTGAGGATGCTTTCGGGGATCACCTCGCGCCCCGACGAGGCATTGATGTGCCGACAAAGCGCGTATACCAGCGTTTTTGGCACGTCCGAGATCACTGCCAGCCCGCCGCACATGTCACCGTACAGCGTTGTATATCCAACCGACATCTCGCTCTTGTTGCCGGTCGTGAGCACCATCGCCCCCGTCGCATTGGAAAGCGACATGAGCGTCATGCCGCGGAGGCGTGGCTGCATGTTCTCCAGCGCCAGTTCCGGTGTCCGCCCAAGGTGTGGGCCAACGTCGTCGATTGCCTGCGCGAACATTCCCTCGATCGGGATCTCGCGATAGCTGATCCCGAGGTTCTCCGCCAGGAGTTGCGCGTCGCTCTTTGAATGGTCGGTGCTGTAACGTGAGGGCATCGAGATCGCATGCACGCGATGGGGCCCCAGGGCCTCCGCCGCAATCACCGCCACCAGCGCCGAGTCGATTCCCCCGCTCAGGCCAATCAGCACCTCCCGGAACCCGCACTTGGTCACGTAGTCGCGGACGCCAAGGGTCAGCGCCCGGCGCAGTTCCTCGAGTTCCCCGATCTCCTCCACCATGGGCCCGGTGGCCTTTCCCGAAGGGTCGATGTCCACCACCAGGTCGTGCTCCTCGAACGCCGGGCTCATGGCGCCAAGGGTGCCGTCCGCCCCCACGGCGAAGGAAGAGCCGTCGAAGATCAGGTCGTCATTTGCGCCCACCAGGTTCGCCTGCACAACCGGCACTCCGTGGCGCCGCGCCGCCGCCGCGATCATGTCCCGCCGCACCCGCCGCTTGCCCATTGTATAGGGCGACGCACTCAAGTTCACCACGATCTCCGCCCCGGCGTCCACCACCTCCTGACCGGGGTCGCGCCCATAGCGCCGCCGTGACCAGTACAGCTCGTCGTTCCAGAGATCCTCGCAGATCGTTACCCCCACCCGTGCTTCGCCGAGGTCGAAGGTCCCCACCTCGCTCCCCTCGTCGAAGTGGCGGTCCTCGTCGAAGACATCGTAGGTCGGCAGGAGGATCTTGCGAAAGACCTTCTCGACGCGGCCATCGCGACAGAGCGCCGCCGCGTTGTACAGGCCGTTGCCGGGGCCGTCGTGGGCTTCGGGAAAGCCGATCAGCGCGGCGGGGCGCCCGGCGGTGGCCCTCGCAAAGTTCTCGAGCGCCGCGCGGTTCCGCTTCACGAAACTGCCAAACGTCAGCAGGTCCTTGGCGGGATACCCGGGCAGCGTCTGCTCCGGCAGCAGCAACAGGTCCGCCCCGGCGGCAGCCGCACGCTCCAGCGCCGATTCCGCCTTCGCCTGGTTGCCTTCCACGTGCCCGACCAGTGTATTCACCTGGCCAATGAAGACGCGAATCCCGCGCGCCATGGGACACCTCCGTCAGGATTTTCGAAGCTTCTTGATCCGCCGCCGAGGGGGCAAAGGGGAAACCCGCCTGCTAGCGTTTCCGCGACCGGCGACAACGCTCGGAGCAATAACGGACCTCGTTCCACACCTTTTCCCACTTCTTGCGCCAGGTGAACGGGCGACCGCACACCAAACAGATCTTCGTCGGCAGGTCCTGTTTTTTTGGCTTCTTCACAAGGCGGGCCTCGCCGATTCGCCCCCCGCCTTCCACGCCATCACCAGCATGGCCGCGAAAGGCACCCACCAGATCAGGTCGTTCAGCACAATCGTCCACGCCATCTGGAGCGGCAGGTCGCCGCTCGCCAGACCCATCGCAAAGCCGATCGGCCCGAACACCTTCCCCAGAAAACCCACCAGAACGATCGGCCAATGGCGGATCGGGTCCATCGCCGCGCAGGCATACCCCACCCCGTAAACCCCCACGATCATCCCCACACACTGCCAGATCTGCGGATACTCCATGCGCCCCAGCCCGATCTGGCCAAGTGTCCAATGGGGAAGCAGCACCACCGCGGACCCCCAAAGGATGTTGTACACCGCCGCCGCAAGCAGCGTATAGACAGCCCAGCGGGGACCGTGAAAGCGAATCCTCATGACGTCTCCATTCCCGGCATGGTGTTCAGCATGTCCGGCGCCGCATCCTTCTGCTCGCGGCGGCGAGGCCTCCGCGGCCCCTTCCGGCTGCCGTGGCGACGCGCAATCTCCCGCGCTTCCTCCCGCGCGGCCACTTCGCCGCGACGCCCATAGAGCCGCTCCTTCGCGCGACGCACCGCCTCCGCGTGGTTCACCACCGGAAGGGGATAATCCTTGCCGATGCGGCATCCCGACGCCGCCTGCAGGTCCGAGGGCATCTTCCACGGTTCGAAGAGATGGCCGACCGGGACCCCAGCGAGCTCCGGCACCCAGCGCCGAACGAACTCGCCCTGTGGGTCGTGGTCCCTCGCCTGCTTCACCGGATTGTACATCCGAAGCGTGTTGATGCCCGTCGTCCCCGACTGCATCTGGAACTGGGAAAAGTGGATCCCGGGTTCGAAATCAAGAAAGTGTCGCGCGAGGAACACCGCCGGCCGGCGCCAGTGCAGCCACAGATCATAGGCCGCGAAGCTCACCAGCATCGCCCGCATCCGAAAGTTCAGCCAGCCCGTCTGCCGGACGTAGCGCATGCACGCATCAACCATCGGGTACCCCGTTTCCCCCTCGCACCAGCGCGCAAACCGCTCCTCGCTGAACTCCTCCTCCCGCAGTCCGTCGCACGCGCGGGCGATGTTTTCGAACTCAATGCGCGGCTCCGACTCGAGCTTCTGCATGAAATGGCAGTGCCAGTGGAGCCGCCCCTCGAAGGACTTGAGCGATCCGGGCCAGCCCCGGCGAACCCCATCCTCCGCGTCCCGCAGTTCCGCCCGGCGTGCCTCCAGCGCGTGCCATGCCTCGCGCATCGACACGCACCCAAAGGCAAGATACGGGGACAACCGCGAGCACTCCGACTCGCCGGCGAGCGGGCTCGACATCGCCCTCGTATAGTTCCTTCCCCTTTCCCGGAGGAAGGACTCCAAGGCCGCAAGTCCCTCCGAGCGCCCTCCTTTTTGTCTATACGGCTTCCGACCGGGCTGGACGCCCATCTCCTCCGCCGTCCTTGGGCGCCCGAATTCCGTCAGACTTGGAACCTCCAGACGTATCGGTGTATCGACCGGCGTCTGCGACATCCGCTTCTTCCAGGTCCTGCTCCAACCGTCGCGCGACTTCAGCCCCCTTACCACGCCGTTCTGCGGAATCTCGATCCACTCCACCCCCTGCGAACGCGCCCAGCCCTTTACCCGCCGGTCCCGGGCATACGTCGCGGCGTTGCCCGTTTCCTCATGGCTGTAGAGCCGACCCGCCCCGGTCTCCCTCCTCAAGTCCTCGAGAATCTCCACCGCGTCACCCAGCCGGCGGATCAAGCGCCCGCCGTGTTTCGCGTATTCCTCTTCCAGCTCCGCCAGGCACTCGTTCAGGAATTCCACCCAGGACTCCTCGTACTCCTCCGCGCCAAGGATCGTCGGTTCATAGATATAGACGGGAATGACGGTGCCAGCCGAGGCTGCCTCCGCCAGGGGCGCATGATCCGCGACTCTCAGGTCACGTTTATGCCAGACGATCGAAACCGGTCTCACGGGCCGTAATCTCCCCCTATGACGGGGAGCAACAACCCGGCCACGGGGTTCTACCAACCGCGGAGCTGGCGCAGCGCCTCGTAAACGCCGAGCGCCGCCGACGTCGCCAGGTTCAGGCAGCGCGCGGCGGGGTTCTCCATCGGGATGCGGACGCTGGCCGCCCAGTCGAACTCTGCTCCGAGCAGTTCCGGCAGCCCTGCCGGCTCGCTCCCGAGCACCAGCACGTCCCCCTCCCGGAAGGCCACATCGTAGAGACAGGTTTCGCCGCTGCTGGAAAAGAGCAGGCGCCGCCGGCCCCCGAGCTCCCGGCACGCCGCCGGCCAGTTGTGATGAACGTGAAGGTCGAGCAGGTCCAGGTAGTCCATGCCGGCGCGCCGCAGGGCCGCGTCCGACAGGGAAAACGGAATTGGTCGCACCACGTGAAGCGCGAGGCCGTTCGCGGCGCAAACCCGACCCACGGCCCCCACGTTCTGGGGGATGCGCGGCTGGACGAGCATCACCGCCGGCAAGGTCACGGCCGCGGGACTCCTGCGAAAAGGGCCCCGGTCTCCCGGGGCCCCCTCGCCATCACTCTTCCTCGAGCGCCACGTTCCAGTACGCGGCGTCGACAAACCGTTGCCAGATCGGCCGCTCGGGGCCCTTTAGCGTGCTGCGCAGCGTCGCCAGCCAGTGGGGCCGCTTCGCCGCCTTGCGGAGCTGCATGCCCGCCTCCGCCGGCGTCTTGCTCCCCTTGTGCGAGTTGCATGTCTGGCACGCCAGCACCACATTCTCCCACGTCGACCGCCCGCCCTTGCTCCGCGGAATGATGTGGTCGATCGTGAGTTCCTCCTTCGGAGGCCGCACCCCGCAATACTGGCACGTGTAGTGGTCGCGCATGTAGATGTTGCGCCGGTTGAACTTCACCGTCCGTGGAGGCAGCCGGTTGAAGCCCGTCAGCAGGATCACCTCCGGCACCAGCAGCCGGAACGTCGGCGTATAGATGAAGTCGTTTCCGTGTTCTTCGACGTGTTGAGAGACCTGTCGCCACGAATCGAAGTCGTGGGTCCGATAGTCTTCAGAGATGACACGGGCGTAGTCCTGCGCCAGCAGCGTCAGCGCCCGCCGCACACTGCATACGTGAATCGCCATCCATTGGCGGTTCAGGACAAGCACACCTTGGGAAAGCATCGGGGCCATTCTCGGTCTACCGATTCGCGTCCCAGTCCGCTACGACCAAGACTTCTTTCCGAACCGTCACGGTCTGGTTGGAAAGTTGGGAGAGTACTGTCCGTATCCGCTGTTTTGAGTCCAGTGAAAATTCCGCGGCGTGTGGAAAACCTGTGAAAAGGCCCGTTCGTCCTCCGCAAAGCCCTGTTGCCCCTCGCGGCCCCCCTCCTCAAATCATCCTCATTCCCACCCGGGGCGCCCCACATGGTTTCCCACCTCCCCTACTCCGACGAGAGCCTCTTCGCCCCCCACACCCCCCGCTGGTATGAGGGCGACGCCCGCCGCGAAACGGTCTTCTACGTCGGGGGCATCGGGACCGGACATGTCGGCCTTTCCGCCTACGGCGAGCTGGTCGACTGGGAAATCTTCAATCGCCCCGCCCGCAGCCATCGCCTCCGTTATACCTTCCTTTCCCTCTGGGCCCAGCCCGCCGGACGCCCATCCCAGTTCCGCGTTCTCGAGGCCCGACGCCCCCCCGCACACTCCCGCCATCACACCCGCGACGACATCTCCGGCGCCGCACCCAGCCTCGACTTCGCCCCCGGATTCCCCCGGTTCCCCGAAAGCCGCCTTCGCGGCGAGTACCCCTTCGGCGAAGTCCAGCTCCGCGACCCCGCCCTTCCCCTCGCCGTCTCCGTCCACGCCTGGAACCCCCTCGTCCCCCTTAACGCCGACGAGTCCTCCCTTCCCCTCGCCATCCTCGAGGTCGACCTCCACAACCTTCTCCCCGTCTCCTGTGATGTGTCCGTGGCCTTCTCCATGGAGAACCACGCGGGCGTGCCCCCCCTCCGCGGTGGACCCCACCAGCACCACTGGCGCCCTCCCGGCGACGGCATCGTCCGCCTCCGCGATCACGGCACCTTCCGCGGCCTCGAGTTCACCTCCAAACGCTTCCCCCCCGCCGACCCCCAGTACGGCGAACTCACCCTCACCACCAACTGCCCCGGCGACGCCGTCGAAGCCGCTGCCCCCTGGCTGCGTGGCCGCTTCCCCTGGGACGGCGCCCAGCACTTCCTCAATACCTTCGGGCGCAACGGCCGCCTCGACACCTCCCTCAACACCCAGGACCCCTCCGCAGGACCCTTTACCGACATTGCGACCCTCGCCGTCCGCGCCCATCTCGCCCCCGGCGAAACCACACGGATCCCCTTCCTCATCACCTGGTACTTTCCCACCCGCGAGGGCTACTGGCACGGATGCCAGCAGGTCCCCGAAGACCAGCGCGCCAACACCCCCTCCACCGAACGGGGCACGCCCCTCTGGAAAAACTGGTACGCCGCACGGTTCGCCTCCGCCTGGGAGGTCGCCCAACACGCCCACACCCACCGCGACCGACTCGAGCGCGAGACACGCGCCTTCCACAACGCCCTCTTCCAATCCACCCTCCCCGCACCCATCGTCGACGCCGCCACCGCCAACCTCGCCATCCTCCGGTCGCCAACCACCATGCGCCTCGAGGACGGCACCTTCTACACCTTCGAGGGATCCAACGCCGACAACGGCTGCTGCCACGGGACCTGCGCCCACGTCTGGAACTACGCCCAGGCTCTCGCCTTCCTCTTTCCCACCCTCGAACGCTCCGCCCGCACCATGCTCTACGAGCACAATGTCGACGAACGCGGCCACCTCGACTTTCGCATCGACCTCCCCCACGGCGCCAGGTCCCGCCACAGATTCCACGCCGCCGCGGACGGACTCCTTGGAAACATCGTCCAACTCTGGCGCGATTTCCTCCTCTCCGGCGACCGCGAATGGCTCGCACGCACCTGGCCCATCGCCCGTCGCACCCTCGATTACGCCATCGCCACCTGGGACCCGGACCACGACGGCTCCCTCGAGGGAACCCACCACAACACCTACGACATTGAATTCCTCGGCCCCGAGCCCATGACCCAGGGCCTCTACGTCGCCGCCCTCATGGCCGCACGCAACATCACCGGAGTCCTCGGCCACGAGCACGAGCGCCGCGCCCTCGCCGAACGCGAATTCGCCGCACGCCAGTCCCTCACCACCCTCCTCCGCAACGGCGCGTATAGACAACTCATCGACGACGTCGACGCCGAGCGTTACCAGTACGGCAACGGCATCCTCTCCGACCAGCTCCTCGGGGAATTTCTCGCCCGTGTGGCCTCCCTCGCCCCCATCGACGAACCCGAGCGCCTTCGCACCGCACTCCGCACCATCTTTCACCACAACTGGTGCCCCGACGTCGGCACCCGCCCCCCCCACGCCCAGCGCACCTACGCCCAGCACGGCGACGCCGGCCTTCTCCTCTGCACCTGGCCCGAAGGCGGCAGACCCGCCTTCCCCTTCATCTACTCCGACGAAGTCTGGTACGGCGTCGAGTATCAGGTCGCCGCCACCATGCTCTGGCACGGACTCCCCCGCGAGGCCCTTGCTATCGTCCGGGGCGCCCGCGATCGCCACGACGGCCATCACCGCAACCCCTGGAACGAAGTCGAATGCGGCAACTACTACATCCGCTCCCTCGCCAGCTTCGCCCTCGTCCTCGCCGCAACCGCCGTCACCTACGACGCCTCCCGCTCACTCCTCACCATTGCCGAGCCCAGCATCCCCGGCGGCGCCAACGGCCGCGTCCCCTTCTTCGCCGGCATCGCCTACGGCAGCCTCGACCGCGACGAGGACGCCCTCGCCCTCGAAGTCATCGCCGGAAACCTCCCCCTCGCCATCATCGACACCGCCCGCCCCATCGCTCTCGCCACTCTCGCCGGCGAGCCCCTCGACATTCACCAGCAGGAACGCCCCGGCAACCTCCACCGCTATCTCCTCGCCAACGCCCCCCTCCAACTCCACCACGGCACCCCCCTCCTCCTCACCCTCACTACCTGACCCCTGTCTATACGCTCACCCGGCTGGGGCGGGTGAAAAACAAAAACAAACAATGAGATCAGGAGCTCAGGAGAAGGACTGCAGGGACCCTGGGAGGAAACGGGAGAGTCGTCTATACGGCCACCCCGCGCCCTGAAAGGGTGCCCACAAAACAGCCCAGGGTCAGCGGCGAACGCCGCGCCACCCTGGGTTCCCGGCGCCCCAGCGCCCGCACCCTGTAAGGGTGCCACAAAACAAAAATAAACGATGAGATCAGGAGCTCAGGAGAAGGACTGCAGGGACCCCGGGAGGAAACGGGAGATTCGTCTATACGGCTATCCGGCGCCACCGCCTACCCCGCCACCTTCTCATCACGCCCCAGCTTCCAACGCAAATACCCCTCGATAAACGCATCAATCTCGCCATCGAGCACCGCCTCCGCGTCGTTCACCTTCAGCTCCATCCGGTGGTCGTTCACCATCTTGTACGGGTGCAGCACGTAACTCCGCAACTGGCTGCCGAAATCGATGTCCTTCTTCTCCGCCTCTCGGGCCTGCGCCGCCTCGCGACGCCTCTTCAACTCCTGCTCGTACAAGCGCGACCGCAGAACCTGAAACGCCAGTTCCCGGTTCTGGTGCCAGGAACGCTCGTTCTGCATCGACACCACGATGCCCGACGGAAAGTGCGTGATGCGCACCGCCGACGTCGTCTTGTTTACCTTCTGCCCCCCCTTTCCCGAGGAGCGAAAGCTGTCTATACGCCAGTCGCGGTCCTGCACCCCGATGTCGATCTCGATCGAGTCGTCCACCTCCGGCGACACGTCCACCGACGCGAAGCTCGTGTGTCGCCTTGCATTTGCATCGAACGGGGAAATCCGCACCAGCCGGTGGATGCCCGTCTCACCCGCCAGGTAACCATACGCGTATGGCCCCTCGATCCGGATCGTCGCCGACTGGATCCCCGCCGACTCCCCCTCCGCTTCGTCCACCAGCTCCGCCTTGTACCCATTTCGCTCGCACCAGCGCAGGTACATCCGCAACAGCATCGACGCCCAATCCTGGGACTCCGTCCCCCCCGCACCCGAATGCACCTTGAGGAAACACGGCAGAAGATCCGCCTCGTCATCCATCATCGACTGCAGTTCCAGCTTCTCGAACCTCCCCCGGAGGTCCTCCGCCATCTCCCCGATCGCATCCGCATCCTCCCCCTGCTCGTGGCCCTCCTCTTTGAGCAATTCCGCCATCTCCAGGTTCTCGTCGATCTCCTGCTCGAGCGCCTCCCACGGCTCCACGCGCCCCTTCAGCAGGTTGATCTTCTTCATCACCCGCTGCGCATGCTCCGCATCCTCCCAAAACGCCGGCGACTGCGTCTGGCCCTCCAGCGCATCAATCTCCGACTTCAGCGCGTCGTAGTTAAAGATACTCCCGGTTGCGCAAACACGCCCGCTTCAACTCCGAAAGCGCCGTCACCGACTCCGACAACTGTCGCATGCTCCAGACTCCAAAAAAAAGATACCAGGAACGGCCGGGTCTCCCCGCGCCTTGCGCCCGCCAACCGGTCGCGGGCAAGACCTCCAAACTCCTCCCCAACCCCGCCAAACGCAAGGAGCTTGTCCTCGAACCCTCCCCAGCAATCCCCACCATCACCATCTTGCGGCTTGCAAATCACCCACGCCCTATCCACCTTACCCCAATCCCCCCCTCCACAAGGAAACCCCATGGACCAAATCCGCGCCAGCCACATCCTCGTCAAGACCCGCGAGGACGCCGACAAACTCCTCGCCCGCCACGACGCCGGCGAAACCTTCGAGGCCCTCGCCCAGGAAGCCTCCGCCTGCCCCAGCGGCCAAAACGGCGGCGACCTCGGCTGGTTCTCCCGCGGCATGATGGTCAAACCCTTCGAAGACGCCGCCTACGCCCTCCAGGAAGGCCAACTCTCCCAACCCGTCCAGACACAGTTCGGCTGGCACCTCATCAAACTCACCGGAACGCGCTAGGCACCCTGCCCAAAAACATGCGCGTCCTCATCACCAGCGACCTCCATCTCGAAACCACCGGCATCGCCACCATCCGCCGACTCGTCGCCGGCATCGAACGCGAGGAGCCCGACCTCCTCGTCATCGCCGGCGACATCGGCAACCCCTCACAACTCTTCGAAAAATGCCTCTCCGCCTTCCTCCCCCTCGACTGTCCCATCGCCGTCCTCCCCGGCAACGCCGACCTCTGGGGCAGCCTCGGTGAAACCAGCATCGCCCTCTACGACCACCTCCTCCCCGCCATCACACGCTCCCTCGGCTACCACTGGCTCGAAACCGACCCCCTCCTCCTCCCCAACCGCACCGCTCTCCTCGGCGCCCTCGCCTGGTACGACTACAGCGCCGCCACCCAACCCGAACCCGCCGCCCACAAACCCACCCATTGCCTCGACACACGCCACATCGACTGGGAATACACCGACCCCGAATTCGCCGACCTCGGCCAACAACGCCTCCGTAACAACCTCGACAAACTCCAAGCCGACTCCGAAATCGACCACATCCTCGCCATCACCCACTTCCCAACCTTCAAAAATCAATTCGGCGACCACCCCAACGACGACCCCGAATTCCTCCGCACCCTCCCCTTCCTCGCCAATTTCACCCTCGGCCACCTCCTCTCCCAATCCCCCAAAGTCCGATGGGTCGTCAGCGGCCACCTCCACACCGGGGCCAACGGCCTCGTCGAACGCAATAACCACCCCCCCATCGCCACCGCCACCATCCCCAGCGACCACGGCCGCCCACGCTGGATCACCCTCGAACTCTGAACCCAAAAACCCAGCAATATCAAAAAGAAAGCATTTAACAATGAGGCAAGGAGACAAAGAAAACACCACAAAGAATTGCGTCCACTCCCATCACCCCCCAGATCCCCCCTCCTTTACTCCTTTACTCATTGTAAAATCCACCACCCTTCCACCGCACCGTCGACTCTATAGAAATATCAACAATGAGACAAAGAGATAAAGAGAACAGCACGAAGACCCAGTCCGA
>CAYQTO010000021.1:28031-32395 GCA_964420455.1 uncultured Candidatus Sumerlaeota bacterium | reverse complement strand
GCCCCCGCCCCGGGGACATCCTCAAGGTCGAGTCCCTCGACCCCGAATCCGCCGCCGCCCAGTGGGAGCAGATCGGCCGTTGGTCCGACGCCCTCCGCTGTCATCTGCGTCTCAAGAACAACCTCAAGGCGGGGCGCCTGCTGGTGGCCCTCGGCCGTAAAGGCGAAGGCCTGACCTACCTCCGCGAGGCTCTGCGCGCGGCGCCCTCCGACGAGGGCCTGAGACGCATGCTGTTTTCTCTCCTCCTCGATGTGAAGAAGACGGCGGAGGCCAACGATCTGGTCTCCGTGGTGATGGCGCCTGACAGCCCCTCGCCCGCTTCGTCCGAGTTTCTCGAGGCGATTGGCAGCGATTACGAGGGCGCCGGCATGGAGGAAAAGGCGACGGAGTTCTATCGCGCCGCTCTCGAGCGCCACTCCGACGCCCCCTTCGCCCAGCAGCGCCTCATGTACCTGCGCCAACTCGATCGGCTACGTCAGGCCGACGTCCGCGATTCCTCGCCGGCAATTGGGCCCGGGTCGCTTCTTGACGACTTGGAGGAAGACTCGACCGCCTCCGCCTTGGCCGAATCGCCGCGGGGGAAACAAGAGGAGGACCTGGAGGGAAGCGTCGCCCTGCGCGGGAAGGAAATCCTCGTGGGTCATCTGGCCGTTGGCCTGGCTCGCCGGGAAGTCCCCCCATCGGTCCAGTCGGTTTTCGTCCCCTCGCGGAGGTTCCGCCTCGAGGCGGTCGTCGGCGAGACGGAACGATCGGTAGTCTTCCGTGCCCGCGACCGCCTCATCGATCATCCGGTCGCCCTCAAGCTCTATCGCCTGTCCCCCAGTTTTCGCGAGATGGAGACCCTTCGCGACCGTCTTGTCACCATCGCCCACCTTTATCACCCAAACATTGCCAAGGTCTCCTACGTGGATCGCGACGGGTCGATCCTCCGCGTCGCCACGGAATACCTCCCCGGGGGGAACCTCGCGGACTTTCTCCTGCGCATGGGGGGTGTCGGCCTGCCGCTAGTCGTCCGCATGGCGCTCAACATCGCGAGCGCCCTCCAGAACGCCCACTCCACCGGCGTGCCCCATGGCGACATCCGCCCGGAGAACCTGATCATCGGCCCGGACCAGCGGCTCAAGCTTGTCGACTTCGCCCTGAGCCCCATCCCTGTCATCAAGACCCGTGCGGGCAGCGCCGTTCCCACCAGCGCCTCCGCAGGCATCCAAAGCGACATGCTCCAGTTTGCGGACGTGCTCGAGTTCATGCTCCAGCAGGTCCGTCCCCTCGGCGATACCGCCGCCATGGCGAGCGCCGAAAATGCCCGCTCCGAACTTCAGATGCTCATGGCCCAACTGCGCGATGGCACGCTGACATCCGCCTTGCGCCTTTGGCAGTCGCTGCAAGACACGTTGGAACGGACAACACCAACAGGTCTTTGACGGAATGTTTCGTGGAATCGAGCGGTCCGAGCTGGCATGGCTGGGCGGGCTGTTCGTTGCCATTGCGGTCGGACTCCAATGGGGCGGTCGCGGGGCCGGCCCCCAATTCCTCCCGGACACCACGGCGCGCTACGCGCCCCAAGCCATCACCTCCGTGGCCACACCGTCCGGCGCTGCTCCAGTCGGAGCCTCCGAGGGCATCGCCGCCGGCCCGCTGGATGAAAACGGCCAGATTGACGTCAACAAGGCAACGGCGGAGGAACTGGAACTCCTGCCCGGAATCGGCCCATCCAAGGCGGCGGCCATCGTTGCCGAACGCGAGAAGGGCGGGCCGTTCCGCAGCATCGCCGACCTCGAACGTGTCCACGGGATTGGCGAGAAGACGGCACAACGCCTCCAGCCTTACCTCGCGCTTGGGGAGGAGCCCCCGGCAAACGGAACAAGGGAGACAGGGGGGAGCGCGGAGGTCGCCCCGTCTGCCGGTGGACCCGTCTTCGTCAACCGGGCGGGCCTCGACGAATTGCAGGCCCTCAAGGGTGTCGGCCCGGCCATCGCCGCCCGCATCGTCCAGGACCGGGGGCTGCACGGCGCCTACCGTCGGCCGGAAGATTTGACTCGCGTGAAAGGGATTGGCCCGCAGACTGTTGAGAAAAATCGCGACCGCATGCGGTTCGATTGACCATGGGGGTGTTCCGGGGAAGGGACGGCGGGAGAATGGGGGCAAGGAGGATGAGGCGATTTTTCTGGGTGCTGGTGACGCTGGTGATGGCGATGGCGTCGGCCCGTGCGCAGGAATCATCTGTTCGCATCGGAACCGTGGCCGCAGGTTACGGCGGCTATTTCAGGCCGGGCGACTGGGTGCCCGTCTTCGTCGAGCTTGAGAACCGCCCGTCGGCCGCCGCCGCGGCAAACGAACTCGAGGATTTCCAGGGCCGCCTGATGGTGGCTGCCATGCCCCTCGACGGCAACGAAGCGATCCGCTTCGTCCGCGACGTGGACGTCCCTGCGAACTCCTCAAAGCGCTACATCGTCTACGCGAAGCTTCCCCAGACCTTCTCCACCCCGCCCGAGCTGGTCGTCACGCTCCCCAACGGGCGCCCGGAGTTTACCCAACCCCTCAACGCCCAAAGCATCGACCACGAGAAGCTGTTGATGGTGACGGTCACCGATGCCGCCAACGTGGCGCTGCTGCCCGTGCGTCGCGCGGAACTCAATTGGATGACACGGGCCATCCACGATCCGGCATGGCTGCCGGAGCACTGGGCGGGGTGGGATGCGGCGGACATCGTGGCCTTTCCCCAATGGCCCGACAGTGGCATGTTGCCGGAAAACGTCGAGGCGCTGCGCGAATGGGTACGCATGGGCGGCACCCTCGTCTTCCTCGCGGGGCAGAACTCCGGCTCCTACGGGGACGCCTTGGCCCGAGAGATTCTTCCGGTTGTACTCGAGGGTTCCGGCCGTCTCGTCGACGAGGGGGACGCGGGCTTTCGCTTCACGCGCGAGCTCGCCTCCTCAGGAAACGACGAGACGTCCTTTCTTCTGACAACCCATGTGCCCAAGGCGGGGACGGAGACGCTCCTGACCGTCGACGGTCAGCCGGTGATCTGCCGCCAGCGACTCGGCAACGGCCAGGTTATCTTCTTTGGTGTCGACCTGCAATCGAGCAATCTTTCCTTCGAGAACCTCCTTCGCCCGGCGTGGACGGCGATCTCGCCGCTGCCGAACCTCGCCTCCACGCGATACAGCTTTCACGAGGGGGTCCGCGGAGGCGTCCAGACCGCCATCGGGGGCGCCGCCCGCCCCCCCAACCAATTCCTTATTATCCTCATCTGCATCGCCTACACGCTGATCGTGGGGCCGTTGAATTTCGGGCTCCTCGCCGCGCGCAAGCGCCTCGAGTGGGCATGGGTCACCGTCCCCGTCATCGTCTTCGTCTTCTTCTTCCTCGTCTACGGGTTGGGGAGGCTGACGAAGGGCAACCGCGACATCCTCCGCGAGGCGTCCCTGAGCGTCTATACGCAGGGGGACCGGCAGGGAAGCCACGAGACCTTGTCGGCGGTGTTCGTGCCCGAGGCAGGCACCCACCAGATCAGCCCCGTTGGCACCCGCTCCGCAGCCGGGGACACCTGGCGCTGGCACACAATGCCCGAAGTGATGCTCGACGATTTCCTCTCCGGCGGGTTGGCGCCCTTCGCCGGCGGTGCTGCCCGCGTTACGGGCAACTCGCCCGTCGTTGGCTTCCTCAACAACCTCCAGAATGTTCACATCTCCCAATGGCCCATGGTGACTTACGCCTCTCCACAGTTCGCCATCCGCGGTCCCGAGGAGATGGAGGGTCCCCTCCTTTCCACCGTCCGGTGGGCGGACAGCTCGCTCGTGGGCGAGATCACCAACGCGACCGGGCGCGATTTTGAGCAATCCTGGGTCATGCTTTCGGGGATGGCATACAAGTTGGGCGCGTTACCGAACGGAGAGAGCACGACGGTCCGCATCCTCGGCCCCCAGTTCCTCGCCGGGGTGAATGCGGCCCCGAGCGGCCCAATGCAGTCCCTTGCCTCCGTCGTCCAGTCGCTCCGGGTTGGCGAGCCGCGTAACAACACCGAGGCGAACTCTTCGAACGCGGCGACGGTGCTCGAGAACTACCTTGTCCCCCGGAAGGGCTCGGCGGTGTTCGACGGAACCGCGGCGGGCGTGCATTTCCTTGGGCTGCGCGAGCGGCCACAGGCCGAACGTACCATCGCCACTCTCGCGGGCGACATCGTCAGCCGGGTGGAACTGACGCTCGTGGAGCTGGACGTGACCCCCGAGATCGGGAGCCGCTTTCGGGTGGGGAGTCCGATCGTGACCACGAGGTTGGTCACGACGGAGGGCACGGCGCCAGGCAGTGCCGTGCGGCTCACCGATGGCCAGGGATTCTTGCGGCTCCGGCGCGGCGCTGTC
>CAYQTO010000021.1:0-28021 GCA_964420455.1 uncultured Candidatus Sumerlaeota bacterium | reverse complement strand
ATATCGCGGCGGAGCTCCCCTTCAATGGACCGGGGGTGATCGTCGATCGGGTGTCCATCGACGTGGATGGAACCGTTCCCCAGGGTCACGAGATGGTGCTGGAAATCCTCGAGCACACGCCCCGCCCGCTCTGGCGGCCGTTCCGTAACGGCACGCCCCTGTTCGCCGCCAACATCGTCCACCCGGTTTCCGGACGATTTTTTCTCCGGATCGAATCGAAGGAAGCCTCAAACCCGCAAGGGGGCTTCTTTACCGAGGACGTGACGACGGTGCGCGACCTCGGCATCCGCCTCGACGGCATGGTGGTGGGGGACTAGTTCGGTTCGGTCTGCTGCTCGGTCGACTCTGGCGGCGCGTCCGGCAGCAGCGGCCCCGCAACGGGCACCTCGAAGGGCACCACCCGGTTTCGCCCCGTCTCCTTGGCCCTGTAGAGACATTCGTCGGCCCGCTGAAAAAGCGAGTCCGGTGTGTCGCCGGGAAGCAGAGGGGAAAGGCCAATGCTGACGGTCATGGGGAGGGAAAGGTCTCCTTCGATGAGGGGACTTTGCTCGATGGAGGCGCGGAGCCGTTCCGCCTGAATGGTGGCCGCGGACACGGCGACCCCCGGCAGTGCAATGGCGAATTCCTCGCCGCCCCATCGTGCCAGAAAGTCGGTCAGGCGTCGGTTGCGCTCCAGCACCTGCGCCACGTGGCGGAGCGCCTGGTCGCCCACGGCGTGACCATGGGTGTCGTTGATCGCCTTGAACTTGTCTATGTCAAGGATCAGGAAGCAGAAGTCGGAGCCCCGCTTCAGCGAGTCCTCGATTTGGCGGCGCAGCTGGTGGTCGATCTGCTGGCGATTATAGAGTCCGGTGAGGGGATCGCGGGTGGCACGGCGGTAAAGGCTCTCGTGCTGGCGCAGCTCCGCCTCGTCGTGGAGGAAGAAGCCAAGGACCGTTTGACCGATGGTGATGCGGTCGGAGTCGTTGAGGCGGGTGCGTCCGGTGATGGGCGTCCCGTTCAGCTCGGTCCCGTTGCGGCTGTCGAGGTCTTCAACGAAGCAGACCGGCGGGTCGTCGGGCTGGTCAAAGTTGTCATAGGTAATGAGGACGTGGCGGCGGGACGCCTGCATATCGTCGATGCGGAGTTCGACGTCGCGGCTACGGCCGAGGACCGTCTCGCGGCAATCGAGGCGATGTCGCATGCCACGCTGGTTGCCGGACAGGCAACTGAGGGTGGGCCGGCGACTGCGCCGGTCCAGGGCGCGATGAAACTCCGAGGGCCCGTTGCCGTAGTTTACCGCTTCGGTCTGTTCCGAATCGACATAGGCACTCTTGGGTTCCTGCGGATCGGTCATAACCGGTGATTCATGCTTCCGGGCGGAGTTGGTAACAGGAACGAAGGAACGTGTTGGCGGTGGGTAGTCCACGCAACCGAAAATGGGGTGCAAGGGGCGAACCGTGCGGGGTTCTCCTTGCGAAGGACCCCGCGCCTCCCCGATGCATCGGGCAACAGCCAGAGGAACGGGGTTTGAAATCGATGAGCACGATGGAACAGGTGGATGTTGTCCGGTTGGTTCAGGACATGGGGCGCGCGGCCCGGGAGTCTTCCCACGCGATGGCGATGATCCCCACGGCGGTGAAAAACGCCGCGCTCGAGTCCATGGCCAGTGCCTTCCTCGAAAAGGCCGGGTTCCTGGAACAGGAAAACGCGAAGGACCTCGCCCGCGCGGAGGACAACGGGCTCACCGGCGCCATGATTGATCGCCTGCGACTGACCCCCCAGCGCATCGAAGGGATGGCAACGGCACTCCGTGAAATCGCCGCCCTCCCGGATCCCGTGGGGGAAATGGACAATGTGCGGATGCGCCCCAACGGCCTGCGGGTCGGACACCTGCGCGCGCCCATCGGCGTCATCGCGATCATCTATGAATCGCGACCCAACGTGACGGCGGATGCGGGGGCGCTCTGCCTCAAGAGTGGCAATGCGGTGATCCTGCGTGGGGGAAGCGAGGCGATTCACTCCAACCGGGCGATTGCCTCGTTGATGGAGGAGGCCGCGGCGGTCGAGGGGATTCCTGCCGGCGCGCTCCAGCTTGTCCCGACGACGGACCGCGCCGCCGTCGGTGAGCTCCTCCGCGCCCGCGACCACGTCGACATCATCATCCCCCGCGGTGGAAAGTCGCTCATCGAGCGCATCACCCGCGAGTCGGAAATACCCGTCATCAAGCACCTCGACGGCAACTGCACGGTCTACGTGGACGAGTTCGCCGACCCCGCCATGGCCCACGAGATCACCATCAACTCGAAGACGCAGCGCACGGGCGTCTGCAACGCGGCGGAGTCCCTGCTCGTCCACGCCACGGTGGCGCGGGAGTTCCTTTCCGCGACCGGTGCCGAGCTCCTCCGCCTCGGGGTCGAGCTCCGCGGTTGCCCGCGCACCCTCGAAGTCCTCCCCGATGCCAAGCCCGCGACCGAGGAGGATTGGGGCGCCGAATACCTCGACATGATCCTTTCCGTGAAGGTCGTCGACTCCTTCGAGGAGGCGGTGGCGTATATCAATACATACGGCAGCCACCACACGGAATCGATCGTGACGCGGGATCACGGCCGGGCGATGCGGTTCCTCCGGGCGGTGGATTCGGCCTGCGTCCACATCAACGCCTCGACGCGCTTCAGCGACGGTGCCGAGTACGGCCTCGGGGCGGAGATTGGCATCTCCACGGACAAGCTGCACGCACGGGGCCCGATGGGCTTGCGCGAACTGACAACGGCGAAATGGGTCGCCTTTGGCGAGGGCCACGTCCGGGGCTAGGGGGTCTCGGAGGTTTCCAGAATCCAGAGCCGATGCCACTGGGCGAGGATGTCGGTTGTCCTGGCGGGGTCGGAATTGATCTCGCTCAGGGCCCTGACCGCGAGGCTGTGGACGGGTGAGTTGGGGTCGGCGGCCTCGCGCTCAAGGAGGCGTCGCCGCTCCCAGTCGCGCATGCGCCGTTCGAGCGGGGCCAGCTTCTCCGCCAGACCGGTGTTGCTGTCGCCAAGGACCAGCGCCCGCAACTGCGTATGGATCGCGGCCAGCTCCGTGTCGCTCGTGCGCTCCGCCCCGATCTCGTCGAGATGCGAAAGATGGCGCATCGCCACCTCCCGCAGGTATCCGTCCGCGGGGCTCGCCCCATTCGCCAATTGCGAAGTGCTGCTGCGGTGACCCAGAGAGAAGCCCGCAACCAGGCCCAAGACCAGCGTGGCGACTGCCATGCCGCCGTGGCGGTAGCGGTACACTAGGTTCGAAAGCCAGGAACGCTGGGTCATGGTGACCGCCAGGAAGGCCTGGTCGAGCTCCTGGCGGAAGGAAGCCACGTCGAGCGGCCGCTTCGATGGTCGCGGCGAGATCGCACGAGCCACGACGGTTGCCACCTTGCGGTTGAGCTTCGGAAGGACCGAGCCAATCGGGACGAGCCGGCCCTCGCGCACGTTCCGCAGCTGCTCCTTGAAATCGGCGGAGGTCTCCACCGGTGGCTTTCCCGTCAGGAGGAAGTAAAGCGTGGCCCCAAGGCTGTAGATGTCCGATCGCTTGGTGGCGGCCTCGCCGCGGGCCTGCTCCGGCGCCATGAACTTGGGCGTCCCGGCGATGTAGGACTTACGCGAGGACTCCACGGAGATCATGTCCTGGGTGCGCGAGATTCCGAAGTCCGTAATCTTGACGCGTCCCTCGCGCGAGATCATGATATTCTGCGGCTTGATATCCCGATGGATGATGCCGTTCTCGTGGAGCGCCTCGAGCCCCGCCGCTGCCTCCGATGCGATCCGCAGCGCCTCCATCACCGGCAGCCGGCCCCTCCTCTTGACCAGCGCATACGCCGTCTCCCCTTCGATGAACTCCATGGCAAAAAAGGGAACGTGGTCAACCTCATGCCAGCTGAGGATCTGGACGACATTTTCGTGGGCGATGCGGGAGGCAAGTTCGGCTTCCTGTCGCAGCTCCTTGGCGTTGGCGGGGTCCGAAAGAATTTCCGGGGGGAGGAACTTCAGCGCGACGGTTCGCTTCAGCTTCAGGTCCGTTGCCCGGACCACCGCCCCCATTCCCCCCGCCCCCAGCAGCGTGCTGACCTCAAAGCCCTCGCGGACCGCCAGCTCCGCGATCAGCTCCTCCAGGTTTCGCTCCTCCGCCGGGGTCCTCGGATCCGAAAGGAGGTGGCGACGCTCCTCGTCGAGCTGCTCCTGCAACCCGGCAAAGGTGTCCTGGAGGACCTGGCTGATGGAAACGTCTCGGGCGGTCACCGGTGGCGGCTCTTCCTTTCCCCATGCATCGACAAGTATCCGTGGTCTCCTGGTTCCATGCAAGGGGTTCGGTTCCCCGGGCTTGCCCCCCGCCGCGGGTTACGATCCGACTGGAAGCATGAAGCCGGAGGACGAATACCGACGAGCAACGCGCGGCTTGGGCCCGCTCTTTCTCCTGACCCTTGCGGTGCTGCTGGCGGTGATCGCCTGGCGTGCCCTCGGCGGCGGTTGACCTCGTGCGCTCTCCGGTCCCCCCTCGCCCATCATGAAGGCCCCCACCGCCCCGCCGCGCTCCCTCTGGAAAAGTCGCCGCTTGTCGATCGTGCTCATCGCCGTCGATGCGCTGGGTTACTCCCTCTGTTGGCAGGGTGCCTGGTACCTCCGCCGCGCGCTGAATCCGCTCCTGGGCCCCATCAACGAGATGGCCCCCTACCTCCAGGTCCATCTGCTGATCGTGCTGGTCGCCCTCGCCAACTGTGCCGCCTTCGGTCTCTACCTTCACCGTCGGCGACTGTCGTCCCTCAACCGGCCTTCCGTCCTCATCAAGGCCTCCTACCACTGGCTTCTGTATATCGTGGTGGTGGGCTTCTTCTTCAAGGCGCTGGACCTTGGGCGGTCCGTGATCCTCCTCGCCGCGCTACTCGGCGTGGTTTATCTGTTCTCCTCACGAACCGTGCTGCGGTGGCTCAAGGCCCGGGCGCTGGCGCGCGGCCGCGGCCGCGTCCGAAGCCTTATCGTGGGTACCGGTCCCCTCGCCGCCGACGTCCGCCAAGCACTCGCCGATCATCCCGAGATCGGCTACGAGATCGTTGGCTCCGTGGCAGCCCCGGGGGAGGAGGTCGACGAGCGCAACGGCACCCACGACCTGGAGGCCCTCGGCGAGCTCATCGCCCGCGAGCAGATCGAGGAAATCTTCCTCGCCATTGCCCACCTCGAACACGACCGCCAGCTCGACCTCCTCAACCTCGCCGAGCACCGCGGCATCCGCGTCCACGTCGTCTCGAACATCTTCGACGTGATCACGGAACGCGCCAAGGTCGAGGAGATCGCCACTTTTCCGGTGATTACCCTCCGCGACGGGCACATCCCCCTTCACCAGGCGATGATGAAGGCGATGCTCGACTATACGCTCGCGCTGGGGGGGACGCTCCTGTGGCTTGCGTTCTTTCACTGGTGGATCGCCATCCGGATCCGGATGGACTCGCCGGGGCCGGTGTTCTTTCGCCAGGAGCGGATTGGCCGCGATGGGCGCCCCTTTATCCTGTTCAAGTATCGGACCATGCGAGCCGATGCGGAGGCCTATGCCACGGCGCCCACCGATGAGGAAGACCCCCGCATCACCCCCTTCGGCCGGTGGCTCCGCCGCACGAGCCTCGACGAGCTCCCCCAGCTTCTCAACGTGTTGCGCGGCGAAATGAGCCTTGTGGGCCCCCGCCCCGAGATGAGATTCATTGTCGACCAGTACCAAGCGTGGGAACGACGCCGGCTCGACGTGAAACCCGGCCTCACCGGCCTCTGGCAGGTGATCGGCCGCAAGAATCTGCCCCTGCACCTCAACATGCAATACGACCTGTATTACATCAAGAACCAGAGCTTCCTGCTGGACGTGGAAATCCTGTGCCGCACGTTGCCGGCGGTGCTGAAAGGGAAGGGCGCGTTTTGAAAGTCGTCGTCGCCGGTGCCGGGACCGTCGGATCAAACATCGCCCTGTTTCTCACGCGCGAGAAGCACGAGGTGATCCTCGTCGACAACGCGCGCTCCGCTCTTGTTCGCGCCGAGGAACTGCTCGACGTCCAGACGATTCGCGGCAACGCCTGCGACCCGGCTCTTCTGCGTGAGGTGGGCATGGAGGACACCGACCTCTTCCTGTCGGTGACGGAGGCGGACGAGACCAACCTGATCGCCGCGTTCACCGCCAAGACGCTCAAGGCGAGGCGGGTGGTCGCCCGTGCCCGCTCCCGCTTCTACATGGAGCAGGCCGAGCTCAATCTGCGGGCGCCCCTCGGCATCGACATGATTATCTCGCCCGAACTCCTTGCCGCCAACGAGCTCGCCCGCTTTGTGGAATCCCCCACGGCCCTCTCGCAGGCAGGCCTCGCCGGCGGGCGCATCCAGCTCCTGGCCGTCAAAATCGCCCCACAAAGTCCCTACGCCGGCCACAAGCTCCGTGACGTCCAGATTCCCGACGGCGTGCTCATCGCCTCCCTCCGCCGCGAGGACGCGGCCATGATCGCTCGCGGGGACACCGAGCTCCACCCCGGCGACCGGGTAACCCTCATCGGACTTCCCGACGCGCTCGAGCGCGCCCTGCCGAAGCTCACGGAAGTTTCCAAGGCCGCCCGCAACCCCTCGGTCGTCATCGCAGGGGCCGGCGAGACAGGACTCTTTCTCGCCGAGCAGCTCGAGCGCCGCGGCCACGACGTGACGATTCTCGAAATCTCCCGCGAGCGCGCCATCTACGCCGGCGAGCGTCTCCGCAAGACAATGGTCCTCCGCGGCGATGCCACCGAGATCAATACCCTCCGCGAGGAACGCGTCGGGTCCGCCGACTACTATATTGCGGCGATGGGCGACGACGAGAACAACATCATGTCCTCTCTCCTGGCCAAGGAACTCGGCACGCCGAAGGTCGCCTGCCTCATCGACCGGCCCGACTATACGCGCATCGTCCAGAAGATGGGTGTCGATGACGCCATCTCGCCGCGGATTGTCGTGGCCAACCGTGTCCTTGCCATGGTCAAGCGCGGGCGCATCCGCAGCGTGACCCTTCTCGAGGAGGGGGCCCTCGAGATCAGCGAGTATCAGGCGCTCAGCACCTCGCCCATCGTCGGCCGGCCGCTCAAGGATATCGACATGCCCAAGGACGTCCTTATCGGCGCCATGCTCCAGGGCAACGAGGTGGTGATCCCTCGCGGCGACCACGTGATTCGCCCAGGCGCCATCGTCATCGGAGTGGCCACCGCCGAGGCGTCCGAGCGCCTTGATGCCCTGTTTGCCGGCCAAGGCGAAGCGAAGGCCGATGGCTGATGAATGTCGCGATCGTCCTTCGCCTGCTCGGCACCCTCCTGCTGTACTTTTCCGCAACCATGGTCACCATGGTGCCCTTCGCGCTGGTTGCGGGCGAGTACTTCGAACTGCTGGTGGTCGTGGAATGCATGGCCGCGACGGCTTTGCTCGGGGGCGGGATGTGGTTCCTGGGGCGGCACGCGCCTCCTGACATCTTTCGCCGCGAGGCCCTCGCCGTGGTCGGCGCCGGATGGCTCCTGACCGCTGCCTGTGGTGCCCTCCCCCTCTACTTCGGCGGCCTTGCACAGACCTACAGCGACGCCTTTTTCGAGTCCATGTCCGGCCTCACAACCACCGGTGCCTCTATCCTGACAGACATCGAGTCCCAATCGCGCACCATGCTTTTCTGGCGCTCCTTCCTCCATTTTCTTGGTGGACTCGGCATCATCGTCTTCTTCGTTGCGGTCCTCCCGGTGCTCGGCGTCGGCGGCAAGGCCCTCTACAAGCAGGAGGTCCCCGGCCCCATCCCCGAGGGCCTCACGCCCCGCATCAGCGATACCGCCCTCAGCCTGTGCAAAATCTATACGGTCCTCAATATCGCCCAGGCCATCATCCTCATGTTCTGTGGGATGTCCTTCTTCGATGCCATCAACCACGCCATGGCAACAATGGCCACCGGCGGCTTCTCCACCCAGAATGCCAGCATCGCGAGCTACGCGTCTCCCGCCATTGAATGGGTGGTCATCTTCTTCATGTTCCTCGCCGGAACCAACTTCTCTCTCCACCGCCGATTCGCCCAAGGCGACTGGACCTGCTACTTTCGCGACGCCGAGTTCCGCTGGTACCTGGGGATTTTCGGTTTCGTGGCCCTTGTTCTGCTCGCAGTGGTGCTGCTGACGCCGATCAGCAGTAGCGCCCCCGGACGCGATATCGGCCCGCGCGACGCCGTCTTCACTGCGCTCACCATCCAGACGACGACCGGCTTCGGTACGGTGGATTTCACCGCATGGCCACCCGCCGCCCAGGTGCTCCTCGTCCTGCTCATGTTCGTCGGTGGGATGGCGGGCTCCACCGCCGGCGGCATGAAGGTCATCCGATGGATCATCCTCCTCAAGAGCGCCTTGTACCAGCTCTATTCCGAGGCGTCGCCGCGGGTGATCCGCGTGGTCAAGGTCGGCGGCCGGCCCCTCGATCGATCGTTTCAGCGCGACACCTTTGCCCTCTTCTTCCTTTGGATTTCCATTTTCGTCGGGGTGTCGGTGATCGTCGCGCTGCTATCCCCCGAGCAGGACATCGTGACCTCCATCACCGCCGTCGCTGCCTGCCTCAACAACATCGGTCCCGGCCTTGGCCTCGTCGGTCCCACGGGGAATTACGCCAGCCAGGCGGACCTCGTGAAGTGGATCCTCGCCCTGTGCATGGTGATGGGCCGCCTCGAACTCTACGCCATCCTCATCGTCATGACACCCAACTTCTGGCTCCGCCGCTAAGGAGGCGACTTAACCATGATCGACCGCTATTCCCGCAGTCCCATGAAGGACCTCTGGACGAAGGAAGCGCAGTTTCAGGCCTGGCTCGAGGTCGAGATCGCCGTCTGCGAGTACTACGCACGCGTGGGCCGCATTCCCCAGAAGGACTTCGACCGCATCCGTCGCCATGCGGTCATCGACGTTAACCGCATCGAGGAAATCGAGCGCACCGTCCGCCACGATGTCATCGCCTTCACCACCCAGCTCGCGGAGGTGATCGGCCCCTCCTCGCGGTATATACACCTTGGACTCACCAGCAGCGACGTGGTGGACACCGCTCTGGCGCTGCGCCTCTCCCGCGCGGCGGAGATCCTCTCCGAAGACCTCCGCAAGGTCCATGCGGCCCTCGGCAAGCTCGCCCGCCGCCACGCCCGCACCCCGATGATGGGCCGCACCCACGGGATGCATGCGGAGCCGACCACCTTCGGCATGAAGGCGCTCGTTTGGTACACGGAGTTCGGTCGCCACCGCGACCGCCTGGGTGAGGTGACCCCGCGAATCTCCGTCGGCAAGATCAGCGGCGCCGTGGGAACCATGGCCCACACGGGCCCCAAGCTCGAGGCCGCTGTCTGCAAGGCCCTCGGGCTCAAGCCCGATCCTGTCAGCACCCAGGTCATCCAGCGCGACCGCCACGCGGAGTTCCTTTGCCTGCTGGCGCAGATCGCCGCCTCCGTGGAGAAGGTCGCGACGGAGGTCCGCCATCTCCAGCGTCCGGAAATCCGCGAGCTCGAGGAACCCTTTGCCAAGGGCCAGAAGGGCAGCAGCGCCATGCCCCACAAGCGCAACCCGGTGACCTGCGAGCAGATGACCGGGCTCGCCCGCGTGGTGCGCTCGAACGCCCAGGCCGGGCTCGAGAACGTCGCCCTGTGGAGCGAGCGCGACATCAGCCACAGCAGCGTCGAGCGCGTCATCGTCCCCGATTCGTGCATCCTCGTCGACTATCTCCTGGGCAAGATGCTCTGGCTCATCGAAGGGCTCACGGTGAACCGCAAGCGCATGGAGCAGAACCTGTGGACAACGCGGGGGCTGATCTTCTCTCAGCGGGTCCTGCTGGACCTTGTGGAGCAGGGCCTGACGCGCGAGGAGGCCTATTCGGCGGTGCAGGCCGCGGCGATGCGAACCTGGCACGGCGAGCGCCCGTTCGCCGACGAACTCCTCGATGAGCCAGCGGTGGCGAACCTCGTCTCCCGCGGGGAACTCTTGCGGATCATGGACCCGGCAAGATACCTGGACCACGTGGACGCCATCTTTGCCCGCTGCGGGATCAAGTTGGCAAAAGCGCCGGCGCGCAAGGGCGGCAAGAAAGCCAAGAAGGGTGGAAAGCCATGAGCGGCAGAATTCGCATGGGCATGGTGGGCGGGGGCCAGGGGGCCTTTATCGGAGGAGTCCACCGCATCGCGGCGACGATGGACGACCGGATCGAGCTGGTCTGCGGCGCCTTCAGCTCTTCGCCCACGCGCTCCCGGGAGTCGGGCCGGGCGCTCCACCTCCCGGACCGGCGTGTCTATACAAGCTACGGCGAGATGTTCCTCCGCGAGGCCCAGTTGCCGCCGGAGGAGCGCATGGAATTCGTCTCAATCGTCACGCCGAACCACCTGCACGCGCCGGTGGCCACGGCGGCCCTCAGGGCGGGCTTCCACGTGGCATGCGATAAGCCTTTGGCGTACGACCTCGCCGAGGCGCGGCGCCTCGCCCGGTTGGTCGAAAAATCCGGCCGCGAGTTCCTCCTCACCCACAACTACGCGGGGTACCCGCTCGTCCGCCAGGCGCGCGAGATGGTCGCGAAGGGCGCCCTCGGCAGATTGCGCAAGATTGTCGTCGAGTACCCGCAGGGGTGGCTCGCCCAGCCGATCGAGAAGGAAAAGCAGAAGCAGGCCTCCTGGCGGACGGATCCAAAGCGCGCCGGCGCCTCGTGCTGCATTGGCGATATCGGAACCCACGCGGCGCACCTCGCGGAGTATATCACGGGGCTGAAAATTCGCGAGGTCTGCGCGGACCTGAGCACCTCCGTCCGCGGCCGCAAGCTCGACGATGACGGCGTCGCCCTCCTCCGCTTCGACAAGGACGTGAAGGGAAGCCTCTGGGCCAGCCAGGTCGCCATCGACGAGGAGAACGGCCTCGCGATCCGGATCTATGGAGACAAGGGCGGCCTGCGCTGGCGCCAGGAGGAACCCAACACGCTCGTCCTCATGCACGGCGACCGGCCGCGGGAAATCCTCCGGACCGGGGCCAACTACGGCGACCGTCTGGCGCCGTCCGCCGTCGCCGCCTGTCGCCTCCCCGCCGGCCACCCCGAGGGCTACCTCGAGGGCTTCGCCAACCTTTACCGGGACTTCGCCGACCGCCTCGAGAAACACCGCCGCGGCCGCCCGCCCCGCAAGGCCCCCGAATACCCCGGCATCCGCGAGGGGCTTCGCGGCATGGCCTTCATCGAGGCCTGCGTCAAGAGCTCCAAGAACGGACAGAAGTGGACGCGGCTCGCCAGCGTCTAGCCGTATAGACACCCCAAGGAGACTTCCATGGCACGTCCCGTCACCCTCTTCACCGGCCAGTGGGCCGACCTTCCCTTTGAAACCATGTGCCGAAAGGCCAAGGACTTTGGATATGACGGCCTCGAGCTGGCCTGCTGGGGCGACCACTTCGAGGTCGGCCGGGCTCACGCCGAGCCGGACTACGTCGCCAGGCACCGGGCCCTGCTCGAGTCCCACGGGCTCAAGTGCCATGCCATCTCCTGTCACCTCGTCGGCCAGGCGGTCTGTGATCGTATAGACGAGCGCCATCGCGAGATCGTTCCGCCGGAGGTGTGGGGCGACGGGGATCCGGAGGGCGTCCGCCAGCACGCTGCCGAGGAAATCAAGCGGACCGCCCGCGCGGCAAAGGCCTTCGGCGTCAGCGTCGTCAACGGTTTCACCGGATCCTCCATCTGGCCGCTGCTGTACGCGTTCCCACCCACCCCCATGGCGATGATCGACGCGGGTTTCGCAGACTTCGCCGATCGCTGGAAGCCGATCCTCGACGTCTTCACCGAGTGCGGCGTGCGCTTTGCCCTCGAAGTGCATCCGACCGAGATCGCCTTCGACATCGCCACCGCCGAGCGCGCCCTCGCGGCCCTCGACCATCACCCCGCCTTTGGATTCAACTACGACCCCAGCCACCTCGGCTACCAGGGCGTCGACTACGTCGAGTTTCTCCATCGCTTTCGCGATCGCATCTTCCACGTGCACATGAAGGACGTCGCCTGGTCCGACCGTCCTCGCGAGAGCGGCGTCTTCGGCGGCCACCTCGCCTTCGGCGACCGTCGGCGCTACTGGGACTTCCGTTCCGTCGGCCGCGGCGACATCGACTTCGAATCCATCATCCGCGCCCTCAACGAGATCGGATATACGGGTCCCCTCTCGATCGAATGGGAAGACAGCGGGATGGACCGGGAGCACGGCGCGACGGAGTCGTGCGCCTTCACGCGCGGGCTGGATTTTCCCGCGTCGGGCCGCGCCTTCGACGCGTCCTTCGCCGAGTAGTTCCTAGCGCGGGTCTGCCTCCGTCCCCATCAACCGCCGCTGCCATGCGTCGCGATTCGGCGGATTGGCCACGTTCACCCACGCGAGCGCCTGGAGTCGTTCCGCCGCCCGCAGCGAATCGCCCTGGGCCTCGAGGTACATCCGCGCTGCGTCGAAACGGTCGGCCGGCCGCATGCCGTTCAGCCGCACCCAGGCGGCGACCCGGTCCTCGAACCTGCGGGCGGCGATTTCGCCCCGGTTGGCGATGGCCGCGAGCGCCGGTGAGTTCGGCCCGGTGATCTCCGGGATCTCCGTGGGCGCTGACGCGGTCGTGCCGGGTGCGGGATCCGGCGGTGGGGATGCCTCCTGCCCCAGCCCGCGAAAGGCTGCGAGGCCGGTCAGAACAAAGAGAAGCGCGGCGGCGGCCACCGCAAGGTGGCTCGCAGACGGGCGAATCCGCGACCGGCGTGGGGGGGATGTTGGCGGAGCCAGGGCCTCCCGCACCTCCTCCAAACAGGCCACAACCGAATCCCAGTCCCCAAGGCGCCGGTCCGGATCCTTCTCCGTCATGGCCCGAAGGCACGCCACCAGGCGCCCGCCCCCCACAGGCTTCCATGCCGCGGGAATCTCCAGCGGCGTGTGCACCTGTTCGTAAAGCACCTTGAGAGGTGTGTCGCCGTCGAAGGGTCGCTCTCCCGACAGGAGCGTGTACCAGGTGCATCCGAGGGCGTATATATCCGCCCGATGATCGATTGCCTCGCCGAGGGCCTGCTCCGGCGCCATGTAGCTTGGGGTCCCCACAATGGCGCCCTCGCAGGTCTGGTCCTCGCCCGCGAACTGGCGCTTCGCCACGCCGAAATCCATCACCTTGATGCGTCTGTCGCGGGTGCGGATGAGGTTCGATGGCTTCAGGTCGCGGTGGATGATACCGCATTGGGCGGCGGCCCGGAGGCCCTGCGCCGCCTCGAGGACAAGGCGCGTCGCTTCCTCCGGAGTCAGGGGCCCCTCCTCCTGGAGCACCGCCGCAAGGTCGTCGCCCTCCACAAACTCCATCGAGATATACGGCTGGCCATCCTCGATCCCGTAGCGATAGACGCCCACGGTGGCCTCATGCTGAAGCGCCGCGGCCGCTCGTGCCTCGCTCCTCAACCGTCGGACAAATCCCGGGTTCGCCGCCACCTCCGGCAGAATCACCTTCAGCGCCACCCGCCGCTCCAGGTCCTCGTCCATCGCCTCGTACACGACACCCATCCCGCCGCGGCCCACTTCGCGCAGCAGCCGGTAGGGCCCCAGGTGTGTCCGCTCGTGCACCGTTGCCACCACCTCTCCGCTGCCATTGCCCGGATTCCGGCCGGGATCCGATGTGCTGATTCGTCGCGTCCTCATGTCTCGAACCCCTCGCGCACGTGATGTCGGATTGGGGGAGCGAGGGCCGTTCCCATACGCAACTCCGCCACTGCGAAGGATTGCTCCCTTCGCCGTCGCCTTCCTGGGTACACAATCGTACGAAATCGAACGACACGGCGACGATTGTCCTTGAAAGCGGAAGTCGCTTGGCCGAACTGCCTCCCCTTCGCCGATACGGAGACGCAGTCCGCTCCTCCTGCCTGCGAATCTGCATCCTTTTCAGAAGGGCGCCTCCCCTCGTGCGGATCACCGTCGCCTACAACCTGAGGACCGAATTAACCGAGGAGCAGGCCGAACTGCTGCTCCAGGACGACGTCGACCGGCTGGTGGCCGCCCTGCGCGACCTGAAGCACAAGGTTACCCCGGTGGAGGTCTCGGGCAATCCCGAGCGGTTCGTCAGCCGGCTCATCGACAGCGAGCCGGACCTGATCTTCAACGTGGCGGAGGGCCACGTGGGAAGCGCCCGCGAGGCGTTTTACCCCGGTGTCTACGAGCAGCTTGGCATCCCCTTCACCGGCGGCAACGCCTCGCTGCTCCACATGAACCTGGACAAAAACCTGGCCAAGACCGTGCTCGCCCAGCGGGGGGTGCGCGTGCCCCGAGGCGTCCTCGTCCGGTCGGAAAGCCAACCGATCCCTCCCGACCTCGACTACCCCCTGATCATCAAGCCGAATGCGGAAGGCTCCAGCAAGGGCATCACCCAGGACTCGATCGTCGAGTCGCTCGGGGAGTTGCGCGACCGTCTCCATCGCCATCTCCGGCGCTATCCCGCCGGTCTCATCGTCGAGGAGTTCATTACCGGCCGCGAGCTCAGCGTCCCCCTCCTCGAGGCCTATCCCGGCAAGATCCTGGGAATGGTTGAACATTTCTTCAACCTTGAAGCCCTCGGCGTGAAGTACAACATCTATGATTACGACATGAAGCAGGGCGGCGAGTCCTCCCGGGCGGTTACCGTTGAATGCCCCCCCGTGCTGACCCCGCAGGAGGAGCAGGCCTGCATGGAACTCGCCCACCAGGCCTTTTCCGTCATGGATTGCCCGGACTTCGGCCGCGTGGACCTGCGCCTGCGCGAGGACGGGGTGCCGTTCTTCCTCGAGCTCAACCCCCTTCCCAGCCTCCATCCCAACGGTTCCCTGATGACCGCGGGCCGATCCGCCGGGCTGGAGTATCGCGACGTCATCCGCCTCGTGGTGCGCTCCGCCGCCCGGCGTCACAACCTGTCTATACGGGCCCCCCGCAAGTCGGACCTCCAAAAGGTGGCCGTGGATGTCGACCGGCCGACCGTTCGCGAGTGCGGCATCCGCATCGGACGGTTCGAGGCCGGGCCCCACAACGCCATCACCGACGTCAAGGGGGTCCGCGTCGGCCACGTGACGACGGTTCGCGACGACGTGAAGACCCCCGGCGTTCCCGGCAGTTCCACCATCCGCACCGGAGTCACCGCCATCATCCCGGCGCCGGGCGACTATTTTCACCGCCGGCTTGTCGCCGGCGGCTTCATCCTCAACGGCGTCGGCGAGATGTCCGGCCTCACCCAGCTCATCGAATGGGGATGGCTCGAGACACCGATTCTTCTCACCAACTCGCTCTCTGTCGGACGGGTTCACGCCGGGGTGATCAACCACATGATCGGCAGGTACCCCGAACTCGGAACCAAGACCGACGTGGCTCTCCCGGTGGTTGGGGAGACCGACGACTCGTTCCTCAACGATGTGCAGATCGGCTTCAACACGGCGCAGGACGCCATCCGGGCGATCGAGAACGCCCGGGGGGGCGACGTCGTCCAGGGCTCCGTCGGGGCAGGAACCGGCATGACAAGCTTCGACTTTGCCGGGGGAATCGGCACCTCATCCCGCCTCCTGAACCTGGATGGAGCCGTCTTTACCCTGGGCGTGCTGGTGCTCTCGAACTTCGGCCGCATGCGAAACCTCACGGTGGATGGCTGCGTGGTTGGTCGGGACCTCGACCCGATGTTCGACCTTCCCCGCCGGACCAACAGCTATGGGTCCGTGATCGTTGTTCTGGCGACCAATGCGCCGCTTCTCAGCAGCCAGCTCAACCGCCTCGCAAAGCGGTGTGCCCTCGGCCTCGGGCGGGCCGGCTCCCACGCCGCCGCCTCCAGCGGCGAAATCATCGTCGCCTTCAGCACCGCCAACCGCCTTCCCCGCGTCCCCGCGAAGCCCGCCCGCCCCGTAACCCTTCGCTTCATCGCCGATGCCTTCATCAACGAATTCTACGAGGCCGCCATCGAGGCCACCGAGGAGGCAGTCCTCAATGCCGTCTTCTGCTCCTCCGGCATGACAGGCCGAGAGGGGCGCCTCAGCCCGCCCATCCCCCAGGAAAAGGTCCTCGAAATTCTCTCACGCGGTGTCACCATCCATGCGAGTCATTGAGAATCCCCACTTCGCCGACCACGATCCCCGTTGGGAATTCAGGCTCGGGCCCGAAACCTATCGGACCAACGATGTCCCGGAGCGTGTCCTTCGCATCCGCGCCGCCCTCGATGCCGCCGGCGGATTCGTCTCCACGCGGGCACGCCCATTCCCCTCCGCCAACCTTCGCCGACTGCACCCCTACCACGACTATATCGAGCACGTCTGCTCCGCCATCGACTCGCCGGAGACGGAAATCTATCCCGACCTCTTTCCCGGCGCGGGATCGGGCCTCCGCCCCCGCCACCATCCCCTTTGGATGGGACTTGTCTGCACCGACGCCGTGACTCCCCTCAAGCAGCACACCTACCGCGCCGCAAAGGGCTCCGCGGACGCCGCCCAAACAGCAGCCGATCTCGTCCTCCGCGGAGAGGAACGTCAGGTCTACGCCCTCTGCCGCCCCTCCGGCCATCACGCCGGCCCCCGCGTCTTTGGTGGTTATTGCTATTTCAACAACGCCGCCCTCGCCGCCGAACTCCTCTCCTCCGGCGGCCAGGGCGTCCTCCTAGACATCGACTTCCACCACGGCAACGGCACCCAGGAAATCTTCTGGCGCCGCGAAGATGTCTATACGGCTTCCATCCACTGCGATCCTGATATCGAATACCCCTACTATACCGGTTATGCCAACGAGGTGGGTGACGGCCCGGGCCGGGGAAAGAACCTCAACATCCCCCTTCCCCGCGAGACCGACGAGGCTCGCTACCTCGCCGCCCTCCATGCCTTCGCCGAGGCCATCACCCCCCACGCCCCCCAATGGCTCGTTGTCGCCGCCGGTTTCGACACCCACGAGCGCGACCACGTGGGCGGCTTCCGGCTGCCGACCGACGCGTTCGAGCGCATCGGTGCCGCCCTCGGCCACCTGGCCCTTCCCACCGTCATCGTCCAGGAGGGGGGGTACGCCCTCGACGTGATTGGGCCCACCGTTGCGGCTTTCCTCAAGGGCTTCGCCGAGGCCCGCCAGGACACATCCCCCTGATTGGCCTTGAAAAATCAGGCCCGTTAACCCTTCAGTCTAACATCTCGTAATTTTCTTGATCGAGGGCTGAATGTGCTACTCCGTGCCTTCCTGATCCTGGCGACGTCTGCCGTGTTCGTGTTCCACGCGTCCCTCGCACCCGCCGCCTGGCTCGTCACGGGTCGTGCGCCGGTCGATGAACTGGTCACTGTCACCGGTCGCCTCGAATTGCCCGGGGGCCTCGACCCACTCGACTATGTCGTCGGTAACGGATTCGACGAGGCCTATCCGGACGCCACCGGCTCCTTCGCCATCCAGGTCCGCGCCCAGGGGCCCACAGTCAATGCCGCCGTCCCGCGCGACTATACAACCGGCAGCAATGTCTATCTCGGCGTCACGGTCCTGTCGCGCACGTCTCCGAACGAGAAGGGGCTGGTCACCCTCGGCGAAGGCGACGCGGAACTCGTCATCAACGCGCGCTCCACCGCCAAGGCGGCGGTCCTCGCCAATCCCCTTCTCACGACGGACAACCCGGCCCGGCTCGCGATCATGGACGCCACGTTGGAGGGCCTGCCAGAGACGGCGACTTTTGCCGCGGTCATCGAGGCCAACTGGCCCAACGGCCCGGACCCCTTTCAGGACCAGGCGGTCCAGGACGCCATGAACGCCATGCTGGCGGCCTACGGCGAGACGCTCCCGCCGCTGCCGCCAACGCTCAACGTCATCGACATGGCAACCTCGCCCACCAAGGCCGCGGCGGGCGGCGCCAAGTTCGACACACCACCCGGAACGCGCATCAACCACCTCGAACGCCTTCGAGCCACCGACATCGGCTTCCAGGACCAAGCCGCCCAGGTCTCCAATCGCGACTTCGTCCCCATCGAGCGCATTGCCTACTGGAGTCGCATCGAGGTCGACGAGGTGCACGACCTCGCCGGTCAGCCGGTCTTCATCGATACCCTCGACGAGGCCCTTCGCCTTCGTAATCGCGACGCCTCCTTCCACACTTTCGAACTGGATGGGGTGTCTCAAAACAGCGTTCTCTCCGCGAAATCCTTCTACCGCTACCTGAACCCGATTGGATTCGTCATCAACGGATTGCTGACCGCGCTTTCGAACCTCGGGCCGCCGGGGCTGACCGCCGACGGCAGTTTCGACTACGACGACGCCGAGCCCGGCGCCTACTACCTTCAGGTCCTCGGCGGCACCTGGATCGACAGCTCGGCCGACCTCGCCGGCGAAGGCGACTATACATGGACCAACGACGAAACGCGTCAGCGGTTCGTCATCGTCATGAATATCTGCGTGGGGTCGCTGGAGCTCCTGGAGGTCATTCTTGGGGCGAAGTTCGACTGCGACAACGAGGTCCAGGAATGGATCGACGACGCCTCCGTCGCTATCGGCCAGCAGGTGCTCCTGCTCCTTGATTCAGACGGCGACAACGCCTTCGACGCTGTGATGGCCCTCATCGAGGACCTGTCCACGCCGCTCCTCCAGCAGATTACCCTGTGCCTCGCCCGCAAGCCGCTCCAGGGAATCGCGAACTTCCTCGCCAGTGTCGTCACCGGACAGCAAATTACCGCACGCATCTCCGCCGGCGGCAAGCTGGCGGACCGCATCGGCGCCCTGTTCGGTGTCCAGATCAACCCCGCCGGGTACTTCAATTCTCCCCACGACCCGTATGTCTTTATCGTCGGCAACCCGTTCGATCCGATCATCCAGTCGGTCGACGTGACGGACTGGCGGGGGAGCCTCAGCAGCACGGCGCCCGACGCTCTCCCCGAGCCGGCCCCCGGCGTCCGCCCCGGCCCGTCGGTGATCGCCCTCGAAGGTCTCCGCCTCCGCCGAAACCCCAGCGTTCAGGGTTTGCCGATCCTTGAGCTCACCGACGAGCGGGGGAGCAAGCAATCGGTCGAGGCGGAGCGCGTGATCGCCGGCCCGGGCCCGGGCCTTCAACGCGCCGAGTTCCCCTTCCCCGAGGGCCTCGCCGGCGAAGTCCGGGCGACCTACCGAATCGGCGCTGCCCGCGTTCCGATCCCCATGCCCCTCGCCGAGGTCGTCCCCGAAATCACCGCCGTCCGCCCTCCGATCCTCTTCCGTTACCCGGAAATCGCCATTGTCACCTATCCGGATCGCTTCTTCGAACTCGATGGTGCCGGCTTCGTTCCCAACCGCCATGCCATCATCCTCGAGCGCTCCGGCGACCAGCGCGTCTATACAGCCGACGATGCCACCATCGCCGGCCTCCTCGAGGATCGCAGCGACTTCGCCCGCCTCACCGCCGAACTGTTTCCTGACCAGACCCCGGGCGTGCACGAAATCAGGCTCCGCTGGCGCGAGGGGGAACCGCTCGTCGAACCGGACCCGGTCCTCCGCCTCCGCGTCCTCGATGATCCCGTCCTCAACGGCGTGATCCCCGGCTCCATCGCCTCCAACAGCACGCTCCTTCTCACCGGCGGCGACCTCGGCAGACAGACCGGCGAGGTGGATACCTCCGTCACCTTCGAGCTCGTCTCCCCGGACATCAACGATACGGAAGACCGTCAGGCCGAGGGCGTCGAAATTGCCCAGTCCATTTCCGAGCCACTCAGCTCAAGCGCCCGTGTCTTCGACCTCACGCTCCCATTCTACGGTTCGGCGCCCGGTAACTCCGACGCCGACCTTTGGGATGTCACCGTCACAACCCCCGAGGGAACCTCCGACGCCGTCCGGATCACGCGCAATCGCGTGCCGGCTCCAACCCTCACACGCTTCGCCGATGTCCATTCCCTCGTCCTGGAAGGCGGCTTCGACCTCCAGCAGGCGCTCTACTGGGCCAGCCAGGACAGCCGCGCCGGCACGACCGGCCCCCCGGGCAAGATCACCTACGTCACCGATTGCGTGACGCTTTCCGACGATTGCCCCGGCACCGACGAGCCCCGAAGCGTCACCACCATTACCAAGGTCATCCCTCCCTCCTGGGGCGCGGACTACCCCGGCTTTCGACCGATCCCCGGCGAGGAGGGTATCTCCATCGGTCCCGGCACCTGCAGCACTTGCGACCCGGGCTTTTCCATCTCCCCCTCCGGCTCCTTCTTCTCCTGGGAGGATATCCAGACCGAGGATATCGAGGACTTTGTGGAGATCACGCCCGGCGACGGCCAGGCGATCGAGCTCGCCGGTATCTTCTCGGGCAAGTTTGCCACCGTCATTGCCAGCCCGGCGCAGGGAAGCACCGGCGAACTGAGTATCGGCGGCGGCGGCTTCATCTACGATGGCGACGGCACCAGCGCGTCCGCCGAGCTCATTATCAGGCCGACGGACCTCGAACCCGGCGTCACCAACCTCGTCACCATCCGCAATGCCCGCGACGTGGAACTCCTTCTCGAAATGGAAGCGATACCGATCGACTGGGGCGGGCCCCGGGCCCAGATCGGCGTTCTCGTTGAAAACAGCGCCAACGTGGAAATCCGCGGCACCGTCAGGAGCACGGAAATCGGCGCGCTCGTTCTCAACTCCGAGAATGTTACCATCTCGGCGTCTATACAGGACTATACCGATACGGGCGTTGTCTTCGATGGCGGACAGTACAATACCATCGGCGGCCTCGCGGTGATTGGAAGATGGGCCGACACCGTTTCCGCGGGCGACATTGGCCTGCACCTGACAAACGGAACGGCATTCAATCGTGTGGACGGGCTGGATATCTCCGGCAATCGGATCGGCATCTGGCTCGAGGACGCGGTCGGCACCAGAATCGTTGGCGGCCGTCTCGGTGGCTTTGCCATCAACGGCTCCAGCCCCCCCCCAAACTCCGCAAACGAAATCGGCCTTCTCGTCTCGCGCGACGCCACCGACAACCTCGTTCGTGATACCCTCATGCTTGCCAACGACGTCGGCATGGTCGTGAACGGCGGCGTCCGCAATCGCTTCGAGCAACTCCGCTTCGGCACAGGAACGATTCCCACCGAAAGCGATCCCTTCGCCTTCGCCAACCGCATCGGCCTTGTTGTCGAGGACACGACCGGTGGCGAACTCCGGGACAACGTCTTCAACTCCATCAGCATAACCCTCGCGACGCAACACGGCGCCGTCATCCGCAACGTCACCGAACGCAACCTCTTCCGAATAGATTCCGGAATCGGCATCACCGATATCGCGCCGCCTGCCGGATGGCAGGAGGGCATCCTCATCGAAAACTGCGAGAACATCGAGGTGGAGGCCTTCCCACGATCGTTGCCGACGGGGCTTGTCATGCGCGACTCCGGCGCGGTTGACCTATCCGGCAACGTCTTCTGGTGCGGCACCGGCTTCCGCATCGAGAACAGCCATCGCTTTCGCGTGAAGAACACGGAATTCGATGGTGACGAAGGAAGGCAGCTGAACACACCGGCCATGGACGTCGGACTTCATCTTGTCGGCTGCTCCGGATATACGCTGGACAACCTGGCATTCGAGGATCTGCGCGACGTCGCCCTTCTGATCGAGGATCCGCCCCAGGACTCCTTTGGCGTCGGCCGCATCGAGTCCCGCTTCGTCGAGCCTTCCGGCTCCGTCGTCGGATTCACCACGCCCCGAGAGGACCTCTACGATCCCATGGTGCGCCTCGCCACCACGGACTACGCCCGCGGCGAAAGCATCGGGATCACCAGCGAGTCCGGCGACGGCGTGCGCATCCGCAACGGCGCCAGCAATGTGCTCCTCAACGGACTCCAGATCACCGTCGATGGCGTCGGTATCCATCTCTTCCAACCCGGCGACAATATCGTCCTCGTCAACAACCTCATCCGCGAACGGAACGTCACCGACCGTAATCCCACCTGGCACGGGATTCATTTCGAGCGCGTGGAGTCCAGCGGCATCGAGATCGGCCGCTCCTTTGCCGGCAACCTCGTCCGCGGCATGGCCGGCTATGGCATCTACGGCGAACGCAGCGTTGGCGTGTCGATCCAGGGGAACTTCGTCGGCACCGACGAGGCGGGGCTCAGCCCGGACGGAAACGACGGGGGCGGCATCCGTTTGGATGAATGCGCGGGTGTGCAAATCGGCGGGCTGGACCCCGCCGCCGGAAATCTGATTTCCGCCAACGGCGGCCCCGGTATCCACGTCCGCGACCAGGCCTTCCGCCAGGCCGCGTCCAACATCATCCGCGGGAACTTCGTCGGCTTGAGTGCGGCGGGCGACGAAGCCCTTGGCAACGACGGCCCCGGTATCCTCCTCGACTCCTTTATCGCTCGCCAGATGGCCGTCGAAATCCTCGACAACGTGATCGGCGGCAACAACGGCGATGGCATCGAGGGCCGCCGCGTTTCCGGCCGCGACAACGTCCTCCTCGTCGATCGCAACGTGATCGGCCGCGCCTTTCCCTTCGGCGGCTTTTTCGAGTTCGTCGGTTTCGCAAACGCCGGAAACGGGATCTCCCTCACCCTCGCGGACCACTTTCACATCACCGGCAACCGCATCGCCGGCAACGGGCTGAACGGGATCGCCCTCACTGGCGTGGCCTTCGGCAACATCGAGGACAATGCCATCTTCAACAACGGGCAGGACGGCCTTCTCGCCACCGCGGGCTCCTTCCGCGTCCGCGTCCAGGGCAACGAACTCCTCAGCAACACCCTCTACGGCGCCCGCGTCGATTCCCTCGCCCGCGAAATCCACCTGACCGTCAACAGCATCGACGACAACGACGCCGGCGGCATCATCAACACCAACGGTGGCAACGGTGGCATGGCGGCGCCGGTCATCTGCGAGGTGGGCATCCGGCCCCAGGCCGACGGGTCCGAGTGGTACTTCGCCCAGGGCCTGATCGACCCGTATCTCCCCGCCGGGACCCGAGTGGAAATCTATGCGGACCGCAATGGCGACCTGCAGGGCGAGCAGTTCCTCGCGGCGGTCCGTGCCCGCGACGGCCGCTTCTTCACCTACCTCTTCGAAATCACGCCCGAGCTCGCCGGCCAGCCCTTCGGGGATGTCGTCGCGATCGCCATCGATCCCTCCGGCAGCACGAGCCCCTTTGGCCGCCTCGACCCGCAGGTTACCTGCCCGCCCGACGACCAGCCCAACCGCCGCGACCGCGACCCGGCTCCGGAACCTCCCGCTCCGGGCGAGCGCGACAACTTCTCCGCCATCTTCGCCAGCACTACCCTCGCCGCCGAGCGCAATGGTGATATCGTCCTCGTCAACCTCCTCACCGGCGAAACCGACGCCATCACCACCGGCACCATGGTCGATTCACAGCCCTCCCTCGGCACGGACAGACGTACCTCCGACACCCTCGTCTTCGTTTCCGACCGCACCGGCAACCCGGACCTCTTCCTCCTCCAGGAAATCGCCCAAGGCATTCCCCTCGCCCTTACCACCCATCCCGGCGCCGACCGCGACCCCACCCTCAGCCCCGACGGCACCCGCGTCGCCTTCGCCTCCGACCGCGAAGGCCAGTGGGACATCTACCTCGTCGAAAGCGACGGCACCGGCCTCGTTCGCCTCACCACGGACCCCGCCGCCGACCGCCAGCCCGCCTGGTCCCCCGACGGCACGCGCATCGCCTTTCAGTCCGACCGCGCCGGCCAGGCGGATCTCTACACCATCGGGGCCGATGGCGAGGACCTCCAACGTCTCACCAACACCCCCGCCATCCACGAATCCCAGCCCGCATGGGGCAAGATCACCGACGCCATCGCCTATACCGCCACGCCCGTCGGGTCATTCACCCCCACGGTAGCCTGGCTCGCGCCTTCCACCCCCGGGGCCTCCTTCCCCCTCTATGGCCAGGGCTGGCGCTACAGCGATCCGGACTGGCTCGTGGACGAGACCGGCGCCGCCTATCTGGTTTTCGTTTCGGAGCCGGAGGACGGACTCGCCGCTCCCCAGATCGTCCTGGCGGACACCTTTGGGGCCCTCCTCTGGCAGGTCACGGCGCCGCCCCAGGGCCACCTCGCCCCCTCTGTCAACAGCCCGCTGGCGCTGCCCCTCTCGCCATAGACACAGGAGGGCGGCAACCTGCCGGATGGGGTTGTTGTTTGATTGAAGTGGCGGAGGGAGTGGGATTCGAACCCACGAGGCGGGGACCGCCTACGCGCTTTCGAGGCGCGCGCCTTCGACCACTCGGCCATCCCTCCGCGCGCTCGCGGACTTATCGCGTCCGCCGGGAACCGGCAATCGAGGCGCCCCGTCCCCCCGTCGTCAAAGGCAATCTCGCAGGGGCTCGAAATCCCAAGGCTGACCTTCTCTGGGCACTGTTTCTCTTGACGGGCCCAGCGCAAGCAAGTCAGGGTCCAAATAGTTGAGTCCAAATCTTGCTAGAAACAGCCACCACCAAGGCAAACCCCACACATGGCCCTCCATCTCCGACAGGACCAACGTCTCCAGCAGCGGCTCATCATGACGCCACAGATGCAGCAGTCCATCCAGCTGCTGCAGATGAACTCCATGGATCTCGAGCAGATGATCCGCGACGAAATGATGGAGAATCCCTTCCTGGAGGTCGCCGACGACGAGGAAGCGCTCGATTCCTCCAAGGAGGAAACGGCTGCGGACCCTGAAACCACAGGGCTTGAGGACAATTCCGAACCTTCCGGTCTCTCCGAGCAGGCCGACCACGCTCCGGACCCGGATGACCCCCTCGAACTGCGCAGCACCGCCCCCGCCAACGACACAGAACCCGCCTATGACGACGCCGCCGACCCCGCCAATAACGCCGAAGGCAGCGACGACTACCAGAATTTCAACGAGAACGACGTCAACTGGGACGAACAGTTCGAAGACAGCGACACCGTCACCTACGGCAGCATGCGCGAGGAGGTCGAAGAGAACGACTTCACCACCTATACCGGTGCCGCGGAAAGCCTCTACGATACCCTCCTCCGCCAACTTCACCTCTCCATCCTCGGGGGCGAAGACTTCGAAATCGGCGAATTCATCATAGGCAACCTCAATAGCGACGGCTACCTCGACTGCACCCTCGGCAACCAGTGCCTCATGCTTGGCTATCCCGCCGAGCTCGTGATGCCAGAAATCGCCGGCTCCGCGGAAAACGTGGATGAATACCTCCGGCGGTTTCTTGCAAAACTGCACCACGGCGAAGACCCCGACGCCTTCCTCGGCATGAAGCGAAAGGAGCTCTTCCTCCGGATAACCGCGGATCTCATCGGCCGCACCTACGACGAGGTCGCCCCCATGAAGAAGGAGGAGCACCTGCGGCGCCTCCTGGCCAAGCGCCTCGAACGCGACTTCGAAGAGATCGCCGACACGCCCGCCACCGACCTGGTCCTCGACACCATTGCCGCCCGCATGAGGACCACCGCCGACCGGGTCTTTGACGTCCTCGAGGTGATTCAGGACTTCGATCCGACGGGGGTCGCCGCTCGGGATCTAGGTGAATGCCTCCGTCTCCAGTGCGAGGAGCGCGGCATTCGAAACCGCCTCCTTTATCGCATCCTCGAGGAACATCTCACGGACCTTCAGCAAAAGCGTTTCCGTGAAATCGCCCGCTCTCTTGAAGTCAGCGAGGACAAGGTGACGGAGGTGTTTCAACTGATCGCCACCCTCGATCCACGCCCCGGGCGCTCGCGCACCAAGGATAACGCCCAATACATTACCCCCGACGTCTATGTGAAGAAGGTGGACGGGAAGTATATGTACTTCCTAAACGAGGGGGACGCCGGCCGGCTGAAGGTCGCATCGAATTATCGGAGAATGATGGGCAAGCGGCCCGGCCGCCGCGGCCATCGCGGCGTCCTCGCCCAGCACCACCAGCAGCAGTTGGCCCAGGCCGAACCCGCCCCGCTCAACGGAAGTCAAAGCGACCACACCCCCGCAGCCAGCGACGAGGACGTCGATTACGCCAGCGAGAAATACAAGAACGCCGTCTGGCTCATCCGCAATATCGAGAAGCGCAAGTCCACCATCCTCCGCGTTACCGAAGCGATCATGGACTACCAGAAGGACTTTCTCGACAAGGGGATCGAGCACCTCCGACCGCTGACGCTCCGCGACATCGCCGAACGCGTCGGCATGCACGAATCCACCATCGCCCGCGTCACCACCAAGAAGTACGTCGAGACCCCCCGCGGCCTTTACGAGCTCAAGTACTTCTTCTCCTCCGGTCTGGAGACAGACGAGGGCGAGGCCGCCTCCTCCCGCTCGATCAAGGAACTCCTTACCCAGATCATCGATGCGGAGGACAAGCGCCGCCCCCTCAGCGACCAGAAGATCGCCGACATTCTCCGCCAGAAGGGCTTTCAGATCGCCCGGCGCACCGTTGCCAAGTATCGCGAGCAGTTGAAGATCCTTCCCGCCAAACTCCGCAAGGACGTCGCCTGACCCCGCCCCTCGCGTAACCGCGGCTAAAGGCTGACACTTCGGTCGGAATCGACCTTCACTTTTGACGAATCCCCCTGTGTCGGCCCAATGGGGAAAAGGGCCAGCAACGAAACCGGGCCCCCGCAGTGCCGATCGTGCTCGTCGAGCTTCTCGCCGTCGCCAGCTACGCCTTCTTCCACACGCTGACCCCCGGCCACTCCAAGACCATCCTGCTTGCCGCTGCCCTCGCCGGGACGCGGCGCACCATCATGTTGCGCTTCGCCGCCGCCTTCGCCGCTGCCCACGGCCTGCTCATGTGTCTGTTCGTGGCCCTCGGATTCCTCTTCAAGAACGCACTCCTCGGTCTCGTCGAAAACGTCGACTGGTTTGTGCTCAACGCCTCGCTCTATGTCCTGGCCATTGCCACAGGGTACTTTGTCTATACCGTCTACCGCCAGCGGCGGGCCGCAGCGGACGCGGAGCAGGAGGTCGAGCCCGGCTTCCTGGAAAAGCACCCGATCGCCTCGGGCCTCGGGCTGGGCTGTTTGCCCTGCCCTGATTCCCTCGGCATGGGGCTTATCGTGCCCAACCTTGCCGGCGGTGCCGGGTCGATCGCCATCACCCTTGCTGTCGTCTGGTTGGTGGTGGCGGCGGTCATTGTGGGGATCGCCCTGGCCGCATCGTTCCTCCCCGTGGAGCGCCTCGCGCGCCGCCTCAGCTTCCCGGTTTGGGTCCCCGCCGCCGGCGCCGCCGCTGTCTGCGTCGCCGTCATCGTCTATCGCATGGTTTAGTCAAACGGGTTCCTACTACTCCTTGATCCCGGCCGTTCCCTAACCCCAGCGTGCCCTGTCCCCATAACTCCCCTCCACAGGCACGCCCATGCTCACCGACGCCAAGACGCTTCGTAAGCTCCAGGCCATCGAACGTCGTTATGAATCCCTGCGGTTTCAGGCCCTTGCGGAGGTCCCCGTCGAGGCGACGGTCACCCGCCAGCATTATCGCACCGAGCCGTCCGGTCATCCGGACCTGCGATGGAAGCCGCTCGCGAAGGGGGAGCGATGGGGTGGCGACGGGCTCACCACCTGGATGCGCGGCGACGTCTCCCTGCCCAGGGAGTGCGCCGGCCGGAGCGTGTTTGTTCGGGGCAACGCCACCGCCGAGGCCGGCCATCTCTCCGGCATTCAGGTACTCGTCTTTCGCGATGGCCAACCTGTCGGCGTCTTCGACGAGTACCACCGCGAGGTCCTGATCACCCCCCGCGGCAAGGCCGGCCGCCGCGTCCACCTCGCTTTCGAGGCCTATTCCGGTCACTCCTTTCCCGGCTGCTTTCCCGATGATGCGCCGGTCACCGTTCCCGATAATGGGCTCACCTTCGGCGGCGTCGAGATCCTCCTCGAGCGCGAAGACGTCAGCGCCTTCGTCTTCGACCTTCGGGTTCTCCTCCAACTCACCGACCTACTCGAGGAAAACTCCCTGCGGCGCGCCCGCATCACCCGCGCCCTCGACGACGTGTTTTCTGTCGTCGTCGCCAAGCCCGACCACGCCCCCGAGGAGGAATGGCGCCCCGCCCTCGCCGAAGCACGTGCCATCATGGCCCCCCTCCTCGCCCTCAAGAACGGCCCCACCACCCCCCACTTCGGCCTCACCGGCCACTCCC
>CAYQTO010000020.1:0-32873 GCA_964420455.1 uncultured Candidatus Sumerlaeota bacterium | reverse complement strand
GTCCTCCCTCAGACCGAGCCGCCCGCGCGGCGGTGAATCCGGTACCCGTAGCCCCAAGCCCTCCAGCAGGCGGAGGTTCTGCTCGACCACGTGGATGTCGGCCGCCCGCGGCCTTACTACACGTCTATACAGGAAACGCGAACCCTCGCGCGCGTTCTCGCCCGCGAACCCCACCACAGCCCCCGACGCGCAGGCCCGCGCCGCAAGCGCCGACTTGAGAATTCCCTGCAGGTCCACGACGGCATCCCAACGGTCGCCCCGGATTCTTCGGAAGAAGGGACCCATGTCGTGCAGCGCCGCGCGTACCGGCGCCCGTCGCCACTGCTTCTTCGGCAGCGTATAGACACGGTCCACGTCCGGATGATTGTCCAGAAGTGGGGCCGACAGCTCCTCCACCAGCCAACCGATGCGTGCCTGCGGCAGCGCCCGGCGGAGGGCCTCCGCCACCGACAGCGCATGGACGACGTCGCCGATGGCCGAAAGGCGGACGATGAGGACGGAACCGAGGGACATGGGCGGCTAGAGGAGGTCCTGGGGATCGACGTCGATCGTGAGCTGGGTGGTGCTGTGGGGACGCCAGTTGGCATCCGCCAGCGCCGCCCGGAGAAGCCCTGTGTTGACCGGTTGGCGTGGCCCCGCCAGAAGCAGACGCATTCGCACCCGGCCGGCCAGGCGCCCGATCGGGGCGGCATTCGGCCCCAACACCCGCACCCCCTGAAAGGAGTCGCGGTGGCTGAGCCGCCGGAGGATCCCCGTGAGGTTGCGCGCCTCTCCTCCCGCCCGTGCCGCGTCACGGTCCGAAATCGTCAGGGAAACCAACCGTTCCACCGGAGGAAACCGCGCCTTTCTTCGGCGGGAAATCTCCGCCTCGAAGTACCCCTCATAGTCATGCTTCGAGGCAAACCGGATCGCCGGCTGGTGCGGCATGTACGTTTGGAAGAGAACCTCGCCCATGTTGGCGCGCCCGGCCCGCCCGGCAACCTGCATCAACAGCGCGAAGGTCCGTTCCTCCGCGCGGAAATCCGAGATGAACAGTCCCACCTCGGCGAGGATGACGCCGACAAGGGTCACCCGTTCGAGGTGAAGCCCCTTCGCGATCATCTGCGTGCCGAGGATGATGTCGGCCTCGCCGCGGACCATCTGGTTCCAGGCGCGAAGAAAGCCCTGGCGTCCGCCGACGGAATCCTGGTCGAGGCGGAGCAGCCGCGCCTCGGGAAACGTCCGCCGGAGCGCTTCCTCGATACGCTGCGTGCCGCTCCCCATCGCGATCAGGTCCGTCGCTCCACAACTGGGGCAAGCCGTCGGATAGGGATGGCTCCGGCTGCAGAAATGGCAACGGAGCACCGCCTCGTTGGCGCGGAGCGGCTGTTCGAAGAGGTCCGGCGTGGACTCCTCCGCTGCCCTCCCTCCTCGCCGGTGAATCGTCAGCACCAGGTCGTCTTCCTCGCACCGCGCCACCCACCGGCATTGCGGGCACATGAGGAAGTTCGAGAATCCCCGCCGATTCAGGAACAGCAGCGTTTGTTCCCCCTTCTTTAGCCGGTCGCCCATCGCCGACACCAGTTCGGGCGAGAGCAAATGGAACCCGGAAGGATCGATCGCAGCCTTGGGCTGAAGGCCGACCACGCGCACCTCGGGCAGGCGCAGGCCCGCCGGCCGTTCCCTCAGCCGCAGCATCGTGTATTTTCCTGCGAGCCCGTTCTGGTAGGAATCGAAGCTTGGCGTGGCGCTCCCCAACACCACGGGGATCCCCAGCGATCGGGCCCGCATGATCGCGACGTCGCGGGCGTGATACCGCGGGGTTTCCCCATTCTTGTAGCTCGATTCGTGCTCCTCGTCCACCACGATGATCCCAAGGCGGGGAAGCGGTGTATAGACGGCCGAGCGGGCACCCACGACGAGGCGGATCTCCCCACGCCGGACCCGCTCGTACAGCACCAGCTTCGCACGCCGCGTCTGTTGCGAATGGAGGACCCCCACGGGCTCGCCGAACCGCCGTGCAAACCGGTCGATCGTCTGCGGCGTCAGCGAGATCTCCGGCACGAGGCACAGGCCCGTTCCACCACGTTCCAGCACCATCGCCAGCAACTGGAGGTACACCTCCGTCTTGCCGGAGCCTGTCACCCCGTGGAGGAGGAACACGGCAAATCGCGGATCGCAGGCGGCCGGCGCGATCCCATCAAGGGCCTCACGCTGGCCCGGCAGGAGGGGGAGCGGTTCCTCTCGCCCCGATGGGAGCGCCGCGTCGTCCTCCTTCGGGAGCGCCGGGACCAGTACCCCCGCCTCCACCAGCTTTCGCAGGAGCGCCGGCGTCGTCCCGCCAAGCCGCGCCCAGTCCGTCAGGCTTCGCGGCCCCGGGTCGCCCCTCTCCATCAGCGCCGCCGCCACCGCACGCTGACGTTCCGTCAGCCCTTCTGACGCCCGATCGCCTGCCACCGTATAGACAGAACGCCGGCTCAGGTCCACATCCGCGAAACCGATGTGGGAGACGGAACAAAGCGCCTCTCCGATGCCACAGCAGTAGTAGTCGGCGATCCACTCCGCCAGCGCGATCAACTCCTCGTCCATCCGGTAGGAGGGCGAGGCGCGTCCCAGCACCGCCCGGAGCCGGACCGGCTTGCCTTTCGGCGGAAGCTCGCCCGGCCCCAGCACGCAACCGATCACCTCCTCGCGCCCGAGGGGAACCCGCACGAGGTCGCCCCTTTGGAGCCCCGGGTCCAAGTCGTCAGGCACCGTGTAGGTCAGCGGGTGGGGAAACGGCCGATTTACCGCCACCGAGGCGGTGTCAGTCACCTTTTGCTTCGTCGAAGAGCTGGAGCTGGGCGCGGTCACGGTGCTCGCGGGAGCGGCGCTGTCGGGCGGCCGCTTCGGATATCGATGCCGCCAGCGACGGGTCGCCGGCCTCCCCCACATCGAATGCGATGGCGTGGCGACGGGCAAGGGTGCTCCGGCCCTCCGAAAGACCCGGGTCGTCCGCTCCCGTTCCCGCCAGATAGAAAATCGGCACTCCAAACTCCAATGCGGCGCGCACGCAGTGAAATGTTCCCGAATCCGGCCGCGCCTCCCCCACCACCAGCACGTCACTGAGTGCAGCAATCAGCCGGTTGCGGATGACCGGTGTTTGGCGCGTGATCGATTGGCCCGGCGGAAAGAGCGAGAGGATAAGCAGCCGGGACTCCGTCCCGCCGAGGAGGTAGGGCGCCAGCCAAGGTCGGCTCAGCGCGAGGTCAAGACCCTCCGGCGCGCAAAGAACCGTCCGCCCCCCCGCCTGCAGTGTCGCCAGGTGGGCCGCCTTGTCGGTGCCGATCGCCCCTCCGCTCACGACTTGGGCCCCTGCGGCAAGCCGCCGGGCAAGCACCCCCAGTGCCTCCAGCGACTCCGCCGATGGATCCCGCGTCCCCACCATTCCCACCCGCGGCGCCTCCCAACTCCACCCTGCCGGGTCGCCAAAGATCGAGAGCGGGGCGCGGTCAACTCCCGCCTCCTCCAGAGCGGCAACCAGAGGCGCCGGAAGGTGATCGCGCGAAGGAATCGGGCCCATCATCGTTATCCGCATCCCGGGAAACAGGAAGGGCGACCCCTCGCAGGGCCGCCCGTACATGACGCTGCTACATCAAAGCCCTGCCGGCTTTCACTGGTCGTCCAGTTCCTCGAACGAGACCTCGTGGAGGAAGAGCGTCGCCCCCGAGTTGTCGTCCGGATTGAAGTGCACCAGATCGAAGGCGAACCGTACGCCCTGCTCCGCGACCGCCGCGTTGGCTGGCTGATAGTACAGTTTGTATTCCTTGCCGCCGATCGTCGTTGGGGGGTGTTCCGCGTTCGCATGAACCCCGGCCACCACCTTCAGCACCGACTCATCCGAGCCGCCACTCGTCAGCCTCAGCCGGAAATGCGGAACCTTCATCGGATCCGGCTCGTCCGTCCCCACCCGCACCGTCAGGCAGTACAGCTTCTTTGGATCGAGCACATGCGACGAGCCCTCCTCCGTGGGGAGCTCCAGCAGGTCCGTTTGCCAGTAGCCGAACACGTTCTCGAGGCCCCCGGCGGAAATCTCGATGCCGATGGGCGACTTGGTGAACAGCGCGGGGTTGAAGGGATAAACGGTCCCGCTTTCCTCCCACACCTCGTCCGTGTTGCCGTAGGTCGACACAATCGTCTTCCGCTTCCGGCCGAGAGGGCTGAACAACACATTCGAGTACAGGTCGAATCCGTTGACGCGGAGATAGGACGGTGGGTTTTGGAACTGGGCGAGGGTGTCTGTATTGATCGGCGTCGCGTTCGGGAACGTCCCGTTGTCCGTTGTCCGGAGGATGTCGTAGAACTGAAAGGAGGCGATGGAGCGGTCGGCGTGGCGGAGCAGTGCCACCAAGCCACCGATGTGCGCCGCGGCGGCGGAGGATCCGGGGAAAGGCCCCGGTTCGAACTCGCCCAGGGCGTTCGTCGCCCCTGCGGAATACGTCAACGTGTTCGCGTAACTCACCACCGCCGGCGTCTGTTGGGTCGTGTACCAGCGGAAGAAGTCGTTGTTCAGTGCCCGGCCCGGTCCGGGTGAAAGACCCGGCACACTCGTCGGGACAATGCTCCGGACCCCTTGGGTGGCGTCCAACGATCCGACGGTAATCACCGGCGGCAAGGCGTCGCCGTTGTTTCCCGCAATCCCGTGGGTCAGATACTGCGTGTCGGAGGCGTCGACGACACCCTGAAAGATGATCAGCGTGAAGGGCGTCGGCGAGAGATTGATTTGGTCCTTGCGCGAGATCGTCAGACGGAAATTGTTGTCGGCGAACTGCGCATCGAGGGGAACGGTGATGCGCTCGACGGGACGTCCGGTAGCGGACTGCAGGTCCGTCGAGGACCGCACAATGTCCGGCAGCGGGAAATCGCCCGGCAGCAGATCCTCCGGCTTGAGGAGGAACAGATCGAGGTCGTCTGTTGTTCTTGGATCCTGGGGGTCATAGACGTCATCCCAGACCAGCAACACATCGATCAGCCCTTCCTGGGGCCGGAGCAACAGCGTGCTGTCGATCGCCGTGGGCGAGCGGCCTTCCGCCCAGTTGTGGACCCGGCTGTCCGACGGCCCCCGAATCGACGAGAAGTATCCGTTGATAAACAGCGGAAACCGGGTGGATTGCACCTCCGTGGAAACGAGCCCTGCCTGGGTCGGCGGAGGCGTATAGTCACCGGCGGCGGTCACATAAACGACGTCGTTCTCGAGCACGAGTTCCTGGGCCCGCCGCGAGACCGTGCTCGTCCCATCGAAACGTCCCGACTCGTAGAAGATCAGGTCATCGACGATCACGTCCACTCCGAACTTCGCCTCGCCGGAGACCTGCGTGTTCAGGAGGTTGTTGCGGGCCGTGACCAACTGGACGTCGGTCTGCGCCCCCGCATAGAAGAGTGCGGCACCGGGCGCGAGATCGTGGACGATTTCGAGCATCGCCGCTCCGTCTGGAATCGCATCGGTGCCGATGTCGTGGAACGCAAACGTCTGGGGAGAGATTGTCACGTTGCCGAAGAAGCGCGACGTGAAGATTTCGCCCTCCCCACCGGGACGGACGGGAATGTTGCCGGTCGATACACGGGGATCAGCGTTCGATCCGATCTCTCCCGCCAGATCCGACGGGAACTCGTTATTGAACAGCCCGTCGGAAATCACACCTACCCTGATGCCAAGGCCGTTTACGCGGCCAAGGCTGCGCATGTACGTCGTGCCGAGGTTGGTGTCCCCCTCGGTGACCACGCTGCCCGCCGCCGGGATGCCGTAGGCCGGCCGCCGCAGGTGCAGTACACCCTCGAGCGACGCCAGCTTTTCCACATTTCCGAGCGGCACCCACACTTCCAGTAGCAGACGCTCGGGATCCTCCCCTGTCACCTCGTCCACGGCGCTGGAAACTGCCGAACGCACCTCCGGACTCCACGAGCCGAGCTGCACGTAGGCGTGGATCTGGTCGAGCCCGGCACCCCGGAGCCTGAACGGCGGCGCGTGGCGCTCCGCCGACTTTCGCCCAAGGAAGTCCGCCCGGGCCGCCTTGTCCTTCGACGTCAGATCGTCGACCAGATGGAAGAACTCCGACGTCATGCGGGAGTGCGGTGCGTTGGCCTTGAGCACGATCTCGCCATCGGCCACGGCCGGTGGGGCGAGGGGCCCGGCGAGACCAGCCGCCAACAGGGCAACGAGCGCAGGCGACAGGTACGGCGAGCGGATTCGGAGGGCTTGGGGCATCCTCATTGGAAGATCATCCAGTCGGGAATGGAGGTTTCCGAGCGGTCCTGGCCGGAATCGATGTCGGACGCCGGATAACCGACGATAAACGCATTGGGCGGGCTCACGGCCGTCTCGCCGTTCGGGTTGAAGACGAAGACCTGTCGCGGCCCGGGGTTGGCCGATTGCTCGATCCGTATCGTCAGGTCGATCTGGTTTGCCGACTTCACCAGCGGCGACGTCACCACCGAGATGCCCGGCCCGAAGAACACCTCGGCCCCGGCACGGAACTCCGTGCCGTATACCCGGACCGTCATCGTCGAACCGATGGCCCCGACATTGGCCACCACCTTCGTCACCGTCAGGCGCGGAGCCGGCGTATTCAGCGCCGGCGAGCTAATCGGCCGTACCAGTTGGTTCGGCGCCACGTTCACCCCCGCACCGATCAACAGGTTTTCGTAGAAGGTATCCACCGCGCCATAGCTGATGCCGCCGAAGGTCCGACCTGCCTGACCCTCGTAGAGATCAAGGTCACCGTCCCCATCTGCATCGAAGAGAGCCACCGCCCGGGCGTTGCCGCGCGGCTCCGAGGCAGACGCCGCCTCCGCCACCAGGTTGCCCTGGGGCACCGGAATCTCGGACGGCGTCCGGTCGCGGAAGAACGGGAAGCCGAGCGCGCCACCGTTGTGGAGGAACCGGAGGTTTTGGCGGCTGCCCTGACCGGAGACCGCGACCACGAGGTCGTTGAAGCCGTCCTGATCGATGTCACCAACCTCCGCGTCAAAGGCCGCTTCCGCCAGCGGATCGAGGAACACCGCTCCAGACTCGATCGTGAAGTTCCCATTGCCGTCATTCGAGAGGTACAGATTCGCGCCTTCACTGGTCCAAAGGATGACGTCGAACACCGGGTTGTAGGTCCCGCCTGCATCGATATCGATGTAACGCGCCGGTCGCTGGGTGACGCGTGTCCTCAGGGGGATCGCCGGGTCGCGAACCGTCTCCGTCACGAGCACCTGGCTGACGCTGCCCGGCACGAAGCCGATCGGGACGCTGCCGCCCGCGTAGGTCGTCCTCGAGAGGGCGTCCACGATGTTTTCGAAGTTGGCAATCTCCGCCTCCGTCACCACCCCGTTGCCGTCGGTATCCTCGGGGATGTCCGTGTCATTCCCGAAGGAACCAACGGTAACCTTCTCCACCACCGTTTCGATCAGTGGCCACTGGCTGCGATTCGTGACTTCGCTGAAACGCCCCTCACCGTCGTTCAGGTAGAGGATCGAACGCTCGACGAGGAACGGATTCGCTTCCTCGGTGCTGACGGCACGGGCGTTACCAACGATCAGATCCAGGTCGCCATCCCCATCCACATCGACGAAGGCCGCGCTCCGGGTATCGTCGAGAATGGAGCCCGTATCATTGAACGGTCCGGGGACCTCCGGCAAACGGAAGCTCGTCTCGTCCTGCAGGGAGGCGGAGGCGATATTCCCCGGGTCCGCCAGGCGGTTCATCAGCATGACGTTGCGGGCGCCGATATTCCGGTTGCCGTTACAGAGCAGCACGTCCACCCGCCCGTCCTTGTCCACATCACCGAAGGCGAAATCGATCGTGAATTCCTTGTTTCCGGGACCCGTCAGGTCCGGATACACGAGGTAGACATCGTTGCGGTTCAGTTCAAAGATGCCGTCGCCGAGGGTCGTCCCGAGGAGGATCTCCTCGGCGAACCCGAAGGGCTCCGCCTCGTCATCACGGCTGATGCGGGGCTCCGTCGTCTCGTAGTCGGTCCCCGAGTTGAAGAACGCGGGGCTGGCCCCAAGGCCAAGCGTCGCATAGGGATTCTCGTCGGCGTCGCGATTGATGAACACCTGGTTCACCGCGTTGAAGTTCGCGCTGAAGATGTCCAAGTCACCGTCGCCATCGAAGTCCAGGAACTTTGCCTTCGAGGTTGGGCGGTTGAAGGGGAAGAGGGACGTGAGTTCCCCATCCTGGACGAAGTCCTCGGTCGTCAGGCGCGGGAAGGGGTTGCCCAGCGGCGAGGGAGTGAAGAAGCGCGTCGCCCCGAAGGTCGGCCCGTTGTTGCGGAAGACGTAGGTGCGATCGCCCACCTCCGCGAATTCGACCCCTCCGGCGATCAGCAGATCAACCCGGCCATCGCGGTCGATATCGCCGGCCTCCGCCGATGAGGTCGAGCCCGCCGAGCCTCCGATACCCGGATTAAATGGATCGAACGCCTCGTTGGCCTGCTGCGGCACGTACCTTACCGTGGAGTCCGCAAAGAGGGGGGCATCCGAGGAAGAGTTCACATCCGGTCGCACGTCCGGGTTGTAGGTCTGATTCATCAGGATCCGAATGCCGTCCGAATTGCCACCCGTTACGATGTCGTAGTCGCCATCGAGATCCACATCCACAACGGCGATGGTCAGCCCTGCAGAGGCGAGGTTGGCATTCTCGCGGAAGGCGGAGACGGTGGCGTCGGCAAAGGTTCTTCCGAGACCATCGTTCAGGAAGATGTCGATGAATCCACCGGTCGGATCCAGCGTGTAGTACTGGGACTGGTCGCCGCCATCGCCGATGAACACCAGGTCGATATCGCCGTCGCGGTCAAGGTCGCCCGCCGCAGTATCGCGAGGACGCGAGGAGACGTTGAAGAGGCCAAATTCGTTGTAGAACTGCGGGGGAGTAACGGCGGAAACACCGACGTTGTAGAGATAGTCGAAAGCCGTCCCGCCGATGAATCCGTTCTGGCCCCTATTGACCACTGCCCCCGTGACGATCCCCGGCGTGGGGAACCGGGTCTGGCGATACGCCACAGCCCCCGTGTCGGTGCCTGGCGGTTGGGTGTGGGACACGACGATATCCTGCGATCCGGAGTTGAGAGTGTCCGCCACCACACCGGCGGTGGACTGGATCGTCGGGATGACAATCGCCCCCTCGCCGTTCTCCACCGGCTCGATGTCGTACGGACGTCCCTGCGCGGCGCCAATGCGCGAAGGGAAGTCGTTCGGCATATCGGCCCAACGTTCCGGACCGAAGTTCACGTTCTCGAAATAGCCGTCGACGGAACCATCGATGATGCCCGCCCGGTCCGGAGAGATCAGCGCCCCCGTCTCGTCGAACGCATCGAAGTTGTTGAAGAGTGTGTCTTTGCCATCGAGAATGACATTTGTGACGTCCTCGTCCGGAATCAGCCGTTCCAGCTGGGTTGTGAGGTGAAAGATGTCGGGGCCGAACTGGCCGATGAACGCGCCCACCATGACGCCGCCGACGGAGTCGAAATGCTCGTCCTCGCGGTTGCCTCCATCACGCGGCTCGTCCTGAGGAATATCCGGATAGCCCATGGGAATGCGGTCGAGGTTTGCGCTCGATGTGAAGGAGCCACCGAAAAGGCCGTCGCGGCCGAGCGTCTCATCACGGAACCAGAACTTGTCCACGACGCGGCTGAAACCGCGGGCGGTTTCATCCGCCGGCACGTTCGGATTGAAGACGCTCGTCACCAGAGCCGGGTTCTGACCGATGAACTGGACGAAGGCGTCGGGCGTCCCGATGGGCAGCCGCGCGCCGGTGTCGTCCACCAGTTCATTCCGCCGGTTGATCAGGATGCGCAGGCCGAAGTTGGGCCTGTTGAACGGTGCCTGGATCCCTTCCTCGTCCGGGTTCGTGTCGATCAGGGCCTGTGTGGTCGCGGAGCCGTTGAGATCGAGGTAACCAAAATCGGGGAAGGTCGCGCCGGACACCGGATCCGTCGCGAGCAGGAAGTTGGAGCCCCGGGTCCGGAACGGAACGATCAGATCCATGTCGCCGTCCGAGTCAATGTCCGCGGCTTGGGCGCGGGTGTGCGCGGCCCGGGGGTAAAGGAACTGGGTTTCCGCGTCCTTGGTGTTCAGCACACCCGGCATCGCACGGTCTGTATAGTCGACAAAGAATCCATCGCCCAGTTCATCGCCATCGGCGAACGGATTCACCAGCGGGTCATCCACATCGACGTTGATGAGGAGACGGTTCTGGCCGCCGGGCTGGCCGTCGTCGCTCGCACGGTTCGAGAAGAAGATGTCGAGGTCACCGTCAAGATCGAAGTCGAACAGCACGGTGGTATCGGTGATGTCGTTCTGGACGGGGAGGCGGTCGTCGCCGCCGGCCTGGCCGCCGGCACCCGCCTCGACCACGCCGTTCTCGCCAAAGGTCGCATCATAGAAGTGCCCCGGCCGGCCGCGGGCGCCCTCATTCAGGTAAATCCTGTTGGTCGCGCCACCGACGATGTTCACGCCCTGGCCAGCCAGCGCGATCACCAGGTCGGGGTAGCCGTCGCCGTTCAGGTCGCCGTAGGCGATGTCCGCAATGTTGAAGCTGTCGACCGGCAGGCGCTCTTCCGATTCGTCCTCGAACTTGACGAGTCCCGGCACGCAGGCGTCACCCACCCCGTCGCCGTCCTCGTCCTCCTGCCCCGGATTGAATTCGTCAGGGCAGTTGTCCACATCGTTCGGGATGCCGTCGCCGTCGCGGTCGGGATCGCAGGCGTCACCCACCCCGTCCTCGTCGATGTCTTCCTGCGAGGGGTTGGGCGTTTCGGGGCAGTTGTCCACTTCGTCCGGGATGCCGTCGCCGTCGATGTCGCCATCGCAGGCGTCGCCCACGCCGTCGTTGTCGCTGTCGGCCTGGTCCGGATTGAAGACGAACACGCAGTTGTCCTCATCGTCCGGGATGCCGTCGTTGTCGCTATCATCGTCGCAAACGTCGCCAATTCCATCGAGGTCCACGTCCGCCTGATCCGGATTCGGATCCTCCGGGCAATTGTCCGCCGAGTCCGGCACCCCGTCTCCATCGAAGTCACCGACGCAGGCATCGCCAACGCCGTCGCCGTTCACGTCGTCCTGGTCGGGGTTCGGGGTGAAGGGACAGTTGTCCGCCTCGTTGGGAATACCGTCGCCGTCAAAGTCGTTGCCGGGAAAAGTGACCCGTGTGGAAACGTTGGTGATGATGTTGACGCCGTCCTCGGTGCCGTTGCCGACGCCGATCGGGTAGCCGATCTGCGGGTCGTCCGCAAAGACCTCGCGCTCGCTCGTGCGTGGAAAGCCGTTCTCCACCTGGCGGAAGAACATCTCCTCGGAATCCGCCGCGAACTGCATTTGGTACGCCACCACCGACGTAAGCGTCACCGTCTGGCCGGGCTGGACCTCCATCGGGTCGTAAAGCGAAAGGATACCGCGGTTGACAACCGACAGGTTGAGCGGGCCGTCGATGATCCCATTGCCGACCTGGTACTCCCAAAGGTTCGTCTGAATCGCACGGTCCAGGTCCACGACCGAGGCCGTGCTGGGCACCGAGGCCACCGACGGCAGGTTCGTCGCGAAAGCCACCCGGTAGTACGACTGCTGGCCCTCCAGGTCGTCCCAGTAAAGGATCTCCGGAATCGAGCCGCCGGAGAACGTCGTCGCACGATCAATCTGGTTTCCATTCGCGAAGATCGACGGGGTCGAGAGAACCCCGATCTGCGGCTGCACCAGGTTCGCGAGGCCGAAGCGCTGGAGGCCCGTCGAGACCTGCTGGCCGTTCTCCACCTTGGGCTGGTCAAGGTTCGTATAGCGCCAGGTCACCCGGACCGCACGGCGCTCGTTGACCGGCCCGAAGAGCCCGCCCAGTTGCATGTCCGGCGCCGAAATGATCTCGAAGGTCTGGTCGATCTGGCCGTACTGAATGCCGAGCGAGTTCACCAGGGGATACGCGATCGTCATCCGGTCTTCTTCTTCATCCACTTCGACCACGTCGCCGAACTGGCCGTTGAAGCCAGCGCCCCGGTTGTCGAGGAACAGCGTCCGACGGCGCGCCGGATTCGTGTGGTCCGCGTCCACCACGATCTGGGCCACCGTCGCATGGAGCGTCGGCGTGATTGTCCGGAAATCGTTGTTCAGCATCGCAAACGACTCTGCCACATTCACGCTGTAGCGCCCCGTCGGCGCCACACCGGGGATTTCCTCGCCGGTCAGCGGATCAATGAAGATCACGTCGACGAACTCCGGCAGGAACTGGATGAAGTCGTCGCGAATCAGGATGTCATTGTCGGGGCTTTCGTTGACGTTGCCGTCGCCGGGAATCGGCGCCATCTCCGAGACGCCGCCAAAGAACTCCATCGGCACGCTCGGGTTGTCGGTGATGCCATCCTCGTCACTGACAGTGCGGATGATCTGTTGGCGCTGGTTGATCCAGGCCACGTCGTTGTCGCGGGCACGCGCCAGCACGAAGTACTCGCCGCTCGGCAGCCCGGGGATCAGGTACTTGCCCGAGCTTGTCGACGTGTTGTCCGGGATCAGAACGTCCTGGCCATCCTCCACCGTCGGGCCGAGGGCGCCGGCGTAGAAAAACTCGATGTCGCCGTCGCGGCCGCCGGTCAGGTCGTGGGCCAGCAGCTCGATGGGCCCCACATTGCGCTCGGTAAAGGGGTAACGCGCATTCAGCTCGATCACCGTGTCCAGGCTGATTGGCTGCCCCGGGTGGAGTGGACGCCCCACGAACACCGGCTGGTTGTCGAGACCCACCGCGTTCGAAGTAATGATCGGCGTCGCCTCGCTTACGATTCCCGCGCCGAGAAACAGGTTGCCGGAAATCGCCCCGCCCATGTCCTCGCCATAGAGAAGGATCGTGCCCGAGGTGTCGTCCAGCGCCAGCTCGCGCACCTTGTACGGGTCCGTGAGGAACTCGTCGTTCACATCGTCGTCGGTGATGTAGAAAAGCGAGAGCGTGGCGTTGTAGAGGTGCGACTCGGCGAGGCCGATGCCCCGCCCGACCGCCTTGGTCAGCGCCGCCTGGATGTCGAAAGTGCCCAGCACTTCCTCGCGAAGAAGCTCCTGCTGGGCGAGGTCGTCCGGATCTTGAGGGTAAAGCTCCCAATCGGCCAGGGTGCCGTTCATGATGATGTCGGTCTCGACCAGGACGCCGGCCTCCACCTCGTCGTCACCGACGGCCGCCCGCAGCAGGAACGCGAGGTCGCTTTGGCCCGGCGTCGTTTCCACGAACTCGCCGATCACCAGCCCGTCATCATCAAACCCGAGATCCACCTGATTGTTCGGGCTGATGCTCAGGTTGATCTCATAGTCTTCCTCGAAGTAATAATAAACGGGTTCAAAGATGACGCCGTCGCCGAGGGGGTTTTCCGTATCGCGGAAGCTGATCAGGTTGCGGGCGTCCATCGCGGTTTCGAAGGGGCCCCCGCCGAGGTAATTGACGAACGGCGCGCCGAACGCCCCCTCGTCCGAATACAGCGGAAGGAGCAGGTCGAGCTCCGTGTCGGGATCGAGCCACTGCTCCTGCGCGGTTCGCAGGGCCTCCATGATCTCCTGGTCCTCGATCGGGCTGATTCCGTCCTGGATCCCCGGATCGAGCACCGAAAAGGCGGAGGTTGGCGTGCGCCGGTAGAGATAGAACCGCTGGGGCACATCCATCGAAAAGCGCAGACGCTTGCGGAACAGGACATCGTCGACGAGCACGTCGTCCGTGCCCCCGTCGTCGATCGCGATGACATGATAGCCGGGGCCGGCATGGACCTTGGTCACCGCGGATCCCATCATCAGACAACCCGCGAGGAAGGTGAGGAGGGTCCGGCGCAGCACTGGAGCGAGCATGGAAGGCCTCGAATCGGTAAGTGTGGAGGAAGTCGTCGTGGCGATGGGATCGCGCATCATTTGGCAGCCTCTTGGGAGGACTTGTCGGCCGCCGGTGCCGTCCCTTGAAGCGCCTTCTCGCGCAGCGTCTTCAGTTCGGCGTCAGACATGTAAGCCATCGAGGGCAGGGGATCGAAGGCCCGGGCGACCGGGTCGTCGCCGCGCTCCGGCACGGCAAACTTGCCGTAGATCCCGGTGATCGTGTCGCCCTTCCCCTTCGTCGCCGCCTTCTGTTGCGACTTCGCCACAAGCCCGCGGACGGTCTCCGCGAACTCGCCGTAGGTCACCACGCCGCCGGCCGCCTTGGTGTGGGGCACGGTGCTCAAACTCCGGCTGATCGGAGCCCCGGCGGGGATCGGCTCCGCACCTGTTCGAATCTTCTGTCCGTCGGCCGTCTGGTTCGTGATCACAAATTTCCCCTGATGACCACCCACCACCAGGAAGCTGTTCACCATCGGCGAGTCGGGGTTGTACTGCGCCTTTGCCTTCTCCGGCAGGCGCTCGAGCGGCTTGCTGAGGAAAAGGACCGCCTCCTCGCCCTCGCGCAGCGACGGCATGCCCGGCGCCACCATGACCAGGCTGTTGTACCGCCCTCCGAGGTAGGAGATCGAACTCTTCCCCGTCATCGAGCCCTTGAGGTTCTCGACCACAAGGAAGTCCGCGGTGGTGTAGATGCGGCCGGTGCTCACCAATTCCGACCGGGTCCCCGTCCCCCGGACAACCACCACCTCGTCGGCGACGGCAACCATCTCCTCGAGGGTCAGGGGGATCACGGCGGCGCGCACGCCGGCGGGTAACAAAAGGGCGAGGGCGGCAAGCGCCACCCAGGTCAGCAAACGGCTCGGCAGGGACTTACCTGAACGCATCGGTCGCAGTGACTCCTGTGGCTTGAAAACGGGTGACATTCCCGGGGCTGACAGTGCCGTTGGTCGGGTCATACTCGTCGTTCCAAGAGAGAAAATCGAGACGCGGCGGAGGGAAATTCGCTCCGAAGTTGAAGCTTCCTTCGCCCACCTCGCCGTCCGGTCCCACACTCAACAGCATCCAGCCATACCTGTAACTCTGCGAGTTCGCGGAATCCCGCGCATCCGTGTAGGAGAACGACGACGGAGGGTCCTGGGTCATCTGGTAAACGAGCAGTGGGTCATAGTAGTCGATAAGGTTGTTGGGGGCGGCAATCCCATTCTCGAAGATATCGACGGGTAAACTCGAGATGTACGCCACCGGCGTTGTAAAGCGGGACATCTCTTCCGCCCGCAGGGTCGGCTCGGCCAGACCCCGAAGATTGCCAAGGTTGGATTTGGTCCTCGGCGGGTACCGGTTGTTGTCCACCCGATAGGACTCCACCGCCGTCGCCACGGACCGCTGGTCCGCCTTTACCCGGGCCACCTTCGACCGCGTCTGCGCTTCCAGAAAGTTCGGCACCGCAATCGCCGCCAGAATCGCTATGATCGCCACCACGATCAGCAGCTCGATCAGAGTAAATCCGCGCCCCCACCGCACCCGGCACACGCGCCGATCAACCATGAGCATCCGCTCCTCCCCAGGAAGACAACCGCTCGCCTGCGATGAACATCGCTGGACCCTTGAATCCGCGAGAGAAAGCGTCAAGTGCGGAGTCCCCCCGAAACCGGGAATCGGCGCCATCCAGCGACCATCGGCGATGCCAAGGGGGACAACCCGCCCCCGGCCCGGGTTCCCCCCCCAACCGGGGTCCCGCTCCTCAGGCCCCGCCGGGACCCGAAACCCTCCTTGACGCAACCCCGCCCTCTGCGTGTTCTCGCCCCCTCGCGGTGCCTGGGTAGCTCAGCTGGTAGAGCAGCGGACTTTTAATCCGTTGGTCCTGGGTTCGAGTCCCAGCCCGGGTACCACCAGAAGCTTGTCCATGCCGGCCGTCAGCCGCCGGCGGCCGTCTCGCGCCGCAGGTCGCTCAGGCGGATCTTGCGCTGAATCATGATGTCGCCGATTTCGTCGCGGATCTGGAGGCGGATCTGGGGGTCGTCCTGCTCCCAGTCGACCTGGATGACGCCAAAGTTTCGCCCCCAGTTGAGGGTGCCGAGGCGGTGGCGGTTCTCCTCCTGATAGCGGACATTGTCGCGCGACTGGGTGAGGGCGCTCGAGGTGACGTCGAAGATCGGATACCCGACGCCGCCGTCCATCATGCTGATTTCGGCGAGATGGCGGTCACCGGAGACGAAGAGGACGCCCTCGGCGCCGGTCTCGTTGATCAGATCGAGGAGTCGCTGGCGCTCGAGGGGCAGATTCGCCCACTTCTCGAACCAGTGGTCCTCGGCGACGAACTGAATGCTGGAGCCGATGATGCGGAGGTCGGCGGGTTGGCGGAGTTGCTCCTCAAGCCAGGCCCACTGCTCCTCGCCGAGGAAGGTCGCGTTATCGTCCCACAGGGGGGCGTAGGGGCGGTAGCCGCGGCGGTCCTCGAGGGGGGCGGAGCGGGTGAGGGGGCTCCGGTGGTACCGGGTGTCCAGCATGATGATCTGGACGCGCCGGCCCTCGGGGCCAAAGGTGCGGGTGTTGTACACGCCTTCCTGTTCATGGATGGGGTGGTCGTCGGGAAAGTCGAAGAAGTCGATGAAGCACTGTTGGGCTTCGGCGCGCATGGGGTATTCCCGGCCGCCATCATTCACGCCATAGTCGTGGTCGTCCCAGGTGCCCATGAGGAGGGCGTTTTCGCGGAGGGTGGCGAAGCCGGGCTTGGCGTTGAGCATTTCGTAGTCGCGGGCCATCTTGCTCATGTCCAGGGTGTCGGCATAGACGTTGTCGCCGAGGAGAAGGAAGATTTCGGGTTCGACGGCATTGACGGCATCCCAGATGGGTTGTTCGCGGGACTGGTGGGCGCAGGAGCCAAAACCGATGGTGTCGATTAGGGTGGCGGAGTCGTCGGCGGCGGCAATGGCCGGGATGACGAGGCAGGCGGAAAGCACGGTGGCGCGCAGGGGGTGCATAGGGGGATCAGGCCTCTCGGTGGTGTTGGAGGGAAAGAGACATCGGAGAGGGGCAATGGCCAAGTGGCAAAGGGATGGCGGGGGGCTCCGCAGGAGCTGCCACCAAGGGGCTGAGGAGATGTCTGGCGGAGGCGGAGGGATTCGAACCCCCGGTACCCTTGCGGGCACGGCTGCTTTCAAGGCAGCTGCCTTCAACCGCTCGGCCACGCCTCCGCAGATGGTCCCGGGTCTAGTCGCGGGCGCAGGCTGCTGCAAGCCCGGAGAGGGGAATCAGGCGAAATCGCCCGGGTCGTCCGCCGTGTTTCCGTAGATGGTCGGGAGGGTGAGGCCCATGAGGCGATAGTAGAGGCCGAGTTGGGCGCGGTGATGGATAAGGTGATTGAAGAGCCAAGTCCGGAGGGTACTGTAGCGTGTTTCGGAAATGACGGTCTTTCCATGGATTGTCATGGTCCAGATGACGTCGAGGGCCTCGGGCGTGAGGCCGGCGAGGAGTTGACGGGTTTGATCCGCTCCGGACCGGTACTTGGCGAGGAGGTCCGCCCGGCTGGTGGGGACAAAGGGCTGGTGGGTGGAGGGGTCCATTTCGAAGCTGTCCATGCCTATCATGGCCCCGGACCACTCGAGCATTTCGGCGAGGTGACCGGTCAATTCGGCGAGAGTCATGGCCTTTTCCTGAGGCTTCCACGCAAGCTTGTCCTCGGGCAGCATCTCAAGGAGGGGAAGGGTGGTGGCGTTCTCGCGGTCGAACTCCTTCGCAAGGGCATCGATCAGGTTCATTGGGTGGTGTTCTCCGTAGAGGTGTTCTGCATTCGGAATGATCGGCGGCGGGCTCCCCAGTTGTGCGCAAGCCGTTTCGGAATTCCGGGTGGGAGGCTTTTCCATGGCGGTTACCGCAACCGGTTTCACCTTGCTCTAATGCCCCCGCCTCGCCATCCATTCCACTTTCCAGATTACTGAAAGGCCGAGCGCATGCTGACCCTCGACTTGTCCGGCGAGTGGACGGCTTCCGAGAAGGGGCGGGCCGAAACATTTCCCGCCCATGTTCCCGGTTGCATCCATCTTGATCTCATTCGGGCGGGCCGGATCCCGGATCCATATGATTCCGACAATGAGAGGCAGCTGCAGCACCTGCAGGAAAAGGACTGGGTCTTCCGCCGCTCCTTCGAGGTTCCCACGGAGGCGCTCGGCAGGGACCGCCTGGAACTGGTCTTCGAGGGACTGGACACGATCGCCACGGTGCGCGTGAACGGGCGGGTCGTGGCCAAGACGGACAACATGTTCCGGACGTATCGGTTCGAGGTGGGGGCTCTCCTTCGGAGCGGCAAGAATGGAATCGAAGTGGAGTTCGCCTCGGCCGCACGATATACACGCAGGCGTCAGCGGGCGGAGCCGCTGAATGCATGGAATGATTCGCCGTCGGATCCGCTCGGGCCGCCCTGGCTCCGCAAGGAGCAGTGCAACTTCGGATGGGACTGGGGGCCCCGCCTGGTGACCGCGGGAATCTGGCGTGCGGCGCGGATCGAAGCGTGGGACGGCCCCCGGCTCGATGGCTTGTCTATACGGCAGGAGCACGGGGCGAGGGATGTGGAGGTTTGCGTTCGGGCAAGGATCGACGGGGATGCGAGCGGGCACCGGCTGGCCGTGCGCTTGTTCGACCCGGAAGGGGCGCTCGCCGACGAGGCCGTGGCTGAGGCCGATGCCCCCGCGGAGCTTGCGGTTCGGCGCCCCCGCCTGTGGTATCCGAACGGGCTTGGCGACCAACCGCTCTATCGACTCGAGGCGCAGCTCCTCGATGGGACCGGCGCGCCGCTATCAAGAGTCGAGAAGCGCATCGGGCTGCGGCGCCTCGAACTCATTCGCGAGCCCGAGGGCAGCGGCGAGACCTTTCACTTTGCCGCGAACGGACGCCCGTTCTTCGCCAAGGGAGCCAACTGGATACCGGCGGACACTTTTGCCCCGCGGGTCACCCGCGAGGATTACCGGCGCCTGATCGCGGACGCCGCCGCCGCCCACATGAACATGCTGCGGGTCTGGGGTGGAGGCCTCTATGAAGACGACGCGTTCTACGACCTTTGCGACGAGATGGGCATCTGCGTGTGGCAGGACTTCATGTTCGCCTGCGCGATGTATCCCACGCACGAGCCGGGTTTCCTGGAGAACGTCCGCGTGGAGGCCGAGCAGAACGTGCGGCGGATTCACCACCATGCCTGCCTCGCGCTGCTGTGCGGAAACAACGAGTTGGAGCAGGGACTCGTCGGACCGGAATGGACCCCCGAAACGATGAGTTGGGAGGAGTACGGCAAGCTGTTTGACGAGTTGCTCGCGAAGGTATCTGCGGAGCAGGCGCCGGACGTGCCCTACTGGCCGGGAAGCCCGCACACCCCGGTGGGCGACCGGGCGGACTTCAACAATCCCGATGCCGGGGATGCACACCTGTGGAGCGTCTGGCACGCGCGCCAGCCTTTCGAGTGGTACCGCACGTGCAACCACCGGTTCTGCAGCGAGTTCGGTTTCCAGTCGCTCCCGCATCCGGAAACGGTCGCGCTCTATGCACGACCCGGCGAACGCAACATCACCAGTTATGTGATGGAGCATCACCAGCGCAGCCCTGTCGGCAACGGGCTGATGATCGCCTATATGCTGGACTGGTTCCGGCTCCCGGCGGGGTTCGAGTCGACGGTCTGGCTGACGCAGATCCTCCAGGGACTGGCGATCAAGTACGCGGTCGAGCACTGGCGACGGAACATGCCGCGGACGATGGGGACGATCTACTGGCAGCTGAATGATTGCTGGCCGGTGGCGAGTTGGTCGTCGATCGATCATCCCGGCCGATGGAAGGCCCTGCACTACATGGCGCGGAGGTTCTTCGCGCCGGTGCTGGTGTCGCTCGTGGAGGACGCGGAGAAGGGAACCGTGGAGGTACACCTCTCGAACGACCGCCCTTCGCGTTTCGAGAGCGAGGTACGCTGGTGGGCGACGGATGCGGGTGGCCGCCTGCTCGCGGAGGCCTCAAAGGAGGTGCGGGTGGCGCAGGGCAGGAGCCAGCGGGTGCTGACGGCGAAGCTCGCGGATGTAATCAGCCAGCGGGGACGGCGCGAGGTGCTGGTCTTCGCGGAAGTGCACGAGGGGGACGCGCTGGTGTCCGCCAATTCGGCGACCTTCGAGCGTCCCAAGCACATCGACTGGCCCGAGCCAGGCCTGGCCACGAGCGTCACCGGCGGCCGGGGGGTTGTCTATACGGTCACGGTCCGGAGCAAGCGTCCCGCACCGTACACCTGGCTGGAGGTGGAGGGGATCAGAGGTGTCTTCTCCGACAACTTCATGGACCTGCCTGCGGGCGCGAAGCGGACGATACGGTTCGAGGCGCGGCAGGACACCACCCTCGACGACGTGCGGATGCGGCTGCGGGCGCGAAGCCTAGTGGACACCTACCGCGAATGATGGCAGTCAGGTAAGGTCCGTGTAGGCCCGGGCGGATTCGAGGGCGACCTCGCGATAGAAGCGCGGCAGGGTATAGTAGCTGTTCCGCAGGTGGGGGCGAAGGCTCCCCCCCTCGGGGAGGGGCGTGGCGAGGGCCTTGGCCATCTGGTACTTGACGACCTGGCGGAGATAGCGGGCGGCCGCCCGGGCGTTCTGGTAGGCATTGACGTAGTCGTGCTGGCGAAGGAGCGCGCGAACATCCTCAAGGCTGCGTTGCACGAGACGGAGGCGCTCGCGATTGTCCACACCGACGCCAACGCCGTTCAGTTCCCCTTCGATGTAGGCGACCTTGGCAAAGCGTACCGCGAGGAGGTCGACGACGAGGCGGGCAACCTCCGGGAGACGGTTTTCGATCTCCGTGGCGAGGTCCCGGGAGCGTTGCGTCCCGGTTGTCAGGAGCACGAGGCCCGTGAGTTCGAGCGGCCCCGCAAGGAATCGGATGCTGCCGGAACTGTCGCGAATCACCTCGAGTTGCCTGGCCTCGGGAAAGTCCATGCGCCAGGCGTGGACCTCATCCGGGTTCTCCACCGCCAACTCGATTTCCGTCCTCTCCATGTAGGCTTCGTCGATGAAGTAGTCCTCCTCGTAGCCCTCGAGTCGCAGGACGATGAGCTGCTCCATGCCGTGGCGGAGGACAACCGCCTTCAGGCGGGGGGTGGCCCGTCTCGATGAGGATGGGATCGATGCGGCCCTCGGCAAAGAAGTCGCGGAAGATCTGGATTTCCTGGGCGAGGATGACGGCCTCGCAAAAGCGATCGTGGCCGGTGAAGGGAAGGGGGCCGGCCATGGCCTCGTAGAAGTTAAGGAGGACGCCGCGGGCGCCCTCGCCGAGGACGTCGTAGACCTGGAGGCGGAGAAGCTCGGGGTCGGGCCCGAGCATGTCCTTTCGGGGAATGCGGCCAAAGTTGGCGAGGAAGGGGAACCACTCGAGGTGGCGGGGCGAGAGGCGGGCGACTGCCGGGTCGTCCGAGTACAGGCCGGACTGGCGCTCCTCGTCGCTGACCATGACACGCAAGTCGCCGACGAAGAGGGGCCGGGGGGTGGCTGCCTTGGTGGTGCGGGCCATTTCCCGGAGGGTGCGGCCGGGTCTCTGGTGGATGATGCGATAGCGGGTGGCGTACTCGGCGGCGGTCTCCGGGGAGAAGATGTCCTGCGCTCGGAGCCACGCGTCCTTGTAGTGCTCGGACCGCAACGGGACGAAGATCGGATGGAACAAGTCGAGGGCGCGGATCGAGTCGCGCTCGCGGAGATAGCTTTCGAGACCTTCCTGGGAGGGGAGGCGGGGGGTCAGGTAATAGGAGTGGAGGCTGCGCCGGTGGCGGAAGTGGTCGGCGAGATAGCGGCCATGCTCGGGCAGGCGGGGGTCGGCCATGAGGAGCACCATGATGCCGGCCTCGTCCGCGGCGTCGAAGAACGCGTTGAGGAGGGGGAGGGTGCCGGGGCTGCAGGGCGGACTGCCGACGAGGGTGAAGCCGGACTGGGCGAGACCCTTGAGCAGGGCGGGGATGCGCGCTTCCGGCGTCAGGAGAATTCTGGGCCCGAAGGAAAAGAAGGGGCGGCCATCCAGGCGGACAACGGTGCGATCGATAAGGATGCGGCTGCTGGCGTCGGCCACGGGCGGATGTCCTTGGGGCGGAGACGGGATGTTTCCGGGCAGGGGGCAAGGCCACCCGGCAAGGCTCTCCGTCCCGGTTAGTCCATTTCGCTCTCGTTGAAGTCGAGGCGCTTGAGAACGATCAACGTAAAGTCATCGAACTGCTCGGCAGTCGAGCGATGGCGCACGCAGGACTGATAGATGGCGTTGCGCAGCTCCTCGGCCGAAAGGTGGTGCTTGTCGCGGATCAGGTCGAGGAACTGCTCCTTGCCGAAGGGCTTGCCATCGGGGTCGAGGATGTCGGTCACGCCATCGGTATAGAGCACCAGGGTTCCCCCGGGCTGGATGAGGGCACGGCCGATCTCGTAGGGCACCCCCTCGTCGATGCCGAGGAACATGCCCCCGGTCTCCAGGAACTCGAGATCACCGGTCGGCGAGACGAGCACTGGATAGGCGTGTCCCGCGTTGACGAATTCGAGCCTTCCCTCGGCCGCATCCAGCGCAACCAGCACCATGGTGACATACATGTCGTTTGTCACATCCCGGCAGACCATGCGGTTGATGCGGGCGACCGTGTGGGCGAGGTTGCCGTCCTTGTGCTGGGTCTCGCCCTGGAGGTGGGACCGGGTGGTGGCGGTAAGGATCGCGGCGGGGACGCCCTTGCCCGACACGTCGGCAATGGCGAGGCCCAGTCGCTTGTCCGGGAAGGGAAGGAAATCGTAATAGTCGCCGCCCACATGCTTGGCGGGGAGGCTCATCGCCGAGAGCTGGTAGCCGGGGAGGTCCGGGTATGTCTTGGGCAGGAGGTTGGTCTGGATGTTCCGGGCGATTTCCATCTCCCGGGCGAGCTTGTGCTGCTCGACGAGCTGGGCCTGGAGCCGGGCGTTGGTGATGGCGACGGAGGCTTGGTTGGCGATGGACGTCAGCAGGTCGAGTTCCTCGTCCGTGAACGGGGTCATCCGCGAGAAGCTGTCGACGTAGAGCACGCCGATGGAATCGTTCTTGAAGATAAGCGGCGCCACCATGGCCGTCCGGATGGAATTCACGATCACCGATTCCGAAGCGTTGAAGCGCTCGTCCATGGCAGCGTCGGACACGAGGAGCGAGACGCCGTCCTTGAGGCAGCGGTTGACGATCGACGAACTGATCTTCACCTCGTTGGGGTCGCCGGTCCCGGAGATCTTGACGACCTCGGGGATCAGTTCGCCGCTTTCCTCCTGGATGAGGAGAAGGTAGGTGCGGTCCGGGCGGACAACGGACATGATGATGGTGGTGATGCGATCGAGGAGTTGCTCGAGGCTGAAAACCGAGCGGATCGCGTCGGTCACCTGATAAAGGATCTCAAGGCGGCGGGTGGGCTGCTTGAGGTCGAGGATGCTGGTGCCCTCGAGGGCCTGGGAATCCTCGGGGTTGTAGCCGGCACGCCTCTCGCCGCGGGTCGCCCCCCAAACCTTTTCCTCGACCATGCGAAAGGTGGAGGAAGCGCGGGAGTCGGAGAGAGTTCGGTTTTCGCCGCTCTCGTCGGTCTGCGACGAGGCATCATCGAACTCGACGCGGAGCACCGTGTCACCCACCTGGATGCGGTCGTTATGCTGGAGGCGGATGCCCTCTCCGACGGCTCGTTGGCCGTTGACCAGGGTGCCGTTCTTGCTCCCCAGGTCATTGAGCACCACGCGCCCGTTCTGGACCACGATCTCCAGATGGTTTCGCGACATTCGGCGGTCGACGATCTGGATCGTGTTGGAGACGCTGCGGCCGATGCTGGTCATGGGCCGGTCCAGCGAGTGGACCTTGCCGACGTCGGTTCCCCGTTCGACGATGAGGTTGGGCATGGAGGCGGGCCTCGGGGCTCTCGCAGGCGGCTTGGGGGTCGTGGGATGCCTGACGGACGATCCATGGATGGAAGCGAGGGCAGGTCCGCGCAAGTGCAATCCATTCAGGTTGACAACTTCCGCCCCTGCCGAAGACTTCCGCATGTCGGCAGGTAAGTGGAGGCTGGCGTCGCGTGCCCGCCCACCGTCCTGCAACCTCTGGGGAGAACCAAGCCAGCATGGAACTTCGCAACAGCGCCAAGATCGCCATCGCATCGGTGGCCGCCCTTGGCACCATCGGCGCGCTTCACTTCATGGTCTTTGCAAAGAGCGCCGCCCAATACGAACGAGCGGTCAGTTCCTACGGGGCGGAAGTCTCCAACTATCAGGCCCAGGGTCGTCCCCCCGAGTTCCGCGAGATCAACGCCTTTGAGTACCGCACCCGCAAGTACCAGCTTGAGTATTGGGAAATGGTCCGGGAACTCGATATTTCCATCCCCGAAAAGTTTGCCCCCGCCTCCGACGGCGGTATGAACGAGAGCCAGCTGAAGGCCTTTTACTGGGACTTCCATGACCGGCTGCAGGAATTGCGTGCCCGCGGCGAGCAGGACCCCAACACCGTCTCCCTCGACTTCCTTGGGACCACCGGATGGAACCTCGCGAATGAACTCCCGAGCTGGTACCGCGAGAACCTCATCGCGCCGGAGGATACCTTCCGCGATCTCGACATCAAGAACCAGCTGCTCACCCAGCTCGAGGAAGATACCCCCATCTACCAGACGCAGGAAAGCGAGTATTTCACCCTCCTTACGCGTATCGGGCTGAACCTGGCCCAGCGTGCCTTCCTCGAGGAGCAGTTTGGGCGCGTCGCCGCCATCGTCCATTCCCTCAACCGGGCCTCGCTCATCCGCGATGCCCTCAACGAGGCAAACTACTTCCGCCAGGCCACCGAGAGCCAGATCAACAACCAGCTCTACGAGTTGTTCCGGCTGGAGTGGCCGGAAGACTGGCTCGGCAATGAGAACTTCCACCCCGCCGACCGCCAATCGCGCCTCCTCCTGGATTTGATTCAGGCCGCCGACGAAACCGGCATCCAAAGCATCGTCCGCGTTGTCATGCACCCCCCCATGGCCGTCTATTGGCAGGACCCCGCCGAACTCGAAGAAGAGGAGACGGAGGACACGGGATTCGACGAGATGGACTGGGAGATGTGGGGAGGGGACCCTTACGCCATGTACATGTTCGGCGGTGGGGGCGGCTATGGCGGCATGATGACCCCCACGCCCACCCCGGCAGCGGAATTCGACGCGGTGAACACCCCGCTCGAGATTACCGTCGTCGGAACCAATCAGGCGGTCTTCGATTTTCTGTACCGAAAGGCGAATGAGGTGGCTCCGCTCGAACTCGACCGGCTCCGGATCACCTCGCTCCAGGCACAGGACGCCAACCAGACCGCGGGCGAGGAACTCGTCCGTGCCACGGCCTACTTCGGTGTGGTCACCTCGGCGAAGGAGACTCTTCGCCTTTTCGACAATGACATCGAGAGGAAGGTCGTTGAGGCGCAGCGGGCTCTGGCGGAAGTCGCGACCAAGGCGGGCGCCGGCGAACTGGCGGTTCAGGACGGACTCGTCGTCCAGGAGGGATCCAGCTTCCGCCTCGTCCAGCCCTCGCCGACCCCGTGGCCCCAATAAGCCCCGCCCCACCATCGGGGACTTTCCGTGTTTCCCCGCATAGGGCACAAAGGTTGTTGACCACCCTCGGGTGTCGTTCTCCATTGGCACCCGGGTAACGGAACAACATGGACCTTGCAACTTACGAAGCCAATGGCAGCGTCTTGATCCGCGTCACCGGGCGCATCGTTCTGGACGAGTGCGACCGCCTGAAGTCGACGATCACGAGCGCCTTCAACAGTGCCGTCTCGCGCGTGCACCTGGATCTCTCCGGGGTCGACTTTGTCGACAGCGCCGGGCTGGGTGCTCTCGTCGGCGTCAAGATCTCCGCCACCAAGCACAATGCCCGGCTCTCGCTCCTTCAACCGAGCCGCGGCGTGAGCGACATACTCATGGTCTCGAAGCTCGACTCGCTGTTCGACATCGTGACCGGCGCCGAAGCGGAAAAGCTGATCGGCGACCTGGCGCAGCCGGCCCATGCGCGCGAGGCCGCTCCGTCGAACCTGGGCAGCCGGCCCTCCGGACCGGCGATGCCCGCCATGCCCTCCGGATCGGGCCCCGCCAACGCCCAGCCCCCGGCGGACTCCGACAAGGAACGCATCGAGCAGCTCTGTCGCGCCGCCATGGAACACATGCGCAAGGCGGACTATGAAAGCGCTGCGGGCGCCTACCGCGAGGCTCTCAGCATCAACCCCGACTACCTCCCTGCCCACAACAACCTCGCCATCGTTTACGAAAAGCGCGCGGAGTGGCGGGACAAGGCGATCGAGCAATGGAACCGGGTGTTGGAAATCAGCCAACGCAATACGGACCAGAAGCACATTGCCCGGGCGGAAAAGCATCTGGCGATGCTCCAGCGCGAGTGATCACCCGGCCGCCCCAGGGCTTCGCGGCCCCCTGACTCTGATGCTCCCCCTACCCCCCGAAGAAACCGACGCGGCGCCCCACCGCCCCGCACGGGCCTATCTGGCACTCGACGTTGGAGACGCCCGCATCGGTGTCGCCCTGTCGCGATCGGGCATGGTTGCCGAACCGCATACAACCATCCATCGCCTGGGAAGGCGCCAGACCCTCGACGCCCTGCAGGAAATCGTGGAGACAAACGGGGTCGGCACCTGCGTGGTCGGGTTGCCGTTGCTGGAACGTGGAGTGGAGGGCGAGCAGGCGGCCAAGACCCGGGAATTCGTCCGCTCGCTCCAGCGCCGCATGCCGCAACTTGAGGTCGTCTTTCGCGACGAGCGCCACACGAGCAGCGAGGCCCGCGAGATTGCCGGTCACCGGAGGATTGATTCGTCGGACCGCGGACTGGTTGACCGGCTGGCGGCAGCCATCATCCTTCAGGAATTCCTCGACGCACGAGGATCGCAGGGCAACACCACCACCGAGCGGGGAACAACATAATGGGGACGCCTGTCAGAAGGGACGGAGCCGGTTGGGGCAGGAAGGCCGCAAGGGGTGCGGCGGCACTGGTTGTCCTGGCCGGGCTCCTCGCGAACAGCGGCTGTGCTTCGCGATGCAACCGGCTCTTTGGCGGCCCCGACATCGTTGTGCCGGAGTACCCGACGGCGGAGGAGCAGGCGCGCAGCGCCGAGCGCCAGTACGAAGTCGCCCGGCAGTCGGTGGATGAGGACGCGCGCATGGACGAGTTCGAGGAGGCCGTGGCGGCACTTCAGGCTGTCATCGAGCGATTCCCCAACGACCGCGTCTATACGCCCCCGGCGCACGCTCTCCTCGGCGAAGCCTACCTCGAGCTGCAATGCCATGGAAACGCCGAGAGGACCTTCAGAACCGTCATCGAGGAGTATCCCGACATCGCCGACGTCCACGCTCCCGCCCTCTACGGCCTTGCCCAGTCGCTCAAGGCCCAGGGCCGCACCCGCGAGGAGAAGGACGTCCTCCGGCAACTGATCGACATCTACGAGACCTCCGACCAACAGACCATCCGGTCCGTCGTCCGCCTCGCCCGCATCAACTACGGCCTCATCGAACGCAACTGACCCGGCACACATCCCCCCTCCCGAAAGGAGTGTTCCCGTGAATCGGACCCAACCCGGTGCCCGGAGTGGATGGATCCCGCGCACCCTCGCCGCCCTCGCCGTCGGCCTCCTCGCCGCCAACGCTCCCGCCAAGATCGACCTCGTCACCCTCCCCGGGCGCGACGACATCGAACTCACCATCTACAACTCCCAGGACCTCACCCTCGTCCGCGAGACCCGCACCCTCAGCTTCTCGCCCGGCGTTAACGAGATCCAGTTCTCCTGGGCCAACACCCTCATCGACCCGACCAGCCTCCGTATAGACGTGGCGGGGGCTCCCGGCCTCGAAGTGGTTGATGCGGTCTTCCCCGCCAACACCAGCGATCTGATCGTGTGGAACATCGAAGCCGGCGAGGAAACCTCCGCACCGATCGAGATTCGATACTTCACGAGCGGCCTCAGCTGGGAGGCGAACTACGTCGTGGTGGCGAATCCCGCCGAGACGGAACTCACCCTCCAGCAGTTTACCCGGGTCTCCAACAAGAGCGGCGAGGACTTCGTTGACGCGTCGACCCGCGTGGTGGTGGGCGAGGTGAACCTGGTGGAGCTCATCGCCGACCTCGCCCGCAGGGGGATCCGCGTTGATGAGAGAGACATGGCCAGGGGGATGGTCCTCGGGGCGGAATTGCGCCAGCAGGGTGAGATGCAAAGGGCGTTCAGCTTCGCCGACGGTATCGCGGCCGCTGCCCCCATGGCCACCGCCCGCGAGGAAGCCGCCGAAATCATCAAGCAGGCCGTCAGCGAGTATTACATCTTCGCCGTCGAGGGCGAGGAGACCATCGAGAACGGATGGCAAAAGGAACTCCCGAATCCGGCGACGACCGCTGTGCCCTTCGACCTCAGCTATGAGTACGATCCCCGCCAGTACGGCAACCGCGTCGTGAAGTTCTACAAGTTCGTGAACAACGAGGACCACGAACTCGGCGAAGACCCTCTCCCCGAGGGCGTGTATTACGTGCAGATGCGTGACGATGGAGACGGTCTGCGCTTCGAGAACCGCACCAACCACGACTATGTCCCCATCGGCGAGGACGTGGAGCTCGACCTTGGAACCGACGGCCTCGTCATCTACGAGGAACGCCAAATGGACCTCGAGCGCACCAACTTCGATTGGGTAAACGGCAACCTCCGCGGTTGGGACGAGATACGAACGGTGGAACTGGAAATCCGAAACTCGCGCGACCGCACCATCCCCTTCAAGCTGACCCATTACATCACCGGCGACTGGGAGTTCGTCAGCGTCTCGAACACGGACTACGAACGCGTGGACAAGGAAACCGTGCGATGGGAACTGGACCTCCCGGCCCAGTCGACCACCGTCATCACCTACGAAGTCACCGAACGCAAAGGCTCGCGCGTCCGCTGAATCCCCGACCCGAAAGGAGAATGCACCATGTCTAGACACCTCACGCCGCTGGCTCTGGCGCTCCTGCTCGCCGCGGGGATCGCACCACGGACCGAGGCACGCACCAAGCTCACCACGCTGCCCGAGCGCGAACGCCTCGTCACCACCCTCGACAAGCCCCAGCAGGCCCTGCTCTTCGAGGAGCGCACCATACCGCTCCAGCGCGGCACGAACTTCATCGACTTTTCCTGGACCGGGGTCTCCATCGATCCCAACTCGATCCGACTCGAGTTCCTCACCCACCCGGGCGAGGAACCTCAGTCCACCCGCATGATCGCCACCGGCTTTCCCCCCAACGAAAACGCCCTCACCTGGCAGGTCTTCTCGCCCGAGGCACGCACCGAACGGGTTCGCGTCAGCTACCTGCTGAACGGTATCACCTTCGACCATTCCTACGAACTCGAGGTGAACAAGGAGGAGACATCCGGCGAGTTCCGCCAGTACCTGCGCCTGCGAAACCACAGCGGCGAGGACCTCGACGACGTGGCGCTCCGGCTGCCCGGCATGGACGAGGTGTCACGGTCCGTTGACTCGGGAGAGACCCGGCGCTTCCTAGCCGAGCGCGTCGACGCCCTTCCGGTGGAGAAGCTCTACGTATCGCGTCCCGGCTACATGAGCTATCGCGGAGAGGACGGCGAGGCGATCGGCCTTGTGTACGAGATCGAGAACACGACCGGGGCGGGCCTGGGCAAGCGACGGCTCGAGCCCGGCAAAGTCCGCATCTTTGGCGACGACGGCCTCGGCAGCGCGATCTTCCTCGGCGAGGACATGCTCCCGATGACCGCCCCTGCGGAGGACGCGGAACTGACCCTTGGCAGCGTCAAGGACGTCGTGGTCAAGCGCCGCCTGATGCAGGACCAACGCTTTAACATTCGGAACAACAGCAATGGCTCCGTCGCCCTGTTCGACTTGCGGCGGCAGATCCGCTACGAGGTCGAGAACTTCAAGGACGGCGAGGTGTCGCTCCGCATTCACGAACGGATGCCGGTCGCTGACTGGGAAGTGGAGGAAGTCGGCGGCACCGGGATCGAGGTTGAACGGATCTCGATCAACGAGCTCGAGGTGACGGTTCAACTCCCCCCGCGCCAGGCGGGAGCGGAGGTGGAGAAGAAAACCTTCGACCTCACCTTCCTCATGCGGAATCGATTCGAGAACGAACGGTAGACTCGACCTTAAGGAGACGACGCCATGTCGCAGGTGGAAACGGTGCTGGCCGAGTTGGGAGAAACGCTCCCGGAGACGCCGAAACCGGTCGCGGCGTACATCCCGGCGGTTCGTACCGGAGACCTTGTCTATACGAGCGGGCAGTTGCCGACCCGCGGGGGCTCGCTCGTGGGGATGGGGCTCCTTGGGAAGCACCTCCCGACAGACGAGGGCCGGATGGCGGCACGAGTCGCCTGCCTCAACGCCCTCGCCGCCATCAAGAGCGTCATTGGCGAGCTCGACCACGTGGAGCAGGTTGTCAAGCTGACGGTCTACGTGGCAAGCGACCCTTCGTTTACGGAGCAGCCGCTTGTGGCGAACGGCGCGAGCGAGCTGCTCCAGCAGGCGTTTGGCGACAGGGGTCGGCACGCCCGCGCGGCGGTGGGCTGCGCCTCGCTGCCGCTCAACGCCCCTGTCGAGGTCGAGCTGATCGTCCGCGTTTCCTCCTGACGTCGGACACCGTGACCGGTCCCCCGGGCGGGCAGGCGCAAAGCTTGCCCGCCATCTCGTCATGAACCGCATGAAACTCGAAAAATCCCTGGATCAGATTTTGAAGGAAAGCTGGGCCGCGCTTGTGGCGGGTGCCCAGTCCGCCAAGAGCGATTACCATCTGGCAACCATCGCGACGGCGGACGATGACGGCCTGCCCGAAGCGCGGACCGTGGTGCTCCGCCGGGCAAAACCGTCGGCGCGGCTGCTGGCCTTCCACACGGACGCGCGCGCGCCCAAGGTCGCCCAGATCCGCGCGCGGCCCGACATCGCCTGGCACTTCTACTCGCGCGAGGACCGAGTCCAACTGCGTCTCCGGAGCATCGCCACCGTGCATGCGGGTGACGACGCGGCCCGCGAGGCGTTCGAGGGGTCGCGCCTCTCGAGCCGCCGCTGCTACCTGGCGCCTCATCCGCCGGGTAGTCCCGCCGACGGTCCCAGCGGCAACCTGCCCACGTGGGTCGAGGACCGCGTCCCCGAGGAGACGGAAGCCGCCCCCGGCTTTGCCAACTTCGCCCTGATCACCGCCCAGGTGACGGAGCTGGACTGGCTGTGGCTGGCATCGAAAGGACACCGCCGGGCGCGCTTCCGGTGGGAGGGCGACCGCTGCGCGTCCACCTGGGTCCATCCCTGAGTATCAGGGAAGCAGCATCGTCCCGCAGCCGGTATCGGTAAAGATTTCGAGGAGCAGTTGGTGCGGTTCGAGGGCACTCAGGATGTGGGCCTGGCGGACACCGTTGCTGAGTGCGTCGAGGGCTTCCTCAACCTTCGGGATCATGCCTCCACTGATGATGCCCTGGGTGATGGCCTCACGGGCCTGGCGTGCATCGAGCTGACTGATGAGCGTTGTCGGGTCATCGAGTTTGTGCATGACGCCGAGCTTGTCGATCATGAGGAGAAGCTTCTCGGCGCCAAGGGCACCGGCGATCCGCGCGGCAACCGTGTCCGCGTTAATGTTGAGGAGGTTCCCCTCGTCGTCGGCCGCGAGCGGACTGAGGACCGGGAGGTAGCCCTGGCCGAGGAGATGACGAAGGAGGGTCGGATCGACCGAAACGACTTCGCCGACCTCGCCGAAGTCCACCGGTGCGTCTCCCCCGCCGCTGACCTTGATTGGGGGGCGGCGACGAGCCTCGATAATGGGCCCGGAGAGGACCGACATCCCCGCCACGCGAACCCCCTGGGCCCGCAAGGCCGCACACATCTGGGCGTTCATCTTTCCGCCAAGAACCATCGCCAACACCTCGAGAGAGTCGCGGCTTGTGATGCGGCGCCCTCCCACCTTTTCCGACGTCACGCCAAGGCGCGTTTCCATCTCGGTCACCTGCGCGCCGCCGCCGTGGATGAGGACCACCTGGATCCCGACGCTGTAGAGGAAGGAAAGATCCTGGGCGAGTTGCGCCGTCTGCTCGGGCGTGCGGATCGCCTCGCCTCCGAACTTGACCACGAAGGCCGCCCCCTTGAACCGGCGGAGGTAGGGCAGTGCTTCCTTGAGGAGGGAAATGTCCTGCAACGTGGGCAACTCCGTGAAGGGGGATCGCTAGACGTGGCTGGTCGGGCGACCAAGCAGCTTGAGCAGCAGCGCCTTTTGGACGTGGAGGCGGTTTTCCGCCTGGTCGACCACCACCGAATGGGGGGAATCGAGCACGTCGGCCATGACTTCCACGCCGCGGCGGACCGGGAGGCAATGAAGAAACAGGCCGTTGTCCATCGCGGCAAAGTGGTCGAGCCTGAGTTGCCACCGGTCCTTGTGCGCCACGGCCTCCGCTCGCTCGCGGTCCGGATCGCCGTAGTTTCGGATGCTTCCCCAGGACTTCATGTAGATGGCCCGGGCGCCAGGAAGGGCGGATTCGAGGTCGTGGTGAATGGATATCGAGCCGCCGTTGGAACTGGCATCGTCGCGGGCCTCGCTCAACACCGCCGGGTCGAGTTCCCACCCCTCGGGATGCGCCAGCCGAATCTCCATGCCCGCCTTGGCGGCCTCCGCCAACACGCTGTTGGTCACCGCCATGGGAAGGGGGTTCACATGCCACGCCCAGGAGATCACGAGGGGCTGGCCCCGCAGGTCGCCGATCTTCTCGCGCAGAGTCATCACGTCCGCCAGTCCCTGGCAGGGATGGTGGAGCGCCGACTCCATGTTAATGACCGGGATCGGGGAGTGCTCGCGAAAGCCCGCGTGGATGACCTCGCGGCGGTTGCGCTCCCATGGGTCCGTGTACCTGGGAAAGGCCCGGACGGCGAGCGCCTGTGTATACCGCCCCAGCACGGGAACCGCCTCGCGGAGGTGCTCGACCTCCTCGCCATCCATCACCACATCATCGCGATGTTCGAGCTTCCACGTTGCGGCACCAACGTCGAGCGGCAGCGCCGACCCTCC
>CAYQTO010000019.1:16533-33627 GCA_964420455.1 uncultured Candidatus Sumerlaeota bacterium | reverse complement strand
CGGGGGATGCCGATGGGGGGATCGCTCGAGTTCAGCGACGCGGGCACGCTGCGACAGGCGCTGGAGGGCCGCCGGGCCCTCAATTCGTGACATGACAAAGCCCGGCGATGGGGCGCTGGCGGGTCCGGCGAGCAAGCTGCTCGCGGGGTTCCTGCCGGCGAAGCGACGCAAGGCGGGCCTGGCCTACGCGGAGGGCGAGCGCGTGGTGGCCGAGGCGTTGCGCGGCGGGTGGAAGCGCCACGTGGTGTTTGCGGCGGGTGACTGGATGGAGGGGGCGGGGGCGGAGTTGATCGCCCGGGCGCGAGCGGCGGGAGTGCGCGTGGTGGCGACCTCGCGGCCCGCCATGGCAAAGCTGAGTGCGGTCGAGTCGGCGCCGCCGGTGGGGATCATCGTCGAGCCCCCCGCCGGGCGTCTGGACGATCTTGCCGATGCGCCGAGAATCCTGGTCCTTGATGGCGTGGCCGATCCCGGAAACGCGGGGACGCTCATCCGGAGCGGCGTGGCCTTTGGCTTCCGGGTGGTCCTCCTCGGGGGGAGCGTCACGATGACCAACGAGAAGCTGATTCGATCGACGGCGGGTCTGTGCTTTCTGCCGGGGGCGGTGGTTGGCGGGCTTAATCGCGAAACGGTTTCCCGAGCGTTTTCCGCCGGTGGCGTCTGCGTCTATACACTCGAGCCGGATGCGCGGGATCCCCTCGAGGGGGTCGAGGCGCCGGAGCCCATGGCCCTTGTTGTGGGGGGCGAGACGTCTGGGGTGCGCGCCGCCGACTGGCCGGGGGCGACAAGCATCAGGATCGGCATCCGCCCGGGCGTGGATTCGCTCAATGCGGCGGTGGCCGGATCGATCGCGATGCATCATTTCGCCCGGGGACTGCCCGCATGAACCACTTCGACCTGGCGTACCTGGCGGCCACGCCGGCGTTTCTCGCGAACGCGTATTACAGGCGCTGGCGCCAGGGTAAGTACCGCCGCTCGCTCCCGGGGATGTTTGGCGGGAATCTCCCTTCCAGGCCATTGCCCGACGATGTGCCGCGTGTGTGGATGCATTCGGTCAGCGTTGGGGAATCGGTGGCCGCGGGGGCGGTCTTTCGCGTCCTGCGGGAGAGGCATCCGGACTGGGAGGTGGTGTCGACGACGACGACCGAGACCGGCCAGGACCAGGCGCGGCGGTCGCTCGCGGATGCGACCCACCACGATTTTGCCCCGGTCGACTTCAGCTGGACTGTCGGGCGCTTCCTGGATCGCTATCGCCCCAGCATGTACTTTTTCTTCGAGACGGAAATCTGGCCGAACATGCTGCTGGAATGCGGACGCCGGGGAATTCCGGTGTTTCTCGTGAATGGCAAGCTTTCGGACGGATCCGCCGCAGCGTATAGACGGATCCGGTGGTTGCTGCGGGCGCCGCTCGACCAGGTGAGCGGCTTCCTGATGCAGACGCGAGCCGACGCGCGGAGGCTCCGGGGCTTTCATCGGGGCAGTGCGCCGGTGGAGGTGATTGGCAACGTGAAGTTCGACGCGTTGCCGGCGGTGCTTTCGGAGGAGGAGCGGAGGGACTGGCGGAGGCGCCTCGGCCTGGCGGAGACGGACTTCGTTGTTGTGGCGGGAAGCACCCACCCGGGCGAGGAAAAGATCGTCTATACGGCGATGCGCAAGGTCCGCGGCGTGGTGCCAGGGGCCAGGGTGGTGATCGCGCCGAGGCATCCGGAGAGGTTCGACCTCGCGGCGGAGGAACTGCGGAAGGCCGGGGCGTCCGTCCATCGCGCCAGCACCGGCGAACCGGCGCCCGAGGGGAGCGACGTGCTCCTCTTTGATCGCATGGGCGAACTGGGGCGCCTTTACGGCACCGGGGATGTGGCGCTTGTGGGCGGCGCGTGGGCGCCAATCGGGGGGCATAACCTCCTCGAACCTGCCATCCACGGCGTGCCCGTGATTCATGGTCCGCACATGCACGAGCAGAAGGAAATCATGCGGCTGGTTCGACGCGACCGGGCAACGCTCGAGGTGGAGGAAGGCCTATTGGATGAGGCGATCCTGAGGTTCGCGGTTTCGGAGGACGCCCGTCGGGAGCTCGGAGGGAGGGGACGGCGGGTGGCGGAGGCCAACAAGGGTGCGGCCCATCGGGCGATGGATCGTATAGACGCGTGGCTGGGGGCGCGGGTCAGGACTCGGCGGCGAGGGCGTCGTAGCCGTTGAAGCGGTCCTGAGCCTTGGCGAGGCCGCGGGCGAGGGTGGTTTCTACGGCGTCTGCGGCAATCTCCGTCATATGCGTGGCAAGCTCGGCTGCGGCGCCTCGGAGCTTCGCGAGGACGTAGGCGGCGAGGTCGCCCTTCCAGTTCTCCGGCGCACAGCCGATCCGGATGCGGGGAAACTTGTCGCTCCCGAGGTGCTGGATCAGGTTTCGAAGGCCGTTGTGGCCGCCGTGGCTCCCTCCTTCGCGAAGGCGGAGACGCCCCCAGGGGAGAGCCACGTCGTCGCTGACGACAAGCACATGGCTGGTGGGGATCTTGAAATAGCGTCTATACGCCTCGACGGCCTCGCCGGAAAGGTTCATGTAGGTGGTTGGCTTCATGAGGGAAACCGGTTCGCCGGCGATGTCGCCGGTGGTGACGAGGGCATCGCACTGGCGTGCGCCCTTCCAGCAGAGGCGATGGCGCGCGGCGAGCACGTCCGCCGTGTCGAAGCCCAGGTTGTGCGGCGTTTGCGCGTAGCGCTCGCCCGGATTTCCCAAGCCCACGATGAGCCAGCTCATGTGATCCCCGGCGGATGGAATGGTGCTCGACAGGGGCGTGCGAGCGTGCCACGCATCGCTCGACAGGAGGTTTCCGTGTCAGAGCCGTCGACCAGTGTCGAGCAGCAAGTGGAGGAGCGCAAGCCGCCGATGCGCGAGGAGGCGCTGGCGGTGGTGGGTCGATTGCGGGAATCGGGCTTTTCGGCCTACTTCGTCGGTGGATGCGTGCGCGACGAACTGCTCGGACTCCCGCTCAAGGACATCGACATCGCCACCGATGCCCGCCCCGAAGCCGTCCAGGCCCTGTTTCCCAAGGCGCAACTGGTGGGCGCCGCTTTCGGTGTCGTGATCGTCCACCGGGGAGGACATCAGTTCGAGGTGGCCACCTTCCGCCGCGATGGGGAGTACCGCGATCATCGCCATCCCGAGACGGTGACCTACGGGACGATGGAGGAAGACGCGGCGCGTCGCGACTTCACCTGCAACGGGCTGTACTTCGACCCGGTCGAGGCAACCGTGATCGACCTGGTTGGTGGCCGGACGGATTTGCAGGCACGTCGGCTCCGGTGCATCGGCGATCCGGCCGAACGTTTTCAGGAGGACGCGCTCCGCCTCCTGAGGGCGATCCGCTTTGCAACACGGCTCGGCTTCAAAATCGAGGAACTCACGTGGCGCGCCCTCAAGGCACAGGCGCATCTCCTTGCGTATATCAGCCCCGAGAGAGTGCGCGACGAATTGACCGGAATGCTGACGGGGCCGGCGCCGGGTCGCGCCCTTGAACTGCTTCGCGATTCCGGGCTTCTCGAGATCGTCCTGCCGGACGTCGCCGCCATGGACGGAGTCGAGCAGGGCAAGCAGCATCATCCGGAGGGCGACGTCTTCCGCCACACCTGTCTCGTGCTCGATTGCCTCGAGCCACGAACACCCGTGACCGCCTGGGCGGCGCTCCTGCATGATATCGGCAAGCCAGCAACATTTCGCCGCGAAGAGGAGGGACGGATCACCTTCTACGAGCACCAGTCGGTGGGCGCGGCCATGGCGGAGGAGATTATGGTGCGCCTGCGGTTTTCCCGTTCCGAGGTGGAGGCCGTTCGCTCCATCGTCGCGCGCCACATGCAGTTCATGAATGTGCGCCACATGCGGCCGGCGACGCTGAGACGGTTTCTTGCGGCGCCCACCATAGCGGAGGACTTGGCGGTGCACCGGGCTGATTGCCTCGGGTGCCACGGAAAGCTGGATGCCTTCGATTTCGTGAGAGGCAAGCTGCACGAGCTGGAGAGTGAGGGGCCCGGGTTGCCGCCACCGCTCGTGTCCGGCCACGAACTGATCGCGGCCGGATATACGCCGGGACCCCGTTTTCGTGAAATCCTCGAGGATGTCCAGACACGACAACTGGAGGGCGAGATCACCACGCCCGACGAGGCGATGACGTATATACTTGGGATGTACTCGCGGGATTAGGCGTCCTTGAGCCTTGGATCGAGGAGGTCCCGCAGCCCGTCGCCCAGGAAATTGAAGCCGAGAACGGTGATGAGGATCGCCAGCCCGGGAAAGAGCGGCAGCCAGGGGTAGAAGAGAAGGTACTCGCGGCCGTCGGACAGCATGTTGCCCCAGGTGGGTTCGGGGGGCTGGGCGCCGAGGCCGAGGAAGCTCAGGCCGGACTCCGCGAGGATCGCCGTCGAGACGCGCAACGTTCCGTAGACAAGCAAGGTGCCGAAAAGGTTCGGTGTGATGTGGAGCAGCATGATGCGCGTGCGGCCGGCGCCGAGAGCCCGCGCGGCATCGACGAATTGTTCCTCCTTGATCCCCAGCACGCAACCTCGCACGAGGCGTGTATACGAGGGAAAGGTGGCAAAGCCCAGCGCGAGGATGACCGGCAGGGAGGAAAAGGCGGGGAGGCCCCATTCGGCAAACTTGTCGAGGAGCAACTGGCCCACGGTGGCCGATACCGCGATCGCCAGCAGCATGAAGGGAAAGGCGAGCATGATGTCGACAAAGCGCGAGATCATGCGATCCCACCATCCGCCGAGATAGCCGGCAAGGAGGCCCAGGAGGATTCCCAGCGTCATGCCAATGACGACGACGGTGAAGCCGACGATCAATGAGGTGCGCGCACCGTAGAGGATGCGGTTGAGCATGTCGCGGCCGAGGTGGTCGGTGCCGAAGGGGTGTTGCCAGGAGGGCGGAGAGAGGGCCACCGGCAACTGCTGCTCGATGACAGCGTCCCAAGAGAGGAGGAATTGGGCGCCGACGGCGGCGATGACGAGCCCGATCACGACGAGCAGGCCAACCATCGCCAGGGTATTGCGCTGGAAACGCCGCCAGAAATCGCGCAGTTCGTGCATCGGTCAGTTCCCCTTCGAGTCCAGCCGGATTCGCGGATCGATCAGGACATAGAGGAGGTCAACCAGCAGGTTCACCACGACGAAGACGGTGGCGAAGACAAGCACGCAGCCCATGGTCACGGGAAAGTTGCGCTCGCGGATCGAGTCGATCATGAGCTTGCCGACCCCCGGCCAATCGAAAACGGTCTCGACGATGACCGTGCCACCGAGGAGCGCGCCGAGGGACAGGCCGGCCACGGTCACGAAGGGGATGAGCGCATTGCGGAGTGCGTGCTTGATGACGACAAAGGTGGTGTCGACGCCCTTTGCGCGGGCGGTACGCACATAGTCGGCATTCAGGACCTGGAGCATGGAGGAGCGAAGGATGCGGGAGAGGAAGGCGCCGCTACCGATGCCGAGGGTGAGGGCCGGCATGATGAGATAGTTGAGCTGGAGTAGCCCATCGCCGCGGCCCGCCGGTGGGAACCATTCGAGGTAGCGGGAGAAGACGATGATCATTTCGAGCCCGAGCCAGAAGGACGGCATCGCCAGGAACACGAAAACCCCGAACCGAGCGACGTTGTCGAGCCAGGTGCGCGCATAGACAGACGACAGGACACCGACGATCAGGCCTGTCATGACCGAAATGAAAAGGGCGAGGACGGCGAGTTCGATGGTCGCGGGCATGCGGACGAAGATTTCCTCGGTGACGGGTCGGTTGGTGGTTAGCGAGCGACCCCAGTCGCCGGTGACAATACCACCGAGCCAGCGTATATATCGGTAAAGGATATTGTTATCGACGAGCTCGCGATTGAGGAGGAAATCGAGAGAGGCCCCGATGGTGGGGTCGGAATTTGCAGGGGCCGGGATGCGAAGGACGGGTGGCCCGGTGTCGGCGATGATCCATTCGCCTTGGACGGGATGGATAGCGTCGCCGATGTGGACCGCTATCGGAGCGCCAAAGGCATCGGGATCGACGAGCGGGGTCAGGTCCGGTGATCCAATAAGCGCATGCCCCTCGGAGACACCGACGATTTCCGCAAGGACAGGCGTGCCCCCCTGATAGGACTTGAAGCCGAGATTGACGTTTTCCGCGGCGATCGCTTCCGGCGTGGCCTCTGGCCCGAGTTTCAGACGCACCGGGTCTCCCGGCGCCAGGTTCATCAGGATGAACGTAAGAAGGCTGACGCCAATCAGCGTGGGTATCAGTTCGAGCAGGCGCGAGAGGATGGCCGTCATGCCGGGTCACCCCCCTCGGGATCGTCGACGACGCGCACGTTCTCGAAGAAATAAAGGCCCGAAGAGTTGACGTTGAAACCCTCCACGCGCCTGCGGACGCCAACATTGACCTGGCCGTGAAAGGCGAAGATCCACGGAGCGTCCTCGACGATGATCGCCTGCATCTCGCGGTAATACTCGATGCGCTTTTCCGGGTCCGGCTCCGCCTTGAAAGCCACGAGCAATTCGTCTATACGCGGGTTGCTGTAGAAGGAGGAGTTGCTGTAGGATCCCGTCTTAAAGAGGGGTTCGAGGAAGCCGTGGGGCGTCTCGCCGCCGACCCATCCGCCGATGTAGATGTCGTAGACGCCCTCCTTGGTGGGGTACATGTCCCCCTCGGGGGTCAGGAACTCGTCGAAACGGTCCCAGTAGACGGCGTTGTCGAGGATGTTCATCCGGACGTTGATGCCGATCTTGCGAAGGGCTTCCACGGTCGCCTCCGCGGAATTCCGATAGGTGCCGGACTCGGTCGTCCAGAGGACTGCATTGAAGCCGTCGGGGTACCCCGCCTCGGCGAGGAGTTGCCTCGCCTTTTCCGGGTCGTAGGTATAGACACGCATGTCCCGGTTGAAGGCGGGCAGGATGGAGGGAAAGGGCCCGCGGGCCGGTTCCCCGACGCCGAAGAACATGTACTCGATCATGTCCTCCTTGTTGACGGCATAGTTGGCGGCCTGGCGGACGCGGGGATCGTCGAACGGAGGCTTGCGGGTGTTGAAGCCGATGTAGGCGATGGAAAGCTGGGGGGCGGTCTGCAGGACAATGTCGCCGGTCTCGCGGGCGACGGCAACATGGGCGAAGCTGATGTCGGCGATGTCGAGCACGCCTTGCTCGAGGAGGATGAGGCGGGTTGTGTTCTCGAGGACCGGCTCGAAGATGAGCCGTTCGAGGTGGTAGTCCTCCGCATTCCAGTGGTCGTGGTTCTTGACTAAGGCGATGGCGCCGGCGGGATCCCAGGTGACGAAGCGGAAGGGGCCGGTGCCGACGGGATTGCGGGCGAAGTCGGCCCCGAGTTCCTCCATCGCGACAGGGCTCGGGATCGAGCCGACGGTGCCGCTGATCTTTTCGGGAAAGACGCAGTTGGGCGCCTTCATGTGGAAGATCACCGTGTGGTCGTCGGGCGTTTCGATGAAGTCGATGTCCTCGATGACGCGGCGACGGGTGGCGGCAGTGGCGGGATCGAGGATGCGTTCGAAGTGGACACGGACCGCCGTGGAGTTGAACGGGGTCCCATCGTGGAAGGTGACCCCTTGGCGCAGGGTGAAGACCCACACTCGGCAGTCGTTGCGCGGTTCCCAGGCGGTTGCGAGGATAGGTGTCAGCTCGAGGTCGTTATTGAACTTAACGAGTGGCTCAAGGACCTGCTGGATGATGGCGGTTTCCTGGGCGTAGACCTGACGCGCGGGATCGAAGGTCTTGAACTGGCCGGCGATACCATAGACGAGGGTGTCGCTCATCTCCTCGGCGCTGCGTCGGTCCGTGCAGGCGGTTGCCAGCAGCGCAAAAACGGAGAGGAGGGCAGCGGGGAAGAGGGCTCGCAGGGACATTCTTGGGCATTTTCGGGCTGGGGTGATGAGGGATGCTGGGGGGAATCGTGGCGGAATCAAGGCGGTTTTCCTTAAGAACCGCTAGGACATGGACGTCCCGAATCTTGCAGTCAGCCAGAATGGCTCAATTTGTTCGCGGAGATTGATCATGCCCCAAAAGCGCATCGAACCGGGTCCCGGCCAGGAATCGGTCTGGGATTACCCGCGGCCGCCGCGGCTGGAAAAGACTCCCCGCCGGCTGCGGGTCGTCTTCAATGGCCAGACCATCGCCGACACAACGAGCGGCCTGCGCGTGCTCGAGACGTCGCACCCGCCCACCTACTACCTTCCTGTGGCGCATGTTCTGGAGGGGGCCCTTCAACCCGTGGAGGGCGCCACCTTCTGCGAATGGAAGGGGATGGCGGCGTACTACGATGTCGTCGTTGACGGCAAACGGGCGGAAATGGCCGCATGGACCTACCCTGATCCAACGCCCGGTTTCTCGCCGATCCGCGGGCACGTGTGCTTTTATGCGCACCGGATGGATGCCTGCTTTGTCGACGAGGAGCAGGTGCAGGCCCAGGCAGGCGACTTCTACGGTGGATGGATCACAAGCCATGTCGTCGGACCCTTCAAGGGAGCTGCAGGAACCTGGGGCTGGTAGCCGCGCCCTCATCGAGTTCCGTAACGTTGGCAAAAGCTACGACGGTGGCCGTACTTACGCGGTGCACGACGTGAGCCTCGACGTGTTTGAGGGAGAACTGCTCGTGCTCCTCGGGGCCTCCGGCTGCGGCAAGACGACAGTCCTCAAAATGATCAACCGGCTCGAGGACCACAGCCATGGCGAGATCCGCGTCGATGGGCAAAACGTCCGGGACTCGGACCCGATCTTCCTGCGTCGCTCCATCGGCTACGTCATCCAGACGGTCGGCCTCTTTCCCCATCTGACAGTGGGGGAGAACATCGCCACCGTTCCGCGGCTTCTTGGATGGAATCGCCAGCGCGTTGCGCGACGGGTGGACGAATTGATCCGGCTGGTTCACCTCGACCCGGAGGAGTATAGACATCGCCCGGTGAGTGCCCTTTCCGGCGGCCAGGCGCAACGCGTGGGCTTTGCGCGGGCCCTCGGCGCCGGGCCCCAGATCATGCTCCTCGATGAACCCTTCGGTGCCCTCGACCCGATCACCCGCGTCGGCCTCCAGCAGGAATTCAAGGAGATCCAGCGCACTCTCGGCCTGACGACCGTCATGGTCACCCACGACATGGCTGAGGCGCTGGAACTCGCCGACCGCATTGCGGTCCTCCATGAAGGCGAAATCCTCCAGCTGGCCACGCCGCGCGAGCTGCTCCGTCGGCCCGCCCACGAGTTTGTCCAGCGCCTCGTGGACGTCCCCCGCAAGGCGCTCGAACTCCTCGACATGCCCTCCAGTTCCAGCGTCTCACGGGAAGCCTCGGAATGAACTGGGAAAACTTCAACGAGCAGGTCGGCCAGTTGCCGACCTACCTCGGTGGGCACCTGATTCTGTCGCTCGCGGCTCTGGCGGTGGGCATCTTGATCAGCGTTCCAGCGGGCATCCTTGCCGCCTTTTCCGCCCGCGCGAGAGGGATCCTGCTGACGCTTGCCAGTGTCATCCAGACGATCCCGAGCCTCGCCCTCCTCGCGCTGATGGTGCCAATACTTGGGGGCACCATCGGGTTCCTTCCCGCGTTCCTGGCCCTCACCTTCTACAGCATTCTGCCCACCCTCCGAAATACGGTGACGGGCATCGGCGGGGTCGACCGCGACGTGCTCGAGGCGGCCCACGGAATGGGAATGACCCGCGGCCAGGTCCTCCGCGGGGTCCAGCTCCCCCTCGCCGCGCCGGTGATTCTCGCGGGAATCCGTACCTCCACGGTGTGGGTCGTTGGCACGGCCACGCTGTCGACGCCGGTGGGTGCCCCGAGCCTCGGCAACTATATCTTTTCCGGTCTGCAGACGCGCAACCAACTGGCGATTCTGTTTGGCTGCGTGCTGGCGGCATTGCTGGCGATCCTCCTCGATCAATTGATCCGCCTCGGGGAGACTGCCCTGAAACGGAGGCGTCGCGATTTCCTGGCGATTGCCATCGGCGGCCTCGCGGCGGTCTTCGTCGGCGGCCTGCTTCCCGGCTTGATGCCAGCCCAGCGGGTGAACGCCAACGCGCCCCAGGCGATCCCCAATCTTTTTCAGGAAGACGAAGCAAAAGCCCGCAGCGGCCGGGTCCGCATCGGGGGCAAGCCCTTCACCGAGCAGTACATCCTCGCGAACTTGATGGCTCGGGCGGTGCGCGACGCCGGGTTCGAAGTCGAGGAACTGCCAAACCTCGGCTCGACAGTCCTCTTCGATGCGCTCACGAACAACTCCGTGGATGTCTATATCGATTATTCGGGGACGATCTGGAGCACGGTGATGAAGCGCGAGGGTGTCGCCTCGCCGCAACGCACGCTGATCGAGGTCGCGGCCCACCTCTTGAAGGAGCACGGCGTGGTCATGCTGGGTCCGCTCGGGTTCGAGAATGCGTACGGGCTGGCGATGCGACGGGACCGGGCGGAGGAGGTCGGCGTGGGATCGCTTGTGGACCTTGGCAGGGCCGGGCGACGGCTTGCCGTTGGCGGCGACTACGAGTTCTTTGGCCGGGCGGAATGGGAACGGGTGCGCGATGCTTACGGCCTGGGCGGCCTGCGCACGATCGGCATGGACCCGACGCTCATGTACGAGGCGGTTCGCTCCGGCCAGGTCGACCTCATCTCCGCCTATACGAGCGATGGACGCATCGCGGCGTTCGGCCTGACGGTTCTCGAGGACCCGGCGGGGGCCTTCCCCCCTTACGACGCGATCATCCTCCTTTCGCCGGCGGCGGGGTCGGACCGCGCCCTGGTCAACGCGCTGGAACCCCTTGTCTATACGATCGGCATCGAGCGAATGCGGGCGGCCAACATGCGCGTGGATGTGGAGGGGGCTTCACCGAGGACCGTCGCCGGGGAACTCTACGAGGCGATCAAACGGCCTCGAGGAACTGGACGCTGAAGTAGTCCTTCTGGTCGGTCCAGGCCCGGCGAAGCTCGAACCCGGCGGGCCGTGCGAGCGACGCGAACTCCTCCACGGTGTACTTGTACGAGCACTCGGTCCGGATCGATTCGTCCTCGGCAAAGTGGAAGGTCTGTCCCCCGAGAGAAACGGTCTGGTCCGCATCGCTGACCAGGTGCATCTCGATCCGGCCCTCGGCTTCGTTGTAGGCGGCCTCGTGATGGAACCGGTCGAGGTCGAAATCGGCGCCGCACTCGTTGTTCAGGCGCGTGAGGAGGTTCATGTTGAAGGAGGCGGTGATGCCTTGAAGGTCGTTGTAGGCGAGGCGGAGGACGTTGGGATCCTTCTTGAGATCGACGCCAATGAGGAGGCCGCCCCCCATCCCGACAAGTTCGCGGAGGCGGGCCAGGAATTTGTGAGCGTCGCTGGGATGAAAGTTCCCGATGGTGGAGCCGGGAAAATAGACGACGCGGCGGGAGGCCGCACGCGAGGCCTGCGGCATCTCGAAGGGCTTGTTATAGTCGGCGCAAACGGGGAGGATCTCAAGATCGGGATAAACATCGTGCACTTCCCGGGCTGCCTTCACGAGGTGCTCGCGGGAGATGTCGATCGGGACAAACCCGGCGGGTCGACGCAGCGCATCCAGCAAGAGCCGGATCTTGACGCAGCTTCCCGCGCCGTACTCGACCAGCAGCACTTCCTCGCCGATGAGCGCCGCCATCTCGTGGATCGACTGGTGCATGATGGCCAGTTCCGTCCGGGTCGGATAGTACTCCTCGAGCTCGCAGATGCGGTCGAACAGCCGCGACCCGTACTCGTCATAGAAGTACTTGCAGGGGAGCAGCTTGGGTTCCTGTGAGAGGCCGGCGATGGCCTCCTCAAGGAGATGGTCCGTTTCCGGCTCGTAGTCGGTGAGGGAGATCAGGGGCATGTCACAGGTCCTTGGCGAGGCGAAGGCCGGTGAACTGCCAACGCGAGGGCGGGTGGAAGAAGTTACGGTAGCTGGGGCGTATATGCGTCCGCGAGGTGGCGCAGGAACCGCCGCGGAGCACGAACTGGTTGCACATGAACTTGCCGTTGTATTCGCCAATGGCTCCGGGGGCGGGGGCGTACCCCGGGTAGGGGGTGTACGGGCTGGCGGTCCACTCCCAAACGTCGCCATACATCTGGAGGAGGCCATCGCGGGTGGCTGCCGCGGGAACCGGGTGGTAGTGCGCGTCCTCGACAAAGCGTCCGTCGATGGGAAGGGTGGCGACCGCGTGTTCCCACTCGGCCTCGAGAGGGAGGCGCGCCCCGGCCCAGCGGGCGAAGGCATCGGCCTCGTAGTAGCTGACGTGGGTGACCGGCTCCTCGGGATCGACAGGGCGCTCGCCCGCGAGCGTGAACTGGCGCCAGCCGCCGTCTCCACGAAACCAGTACAGTGGGGCGTCCCAACCCTCGGCCTGGATCGCCGCCCACCCGTCCGAAAGCCAGAGCAGCGGGTTCGTATATCCACCGTCCTCGATAAAGGCGAGGTACTCGCCCGAGGTGACGGGCCGGCGGGAGAGCGCATAGGGGCGAAGGAGCACGTCGTGGCGGGGCGTCTCGTTGTCGTAGCAGAATCCGTCGCCCTGGTGGCCGAGACCCACGATCCCTCCGTCGAAGGAGATCCAATCGGCGGGCACCGGGGCCGTGGCCTTCTGTTCCGGCGCCGGCGCGTAGACGGGGTGCAGCGGGTTCATGGAAAGCAGGTGCTTGAGGTCCGTGAGGATCAGTTCCTGGTGTTGCTGCTCGTGATGGAGGCCGATTTCGAAAACGGGAGCGATCTCGCGGAACTTCTCCTCGCCGATTCCCGAGAGGAACTCCTCCATCGCCGAATCGACGGAGGCACGGTAGGCGTGGACTTCCCCGAGGTCCGGCCGGGTGATCATGCCCCTCCGTGGGCGGCAATGGCGCTCGCCCACGCTGTTGTAGTACGAGTTGAAGAGGAAGGCGAAGTCCGGGTGGTGGACCCTGTAGCCGGGCTCGTGGGGGACGAGCAGGAACTGCTCGAAAAACCAGGTGGTGTGTGCCAGGTGCCACTTTGCCGGCGAGGCGTCGGGCATGCTCTGGACGACCTGGTCCTCTGCGTTGAGGAGACGACACAGGTGATTGCTGAAGGAGCGTATATCTTTATAGCGCTCGAGCAGGTGGGTGGAATGTGCGATGTCTTGGGGCGCCCCGGTTTGTGCCCGCATGGTAAACTCCACTCTTGCATGGGTGTTTGTTTGGTATAAGCGGACCAAGACAAAGCTGGACGGCCAAGTCAACAGAAGGTGGGGGGGCGAAGGTTCCTGCAGGCAGCCGTCAGGAAAAAGTTCGCGGAATCCAGCGCCTTCCGATGGGGACGCTTCCAACCTCTGGTTTGCGAACGTAGGTCCAGGCCGGAACGTGAGCGTTCATGCACGATTCACCAACGCAAACGCAGGCGATGACCCGCTGATAGACGTAGCAGGAGGGCGGCTGGAACTCCTCCCACTCGTCGAGGAGCGGAACGGGGCCGGGCCATTTCTGAAAGGTCAGCAGGAAGCCCTCAACCACGCTCGGTTCCTGATCGGGGGCGGAATGCCAACGCGGATCATCTCGGTTCAGAGTCCTCAGGGCGCCGCAGACGATGTTCCACGCGGCGAGATCCTCCTCCAGATCGCCCGTCCCCTTGGCGAGGATCGCCTCGTGCGGCATGTCGAGGAACGGGAACCCTTCGTCGTCCTCGTAGAGACAACCCGGTGCCGTCGCGGGGCTTACTTCCGAAAGCCACGGGCGCAACAAAGAATCGTGTGACCCGGGCGGACCAAGGGATCCATAAACGAAGAGATTCCAGTCGGTCGTCATGGCTCCGATAATTGGCCGCGGGAGGTTGCTTGACACTGAAATAATGAAGTGGTGGCCTGTAGATTCAATCCACCCCGGTGGAAGTCCATCGCAAGGATATTTCCTCTAGAACATGCGTATCAGCGAAATTTCCGTTCTCCTTCTGGCAACAGGGGTTTATTTACCTGTCGTTGCCGGCGCCCAGCCGGCCAACACCGCTCCCAAGGTAACATGGCACTGGCACCAGCACCAGCCGATCTACTGGAACGACCGCCTGCGGACCGGCGCCGAGGACCGGTACGAGTACGCCTGGGAGTCGATCCTGCAAAAGCGTGGCGGGGCGACGCGGCCGGAGAATGACCTGGAGGAGATCTTCGGCAAGGCGGACCGCGTGGCCGCCTATCAGTTCCGGATGCGCGATTCACTCGGGACCATCGGGGGCTCGCACCCGAATTCCGGCGCGAGTACCAGCTACTCCGGCGCCCTCATGGAAAACATCATCAGCCTGGCGAACGCCAACCAGCTTGGCTACTCGGCCGCCTGGAAAAGTCCGCTGATTGAAGGCCAGGGATGGACGACCACCAACGGGGCGCCGCGACTCGATTTCGTGAACTTCTCCTTCCATCATGGCCTCGTCGGGCTTCTTCCTCCCGAGGCTGTCTATATGGAAATACGACTGACTCAGGAGATCTATCGGCGCGAGTTCGGAGACGGCTTCCTCGGCAAGGGCTACTTCCCAACGGAGATGGCCTTCTCGACGCGGTTGATCCCGGTGCTCGAGGAGCTTGGGATCGAGTGGAGCATCGTCTCGGGCGAGAAGATCGCGCGCGCCTGCCCCGACTTCCCGCTCCAGATTGGCAGCGGTGGCGTGGCTACGGACCTGCCGAACGCGGCGGACCAGATCAACCCGCCGGGTGTGAACTTCATTCGGACACAGGCCGACGTAGGCGTCTCGCCGGTGAATGCGAACCCACTTTCCTTCCAGCCCGCCTACGTCAAGTACGTCGACCCGGAAACCGGCACGGAAAGCCGGATCATCGCCGTCCCCGCGGACCAGGGATGGGGATACCGCGATGGATATGCCTGCATCGGCGGGTCCATCGGCCAGCTCCTGGCGGAACTGAACGCGCATAACGATCCCTCCCAGCCCTCCCTCGTCCTTCTCGCCCATGACGGCGACAATGCCTTCGGCGGCGGGTTCGACTACTACATGAATTGCGTGCCCGGCCTCGCCGGTGCGGTTTCTTCCGCCGGGTCCGAAATGACGTCGATCCAGCACTATCTCGACGCGTTTCCTCCCGATCCCAACAGGGTCATCCACGTGGAGGACGGCGGTTGGATCAACCCGGCGACGGACTTCGGATCCCCGACGTTCATCAACTGGAACTACCCGTTGCTCAGCCAGGACGGCCAGGTCGATCCGGTGAACGGATGGCACGAGAAGCCCCGCGAAATGGCCCTCTTTGTCGAGGCCCTCCACCGGGTGCTGACCGCGCAGCAGATGGAGAATCACACGCCGGACTTTGCCGAGATCCTCGATCCCGGCCCGGCCACATCGGTCGTTGACCGCGCCTGGCATTACTTCCTCGGCGCCCTCGATTCCGGCAATGTGTACTTCGGCACGCCGCTCGACCTGGAGGTAAAGGGCACCCTCGGCGTGAACGAGGTCTACCGCCTCGTCGATCCGATCCTCGACCAGCCCGATGCCATCGACGAGACGCCTCCCACGATCTGGCTTCCCCAGCGCCACCCCTACAACCCCGGAAGCCTCAACTTCGGCGTTCAGTACGGCTGGCAGCAAGTCATCGACGACGGCGATTTTCACATCTGGACCTTCATCTCCGACGTGAACGGGCCGGTCATCGCCGATCTCCGTTACCGTATAGACGCCGATGGGTTGAATCCGCTGGACTCGAACCAGAACGAGACCTTTGCCGGCGGAGACGAGGTCGGCGAGTGGGTCGCCCTGCCGATGAACGGGCGCGACTTTCCCCTCGGCGATCCCTACAACCGGCCCGGGATCGACTACTTCGAGTTGCCGGAACACATCGCTGACCACTTCTCCGTCGAGGTGGCAGGGCTTCGCGAGGTGCTCATCGATTACTACGTGGAGGCTGTCGATGCCCACGGCAACGTGTCGCGCTCGCCGATCCAGCACGTCTATATTGGCGATGGATCCGGTTCGGGTCCCGGGCCACAAGGCGGTGTGACGCTCGAGCCCGACCCGCCACGCCGCGGCGAGTCCCTCACGGTCACCTACGACGCCGCCGGCGGCCCCCTCGCCGGCCAGCCCGCGGTGTATATCCACCGGGGGCGGAATGGATGGGAGGGCGGGGCCGTCCTCCCGCGCGGGGCAATGACCTCCGCCGGCGAAGATCTTTGGGAATTCGTCTATACGGTCGATCCTGCGGCCGAGACCATCCAAATGGCCTTCACGACGGTCGCCACGGGCGATTCCGGCACCTGGGACAACAATGGCGGCCAGGATTGGTCCTTTGCCACCGTGGCGGGGACCGGGCCAACGCCAACGCCCACCATGACGCCGACCCCGTCACCCACGCCGGTCGAGGGAGCCAATCCCTTCATCATGGATGGCGTCCTGGAAGGCTCCGCATGCGAAGTGCTTGCCGGCGAGGGGCTGTATGTATCGGAGCAGGACGGATGGCTGTATATCGCAGCGAATCTGGCCGCTCCCAACGATACGTTTGTCTATCTGTCCGGCAACCCGTTCACATTGCGGGCGGCGAATTGGGCCAGGGCGGGCCAGGTGGGCCAATGGGCCTTCTTCCTCGCGGCGGAAGGCGGCAACGATTACGCGTCCTGGTTCGATGCCTCTGGCAGCTCCATCGCCGACGCATCCGGGGCGCAGGTCCATGCTCGCAATGGCACTTTCATCGAGGGAGCGATCCGCCGTGACCTCGTCGGCAACACGGCCTACGTGGCGCTCGGACGATTCGAGACCGAGGACGGGGGTATGCTCGTGAGCCAGGTACCGGGACCGCTCGATGGCGATGGAAACCTCGACGGCACCGAGTGGGCTCTCTGGGAGGAAATGACACCTCCCTGCGGATTCGTCCAGCCGACGCCATCCGCGACGCCGACTCCGACGCCCACCTCAACACCGAGCCCCACGCCGTCGCCCTCGCCGACCAGCACACCAACCCTGACACCCACTCCCACGCCCACCGCGACCCCCACCGCCACTCCGGAGCCCACCCCGTCCGCCACGCCGACCTCCACCCCGGAACCGACACCGAGTCCAACGCCGACCTCGTCGCCCACGGCGACCCCGGCGCCAACGGCAAGCCCCACCGCCACACCCCAGCCCACCCCCTCACCCTCGCCATCGGCAACACCCGGCCCGAC
>CAYQTO010000019.1:0-16523 GCA_964420455.1 uncultured Candidatus Sumerlaeota bacterium | reverse complement strand
AGGCGCGCCATCCCCGACCCCCACAGTGGCTCCCTTCCCGACCCCGTCGCCTACCGCCACGCCGGAGCCTGTGACCCGCCGCATGGTGCTGGACCAGTTGCTCGGGCTGGCGCCCGGCGGCCCTGACCGCGACCGCAACGGCGACAACATCGTGGACGCCGGCGACATCTAGTTCGCGCGAAGGGTCTTGACCATTCTCCATCCGCCGCGCCTCCTCCATGGAGGCGCGGTTCCCTTTTTTTCGCCGATTCCCCGTTGCGAGGAGCGACCCCATGCCCACCCGGACGTTCGACTTTCACGGACACCTGATCGACCAGGGCCTGCTGACGCGGGTGATGGACGCGATTCCCAAGGCGGGCGGCACCTTTCGCGTCCTGCATTTCGCCCCGGGAATTACCAAGGAGGAGGAGTCCTCCATCGGGCTGGCGGTGGAGGCGGCGAACGAGGACCGGCTTGCATCGATCGCGCTGGAACTTCTCAACCTCGGCGGCCGCGAGGTCCGCGACGACGACGAGGCGGCCAAGGTCTCCGAGGTCGAGCGCGACGGTGTGGCACCCCTCGACTTCTACAGCACGACGATCTTTCCCACGTCGATACGGCTCGCGTGCGGATGGGTTCCCGTCGAGGACCAGCGGATGGACGCGGTGGTGGTGATCTCGGGCGAGGACTCGTCACCGCAGGCCCATTGCCGCCTGATCCGCGACCTGCGCCGGGGCGACCGCGTCGTCTGTGGATCGAAGGGCATCCGCGTGGAGGCGCGCCTTTCCAACCGCGAGGACAGCCGCGGCGAGGACTTCAAGTTCATGGGATCGGCAGTCAGCAGCGAACGGCGCGTGGAGGCCGCCGTCGATCAGGTGGCGGGGGAGATGCGGGCCCTGCGAGAGGAGGGGGGCCGCATCGTCGTCGTGGCGGGCCCGGTCGTTGTGCATACCGGCGGGGCGCCCCATTTGGGATCGCTGATCCGCAACGGCTATGTCCAGGCGCTGCTCGGTGGCAACGCGATCGCTGTCCACGACATCGAGGCAGCCTTCTTCGGCACGTCTCTCGGGGTCGACTTGGCGCGAGGGCGGCCCGTTGGCGGTGGCCATCGTCACCATATCAATGCGATCAACCTCGTGCGGCACCACGGCGGAATCCGGGCCGCCGTGGAGGCCGGCGCCCTCACCTCCGGCATCATGTACGAGGTCATCCGTGCGGGGATTCCCTATTCGTTGGCGGGATCGATTCGCGACGACGGCCCGCTGCCAGAAACCGAGATGGATCTCCTCCGCGCCCAGGAGGAATATACACGCCTCCTGAAAGGGGCACGCATGGTCCTCATGCTGTCGTCCATGCTCCACAGCATTGGCGTGGGCAACATGACGCCGGCCGGCGTGCGGATGATCTGTGTGGACATCAACCCGGCGGTGGCAACAAAGCTCGCGGATCGGGGCTCCATCGACTCGACACCAATCGTGACCGACGTGGGACTCTTCCTGCACATGCTGGCGCGAAAGCTGGAAGTGCCCGGCTAGCGGACGCCCGCGAGAAGGTCCTCGAAGTCGCGCAACTGCTTGTAGTAGGCGGCGTCGATCGGTTCGTTGGAGGGGATTCCCGTCGTGAGGCGGTCAAGGTCGCCCATCCAGTTCCTCCCCAGCAGGTGATCGAGGACGAAGCGCGAATCGACGGCCTCGTCGGGCTGGTTGTCGTCCCGAATGCCCGTGCGAAAGGTCCGTTGTTCTGTGGCAAGAACCGATTCGCCATCACGCACGGCCTCGACGGTCCAGGTATAGACGACGCGGCTGCTGAGGATGTAGTCCGCGTCGACAAGATCGAGGGAGGTGCGGTTTCCCGGTACCTCGAAGATCGGCGCGATGAACAGATCCTGGATATAAAGATAGACGCGGTAGGATTCCGCGTTGGGGGCTGCCTGCCACCGGAGGACGGGCTGCACCTCCACGTCCTCGGCGCCATCCTCCGGAGAGGTCAGGTCGAAGGGCTCGAGGCTCTGGACGCGGAACCGTCGCCAGTCGTCCGTGTTCAGATTCGTGTTGATGCCGTCGGTGGCTTCCACCCGCCAGAAATAGTCTCTCCCCTTTTCAAGGGGCGATCCGGCCCACGTCCAAACGGTATTGAAGATGTCGGGCGACGTGAGGATCCCGAGCGGGTTTGGTGCGTCCTCCGCATTGGGGGTGGTGAGCTGGACACGATAGCTGGTGGCGCCACCGGCCGACTCCCAGCCGAAGGTTGGCACCGGGTCGACTCCGAAGGCATCCGGTTCGGGAAAGAGGAGGGAGAAAGGAGTGAGGGCAGTCGTGGTGAAGGAGATTTCGCCGGAGAGGGATCCGCGGAACTCGACGACATTGCCGGGTCCGTCCTCGAGCAGGGCGACGACGCTCCACGTATAGACAGTTGCGGGTTCCAGGGTAATGTCCGGGGGGAGCTCGAGTTGGATAAAGCCTTCATTCTGGAGGACGCCGGTCTGGTAGAGTTCGCTCCCGGACTCGGCCACGGGACCCTCAAAGAGCGTGAACAGGTAGGCTGTCGCGCCGCCGGACACCTGCCATCGGAACTCGGGGCGGAGGGGCACCCCGGTCTGGCCGGGGAGGGGGGAAACGAGAGCAAAGTCCTCGAGAGTCTGGACGTAGAAGCGGACGAGCCCCTCGTCGTTCACGCGCTCGCCGCCGGCACTGATAGCGGTCACGCTGGCGTAATAGAACTGACCACGGTCGAGCGGCGGATCCTGCCAGTCGTAGGTCGTCCCTGTTACAGGGGCGATCCGCACGGGGTTCACATTGGGACTGCCGTTTTCCTCGCGAAAGAGGTTCACGGTATAGCTGGCGGCGTTCTCTGATGGCGACCATCGGAAGGAGGGGTTTCCGCCGGTGATGGCGTCGCGGACGGGCTCGAGAAGGTTGAAGCGGCCGGGAGGCGGATCCTCCGCAACAGTGAAGACCACCGGCCCGCCATCGTTGAGGGTGAAGCCGATCTCGTTGACCGCGGCGACGGCGATCTCGTAGCGCCCGCCGGGGGAAAGCTGGGAGGTGTCCAGGTTGATCTCGCGCGTTGTCTGGTTTCCGAAAAAGAGCAGCGCGGGATACTGGGGTTGGCCGCCCACATACTCGGCGACGGAGACCTCATAAAAGTCCGCGGACTGGGCAGGTGACCAGCTGATGCGGAACGGGCCGTCGAGCACCGCGTTCCGCGACGGTTCGATCACTTGGAAACTTCCCGGCCCATCCGCGACGGTCAGCGTGACGTCATAAGTCAGCAGCAGGACCGGATTGTTGAACAGGTCGCGGCCGTATATCCCCACGGTGATGGTGTCGGTGCCCCGGATGATCGGCTCGACGGACATATTGAACTGGAAATTGCGGCTGCCGTCGATGAACCGCTCTTCGGTGGAGAGGCTTACCGCATTCCAGCCGGAGGGGGCGCTATCAATGAGCATCCAGAAGAACGACCCGGCACCGGTCGTCCGGCAATTCAAGGTAATGATCGAGGTCTCGTCCGAGGGGATGAGGTTCGGGCTGTAGCTGCTGACCTCGACGCTGACTCCGAATGGCTGGGCCTGCAGTCTAGGTCCAAGCAGCAACAGAATCCCAACGAGGGACAGAAGCAAACTGCGAGAGATCGGGCTCATGTGTGCTGTCGGCCCGGGGTGGAATCCAGCGGGGCCATTTCCTGGGCGGGGCTGGCGTTCCCTCCGGATCCCGTCCCCCCCTTCTGCTGGGATTTCTCGTGCTCGTCGACCATCCGGCGCAGTTGGGCCTGGGCGCGCTGTTGCTCTTCCGTGGGCGCGAGTGCCTCGCCCTTGCCTTCGCGCTGGGCCTTGAGGGCGCGCGCCTCCGCCTCTGCCTGCCGAAGTGCCTGCTCCAGTTCGAACACCCGGTCGTCGCGCTTCCGCCGTCCGAACGCCCGATAGATGATGTATCCCACCACCATCACGAGTCCCAGAACGATGTACGAGAAGTACATCACCAGCGGACCGCCGATGTCGTTGGCCAGGGCAACAAGGAGCATGAGGCGCCCTCCCGAACTACTCGCGAATGTTCCAATAGGCGTCGCGCTCGACCCTGTCGAGGGTCAGCCTCCGCCCGTCGTTGTGCCTGTAAAGGCGGAGCACATTGGGGTACTCCTTGCCAAAGACGAAGTCGATGCGTCGGCCGTCGGTGGTGACGACGGTTACCTGCCAGCCATCGCCCTCGTCCTGCACCTCGAGGGTGGCGGGAACCGCCACGGGCTTCGGCGCCTTGGTCGTCGTCTGGTTGTCGTAGAGGGAGAACTCGGCCATAAGGCCGTCCTCGAAGGGGAGGGCGCGAAGGACGAGGAACAGCTCCTCCTCGAAGAAGGCCTCGCGCGCATCGAGGGCGTGGGTGCCGTTTCCCTGACCGTCCCAGTAACTGTGATACACCTGCACCGGGCGATCCTTCCAAAGCTGGAAGTCCTTGAAGGTCATGCCGCACCATTCCTGGCTGCTGACGGTCATCCTGACGAGGTTGGAAATGTCGGCGCGGTCGGCGAAGGCACTGACCATGAAGCGATAGGGGTAATTGGGTGTGGGGATTTCAGCCACATAGTTGAGCTTGAGCACGGGGAGGATCGGCTTGTCGCCGTAGGGCCAGTCGGCCTTCACGTAGAAGTCCGTGTTGAAGTCCTCGTAAACGGTGATGAGGTGGGCGGTGTGGGGGCGGGGGTTGCCATAGACAATTCGCGAAGCGTTGTAAGTGGCGACCTCGGCCTGGCCGTCATTCCACAGTTCGTTGGTTGCCCAGTTGGGATCAAGGAGGTCGCGGAGCGGTTGTGCCTCGCGGTCGGCGGTGGCATGGCTGGAAAACAGGGCGAGGGCGAAAGCCATCATCATTGTCATGGGGCGCATGGGGATTCTCCCGATGGAGTCATGCCGGGTTCATCCGGCGAGTTGCGCGAGCGCGAGCGTGGCAAAGCTAAGGGCAAAAAAGAAGCCACACATGTCGGTCACCGTCGTAAGCATGGGGCCGGAAACCAGCGCCGGGTCCAGCCGCAACCCCTTGATCATGAGCGGCACGAGGCCTCCCACACAGACCGAGACGAGGGTGTTGACGGCCAGTGCCCCTCCGACAACCAGACTCAGATACACGTTCCCCTTCCACAGGTAGGCGACAAGGCCAAGGAGCACCCCGAGGGCGATACCATTGACGATGCCGATCGCGCTTTCCTTGAGGAAGACGCGGATATATTCTCGGGGCCGCACCAGTCCCGTCGCGAGCTCGCGGATGCTCACGGCCACCGCCTGGTTGCCCGAACAACCGCTCATGTCCGAAATGATCGGCAGGAACACCGCCAGGGTGATTACCTGCGCCAAGGTGTCCTCGTAGAAGGCGATGACGCTGGCGGCGACGATGTTGAGCACGATATTGATGCTGAGCCAGGACAGGCGACGGCCGGCGCGGACCCGCAGCGGCATGCTGCGCAGTTCCTCGCCGCCGACGATACCGCTGATTTTCAGGAGGATCTTGTTGGCCTGCTTTTCCGCCGCCTCCCGCACCGCCGTCCTCCGGATCACCCCGACGATCCGGTCCTCCTCGTCCACCACCGGCACGCCGAGAAATCCGTAATCGTCAAACAGCATGGTCAGGTCCGGCAGCTTGGCGGTGACCACGATGCGGACCGGCTTGGGGATCATCAGGTCGCTGACGCGCCGGTCCTCCTCGGCGAAGAGAAGGTCGCGCATACGCAGGACACCCACAAGCCGGCCGTCGCGGTCGGTGATATACGCGTATTGAACCTCATAGTCGGAGTACCGCGAGCTGTTGGCGCGGAGGTCCGCCAACACGTCGGAGACGCGCAGCTCGTCGATGTAGGAGAGAAACTCGACCTCCATGAGGCCGCCGGCGGTATCGGGCTCATAGGAAAGGAGAATGCGCGTCTGCTTGACTTCACCGGAGTGCATCTCGCGGAGGATGAGTTCGCTTGTCTCGCGGCCGACGGAGCCGAGGACGTCCGCGGCGAGGTCGCTGCGCAGTTCATCGATGATGGGGGCGCAGGTCTCCGGGGGGAGAAACTCCAACAACGCGGCCTGATTATTCTCCGGCAACTCGCGGAGCAGCTGCGATGCGCGCTCGTTGTCGAAGCCCAGGAGGATTTCCGCCTGCGCCGATACGGGAAGACGGGACATGGCGAACACGCGATCGCTGAACTCCAGCTCGGCAAAGTACGCACGCGCCTCCTCCTGGGCTCCCGCGGCGAGGAGCTTCTGCAGCCGTTCGGCTGGATTGTCGCTGGTTGGGGCGGGGTTCGTCGTTTCGGGAGCGCTCATGGCGCTGCATCCTTGGCCTCCTGCATTGCTGGTCAAGGGATGCTTGTTGCGGATCAACTTGCGCTTGGCCGCCAGGCAGCCTTTCCATCGGCACTCTCCTGAGAGACCTCCACGGGAGGACCCATGATCGGTCTGCTGCCCCTCTTGTATCTATCCGGCGTTGTTGTCGCCGGGCTCCTCCATCGTGGCGAGGCCGCCCGGGGGGAGGCGGGCTTCTTCCTCGCGGGCCGAAGCGCCGGGCGTCTGCTTCTGGCGGGGTCCCTCGCAGCCACCACCCTCGGGTCCTTCGGCGTCATGGGGGTCGCGGGCCTTGCTTATGCCAACGGACTGACCGCCGGGTGGTATCTGTGGGGTGGATTGGCGGGGTTGATGCTCCTCGCGCTGTGGGCCTTGCCGCGGCTCGAGCCGGAAGGGGCGTACACCCTGCCCGAGTTGCTCGGAAGGGCCTATGGCCCGGCCTCGAGACAGCTGGTGGGAGCCCTGATTGTCATTGCCTGGCTGGGGGTCCTCGCCGCCCAGCTCATCGCGGCGGGCAAGATTCTCCAGTTCCTCGGCGTCCAGTCGGGTTGGTGGGGGGCGGACTCCGGTGCCATTCTCCAGACCTGTGCGGTCGCCGTGCTCTTCACTGTCTATACGGTCCTTGGGGGTCAGGCCGCCATCATGCGGACGGACCTGCTCCAGGCCATGGTGGTGGGCGCCGGCCTTCTGGTGATCGTCGCCGCGGTGGCTTTCGGACAGCCCGCCTCACCCCCGGCGGTGCTCCCCCCCGGCCATCTTCATTGGCCGGTGAGCGAGGCCCTCCCCCCGCTCGACCTCCTCCTGCTGATGCTTACCTTTGGCGTCCCCTTTCTGATCGGGCCCGACATCTACTCGCGCGTGCTTTCCGGCCGTGATCGGGCGGCCATGCGGGATGGCCTTGTCGCCGGCGGGATCCTCCTCGTTCCGATGGTGTTGCTCGTCGTTCTGGGCGGCATCAGCGCCCGGCTTGTCCTCGGACCCGGGGCTGCCGACCCGAACACGGTGCTGCTTGAATTGGCCTCGGTTGTTCTCTCCCCGCTCGGGGCCGGACTCATCGTCGCCGCCCTGCTCGCCGCGGTGATGAGCTCCGCCGATACCATCCTCATGACCATGTCGACGATCGCCATGCGCGACGTCCTGCCGACGGGGCGCTGGAGCGAGGCAACGCGTGTTTCCGCCAGTCGCTGGACCATGGTTGCCTCCACCGTCGCCGCCACCGTCGTGGCACTCCACGTTCAGGAAATCGTCACCGCCTTGCGGTTCTGCTATCAGCTCTACTCGCCGATGGTACTCCTGCCATTCGTGGCCATGGTCGCCTTTCCGCGGAGGCGTTTTCGGAGCATCACGGGCGTGTCAGCGTTCCTCGCGGGGGCGGGGACGGCAGCGGCGGGACTCGCGGCGGCCGCGTACGGATATTCCACGATTGGAAACATTCTGGGCTATGCCGCCTTTGCGGCGGGTTTGCTTCCGATCGCGGTCGAACTCGGATTGCGGACGCCCCCCCTCGCCGACACTAGTGGCAAACCCTGATACCCGTGCGAAAGAGGGACCTCACCAAATGTCCCGCAGATTCTCGATCGGCCTCGACTTTGGGACGAATTCGGTAAGGGCGCTGCTGGTCGACATCGCCTCGGGCGAGGAGATCGCCACCGCCGTCCATCGTTACCAGATCGGCGAGGAGGGCATCGTCATCGACCTGCGCCATCCGGATCTCGCCCGCCAACACCCGAGCGACTACCTCGACGGCACCGTGGCCGTGGTCGAGCAGGTCCTCGCCGCCGCCCAGGACGTCGAGGGATTCTCTCCCTCCCACGTCGTGGGCGTTGGCGTCGATGCCACGGCCAGCACTCCACTTCCGCTCGATGAAAACGGCGAACCGCTCGCCTTTGCCGACGCTTTCCGCGATGACCCCGATGCCATGGCCTGGTTATGGAAGGACCATACGAGCTTCGTCGAGGCCGCCGAGATTACCGAGCGCGCCGCCGCGGAAAAGCCCGAGTACCTCGCCAAGTGCGGCGGCACTTACTCGTCCGAGTGGTTTTGGTCCAAGATGCTTCATTGCGCGCGCGTCGCGCCGCGAGTCATGGAGTCCGCCTTTACCTGGGTCGAGTTGGCCGACTGGATTCCGGCAGTTCTCACCGGAACGATCGATCCCGGGGCAATCCGCCGTGGCATCTGCGCCGCGGGCCACAAGGGGATGTTCCACCGCGACTGGGGCGGTTATCCCGACTCGCGGTTCCTCGAGGGCATCCACCCGGAGTTGGCGCGGGTTCGCTGCACCCTTCCGGACGCCGCCCTTTCGGTCGCCGATTGCGTCGGCAACCTCACGCGCGAATGGTCCCTCAAGCTGGGGCTCCTGGAAACCGTGGTCGTCGCCGCCGGAACGATTGATGCCCACGCGGGGGCGATCGGTTGCGGCATCCGGCCCGGTGTTTGGGTCAAGATCATGGGCACCTCGAGCTGCGACCTCATGGTCGCGCCCCTCGACCAGCAGGTGCCCGACATCCCCGGTCTGTGTGGCATCGTGCCCGAGTCGATCCTGCCGGGCCACCACGGCCTCGAGGCGGGCCAATCCGCCGTCGGCGATGTCTATAACTGGTTTGTGAATTCCATCAGCCCCGGCGGGCTGGTATCCGGATCCCACGAGGCGTTGACCGAGAAAGCGAAGGCCCTCGAGCCGGGCGAGTCCGGCTTGCTGGCGCTCGACTGGCTCAACGGCAACCGTACGATTCTCGTCGATCCGAGGCTGACCGGCGCCATTCTCGGGCTCAACTTGCAAACCCGGCCCGAGGAGCTGTATCTCGCCCTGATCGAAGCCACCGCCTTTGGCACCCGCGCCATTGGCGAGCGCCTCGCCGAGTATGGCGTCCAGACGGACCGCCTCGTCGCCTGCGGCGGCATCGCCACCCGCAACCCCTTCGTCATGCAGGTCTTCGCCGACGTGCTTGGAAAGCGTATCGAGGTCTCGCGGAGCGAGCAGACGAGTGCCCTCGGGGCCGCGATGGCCGGTGCCGTGGCTGCCGGGGCACACCCGGACTTCCTCCAGGCGGCACGTGCGATGACCGGCATCCGTGGCAACGTCTATACGCCCGATCCCCTCCGCGTCGCCGTCTACGACCGCCTCTATCCCCTCTACCGCCGGATTCACGACCTCTTCGGCGTGCCCGGGACCGACGGGAACGCCCACCACGTCATGAAGGAGCTGCTCGCCATCCGCGACGAGGTTCGCCGGGCGAAGCAGGGCTGAGGCCCCCGTTGCCGGGACCGTACCTTCAGCCCTTCATGCCCGTGAGCGTAATGCCCTCGATGAAGTACCGCTGGGCGAAGAAGAACAGCACGAGGATCGGGATGATCATCACGCTGCCCGCGGCCATGAGGAGACCCCATTCGGATCCGTGCTGGCTCACCATCGACTGGAGCCCCACCGCCAGCGTCTTCTTCTCCTCGCTCGAGAGATAGATCAGCGGCCCGAGGAAGTCGTTCCAGGCAAACATCGCGGCAAAGATCATCACCGTCAGTAACGCTGGCTTGGAAAGCGGCAGCACGATGTCGTAGAGGATCTTGAACTCGCCCGCACCGTCTATACGCGCCGCTTCGAGCAAGTCGGTCGGCAGCCCGATAAAGAACTGACGCAGTAGGAAAATGAAGAAGGGGGCACCAAAGAAGGCGGGAACGATCAGCGGCAGGAGGGTGTTCACCCAGCCCAGTTCCCGAAAAAGGATGAACACCGGAATCAGTGTCACCTGGTAGGGGAGCAGCATGGTCGCGAGAACGATGGCAAAAAGCGCCCCCCGGTCCGGCCATCGGAGGCAGGCGAAGGCATACGCCGCCAGCGAGCAGGAAAAGAGCGTCCCGATCGTGGAGCCCACCACGATGACCACCGTGTTCCAAAGATAAAGGAAGAAGGGGAACTCGGTGAAGGCACGCCTGTAGTGTTCGAAGGTGAGGGCGAAGCCGTAGGTCTCGAGGAAGCCTGCCTTCTCGACCGGGGAGGTGGCCATTTCGGCGTCGGCCAGTTCGTCCTCCCCTTGGGGGGCTCCCTCGTTCTGCTCCCCGTCGATCACCAGGAGGGGGATGAACTTGGGTGGGACGGCGAAGATGTCGCGGTCCTTCTTGATCGAGGTTTGCAGAATCCAGAAGAAAGGCAGGATAAAGATGATCACCAACACGATCAGGGTGAGGTGAACGAGGATCTTCTCGAGCGGTGTCTGGTGGTTCATCTTAGCGACGCGCCTCCTCGTAGACCCAGCGCTTGGCGAAGAAGAACTGGCCAAGAGTCACCAAGAGGATGAGAAGGAACATGACCCAGGCCATCGCTGATGCGTAGCCCATGGCGAAGTTTTCGAAGCCCTGACGGAAGAGGTAGAAGACGTAGAACAGCGTCGAATCGAGGGGCGACCCCGTCCCCCCCGACATCAGGTATGCCTGGGTAAAGATCTGGAACGCGCCGATGGTGTTGATCACGAGCATGAAGAAGATCGTGGGCGAAAGCATTGGGATGGTAACGTTGAGGAAACGCTGGGGGGTGTTGGCCCCGTCGATCATCGCCGACTCATAGAGGTGACGCGGAATCCCCTGAAGCCCGGCAAGAAAGATGATCATCCCCGCGCCCACCGTCCACATGTTCATCAGCACGAGGGAGGGCTTGGACCAGTTGGGGCTCGTGAGCCACGGGGCGGGGGGCAGACCGAGCCCCTGGAGGAACACGTTAAACAGGCCGAAGCGGCCATTGAAGAGCCACAAAAACAGGAGCGACATCGCGACGATCGGAACGATGCTTGGCAGGTAGAAAAGCGTGCGCCAGAATGAGCGGCCCCGGATCGGCGCATTCAGCAGCAGCGCCAAGCCCATCGAACCGAGCAGCGATGTCGGCACGGCGAAGACCGTAAAGAAGATCGTGTTCCACATCGAGGTCCAGAAGAGGGGGTCCTCGAAGAGCATGCGCTCGTAATTGGTCAGGCCGGTCCAGCGCGCCGGCCGCAGCACGTCATAGTCACAGAAGCTGTAGACGAGGGCGACCAGGATCGGGCCCGTCACAAAAACAGCCAGGCCAATGATGACCGGAAGACTGAACACATAGCCGGCGTAGGCTTCGCGGCGTCGGAGGGAGATGCTGCGCATTTGCCGCGCCGTGTGGAACAACTTCACGGCCAACCCCGCGCCGAGAATCAGCGCCAGGACGCCAGTAACCGTCGTCCAATCGACAAGGGGAAGCTGGCGCCTTCCGGCGATGCGGTCGAGCTCCGCCTGCACTTCCCTGTTCGCCGTCTCGAGCAGTTGCCGCGGATCGTCCACCCCGGCGCTTCCCCGTTCCCACGCCCGAGCCAACTCGTTCCACATCACCCCGCCCACGGGCGTCACCGGCCGGTGGTAACTGTACTCCATTTCGGCCACCATGGCGCGCCAGTTCGGGTCCTCGGAAAAGAAGGGATCGCGCGTCGCCCTGCGGTTGGCCGGCAGCTGCGCGCTCCTCTTCCCAAACAGCGCCTGCGACTCCTCGCGCACCATGTAGGCGATGAACTCCATCGCCTCTTCCGGGTGCGGACAGCCGGTGGGTACCACAAAGGCGAAGCCGCCGGACCAGGAGGCCCGCTGCCCATCTTCGGGCCACGGGATCGGTGCGATGCCAAAGTTCAGATCCGGCGCATACCGTCGGATCCGCGAGAGCATGAACACCTCGTCCCCCGTCATGGCCACCTTGCCCGAGAGAAACGAGTCGAGTTCCCGCACGCCGAAGCCGGACGCAAACTGGTTCAGTGCCTCGACCCCGTACATGGCGGAGAAGTCGCGGGTCCAGGCCAGCGCCTCAACAAGGCGCGGATCGTCGAGATAAGGCGTCAGCCCATCGTCGCTCAGGTACTGCACGCCCTTTTGCCAGCCAAACAGATACAGCCACGTGTTGCCGAACCCGTAGTAGGGAACAAAGCCGACGCGTTCGAGGCGCCCATTTTCGTCGCGAACGATGAGGCGCTCGGAGTATTCCCGGAGCTCGCGCCAGTTGCGGGGCGGGCGTTCCGGATCCAGACCCGCCTCCGCAAAAAGGTCCTTATTGTAGAAGAGCACGCGGACGTCGGAGTTAAAGGGAATCGCGTACAACTCGTCGCGATAGATGCATTCGCCCCAGGGGGCCTCGAAGAAATCCTCGGAGCGGATGCCGCGCTTCGCCGCGAGGTCGTCGAGCGTCATGAAGGCGCCGCGCTCCGCGTAGTTGGCCGTACGGAACCGATCGAACAGGGCGATGTCCGGCGGCACCCGGCCGGCGATCGCCGTCAGGAGCTTCTGCTCCATCTGGGGAACATCGAGCAACTCCACATGGATGGTGGGGTGCTCCTCGTTGAACTTCTCGATGAGGGCGTTCACGCCGATGCGGGGCGGGTCGTAGACGAGGATATTCCAGAAGTTGAGGACGACCTCGGCGTCGTCCTTGTCCGCGGCCATCGCCGGGCGGGGCCAAAGCGCGCTGAGGGCCAGGCAGCCCACAACCGCGAGCAGGCCGGCGAGGCACTTGGGGCGGGGGAGGCTTAGGGCCATGTCGGGTATCCGTCGGCTGAATGATTCCGGGACCGTCTCCAACCCCGGCCGGGGAGTAAACACCTAATTGGAGCGCGAGGCATCAGCGGAAATCATCCAGATCCAGTCCATAACGGCTGATATACTTATAGAGCGTTGCCCGCCCCATCCCCAGTGCCATGGCCGCGTGGGGCACCTCGCCCTTGTAGTAGCGCAGGGCATGGAAGATCTCCTCCCGCTCGACGTCGGCCAGCTTGCGCACGGGCCTCATGGACATGTCGTGGGCGGCGCTTCCATCGGGAGACGACGAGAGCATCGCCCCCACTTCGCCGAGCCGTGTGCCGAAGTAGTTCTCCACCGCCATGGCGTCGATCACATCTTCCGAGACGAGCAGGGGGATGGCCTGGGCGAAGTTCTTGAGCTGGCGGACGTTTCCGGGCCAGCTATACGCACGGAGCCGCTCGCGGGCTTCCGCCGAGATGCGCGGCGACTGCATGCCCTCCTGGCGCAGGAAATGGATCAGCAGCAGCTCGATGTCTTCGACACGCTCCCTCAGGGGGGGCAGCTTGATGGGAAAAACGGCCACGCGATAGAAGAGGTCCTCGCGAAAGCGGCCGCTGCGGACCTCGCCCAACAGGTCGCGGTTCGTCGCGCTTACCAACCGGAAATCGCACTGGATGTCGCGCTTCCCCCCGACGCGGGTGATGCGCTTTTCCTGGAGGGAGCGCAGGAGCTTGGGCTGGATTTCCGGCGGGAGCTCGCCGATTTCGTCCAGAAAGAGCGTGCCACCGTGGGCCTGTTCCATGCGCCCCACGCGCGAGGCCACCGCCCCGGTGAAGGCCCCCTTCTCGTGTCCGAACAGTTCACTCTCGACGAGGTTGGCCGGCAAGGCGGCGCAGTTCAGTTCCACAAAGGAGCCGTTTCGACGGCCGCTGTTGCCATGGATCGCGCGGGCAACAAGCTCCTTGCCGGTTCCGCTCTCCCCATAAACGAGTACCGACAGGTCGCGGCGGCTGACCTTCTCAATCAGGTGCAGCACCCCCTCCATGGCGTCACTGTGCGTGAGGATTTCCGTCTCGAAGCGGTCGCGGAGCGACCGATCGACGGCTTCCTTGAGGCTCCGGGTGATCTCACGCTGGCGGTGCTGCTCGGCCACCCGGGAGATGGCAAAGGCCAGTGCCGCGGGAAAGATCGGCTTGTGCAGAAACTGATCCGCTCCGCATTCCTGGGCCTGCTGCGCCAAGGTCTCCGTGTCATCTGCGGAGATGACCACGATGCCCAGTTCAGGGTACCGCGACCGCAGTTCGCGGACATATTCGAGCCCTGACTCCTCGCCCAGATACACGTCCACGATCGACACGTCGGGCACGTAGTTCTGAAAGACGGCTCTGGCCTCGGTGAGGTTGTGGGAGGGGATGACGCTGCAGCCCTTTTGCTCGAGCTGGTGGACGATCATCCGGACCATCGTGCGGTCGTCGTCGAGCACGTGAATGGTCAGGTGGTCGAGCCGCGGGCTTTCCTGGGTTCCCTGCGAGGAGGCTTCCGATTCGATCATGATTAAGCGCCTTGGGGGCATCTTCCCGTGGGATCAGGTCACTCGTCCTGCAGGGCTTCCTCGCCCGCCAACTCGTAGTCTTTCTCGAAGACCTTGCGGAGCTGGCGCTCGGCCTGTTCCGCGGTCTCCCCGTAGAAGGTCGGCGCCTTGATCTCCCCCTGCGCATCGGGGTACTGCAAGTGCGCCACCCAGTGCCCCTCCTCCTCCGTGATTTCAAAGATCACTTTCAGGTCTTTTTCCTCGTCCAGGTGCTGGAAAGTCATTAATTTGCGCATCGGTAAACCCCTAGGTGTGATGATTGGGTTGCCATCGTGGAATGCGTGAAACCTATTCAGGACAAAGGAGTAGCTTGCCGAAAGAATCATCCTTGCTGTTCCGATAGCCCTCTGGCAAGCGCATCCGTATGACCCCGCAGCGAATCAACCAAGCCGTCCACCTTCGGATCACCAACCCAGACGGTTCGAAGTCCGCCACCTCCTTCGATCAGTTCCCGATCCGAATCGGACGAGGGGGCGATAACGACCTCGTGCTCCGTGACCGCAACGCGTCGCGGCACCACGCGGAGATCCGCCGGGTGGAGGGCGTTCCCTTTATTCGTGATTTGAATTCCCTCAATGGGCTGCGGGTAAATGGAGAATTGGTCGGCGAGGCGGAATTACAGCCCGGCGACCGGGTCCAGGTGGGCGACACGGAGATTTTCCTCGTCGATACCCAGGAAGGGCCGCCGGACCTCCCACGTCCTTCCGGGTGGCCCGATTCCGAAGACGACAGCACCTCCTCCGCCGGCGTCCTCGAGGTCATTCGCGCCCTCGACGTGGAGAAGCTCCTCAGCCGTGATTTTCCCCTCGAAGACTCGCGCCAGCTCGGTGCCCAGAGCGTCACCCTCGACGAGTTCGAGGAGAAGGCCGCCAAGGTCAACCAAGCCTACGCCCACCTGTTTTCCATCATGGACCTGGTGTCCAGCATCGGGAACTACACCCACATCGAGCAGCTCTGCGAGCAGTTCATCGCCGCCCTCCGCAAGGTCTTCCCGCTGATCGAAAACGTTGCGATCGTCGAGTTCGAACTCGACCAGTCGACCCTCCAGGTGGTCTACCAGACGGGGTTCGTACGACCCTTTGTGGCCTTCACACATCCGAGCCGCTCGGTCCTCCGGCGGGTGCTCTACGAAATGCGCGCCGTTTACGCGGTGGATGCCCGCCGCGACCCCCGGTTCGAGGAATCGGAATCCATGCAGGCCCGCGGCGTCCGCTCGATGATGTGTGCTCCGCTGGTGATCCGCGGCGAAGTCCGCGGCGCCATCTATGTCGAGAACCTTTCCCAGCCCTACTGCTTCAGCCAGTTCGACCTCAACTTCCTCACGATCTTCGCCTTCCACCTGGGGATGGCGATGGAGACCACCCGCGCCCTGGCGGAGCGCGACCGCGCCTTCGAACGCGCTTTGGAAACGATGAAGGCGGTCAAGCAGGACAAGACCGCGCTGCTGCTCCAGTATTCCCAGAGCGAGCGAAAGTTCCGCGCCCTCTTCGAGCAGTCGGCCCTTGGGGCGGCGGTGATCGACCTTGGCACCGGCAAGATCGAGGAAGTGAACGACGGCCTGGTGCGCATGATCGGGCTGAGCCGCCGTCAGCTCGCCCGCATGACCTACGGCGACCTGCTCCTCGAGGACGATCCGCAAAAGGCGGCGGACTGGCTGAGGACGGTCCGCGAGCGGGGCGAGGGCACCACCAAGTCGATCCTGAAGACCAACCGCGGCGACACGCTCGTGACCCTCGAATCCTGCCGCGCCCTTCGCGTTGGCGAAAGCGCCGTCATGGCCGCCTACTTCATCGATATCACCGCGCAGGAGCGCGCCGAGGAGGCGACCAAAACCCAGCTCGCCCGGGTCACCGCCCTTTCCGAACTCAGCCAAAGCCTCATGCGGACGCTCGACCCGGAGGCGGTTTACCCGCTGCTGTTCGAGCGCATGCGCAGCGTCATGGAGGTCGACGAGTTCCATCTCGCCCTCCAGGAGGACGCAGAACCGCAGATGGCAGTAGTGTTTTCGGCCCACAAGGCCGCCTCCGACTCGTACACCTTCCAGCACCGGTCGACGCCGATCCGCACGACCCATTCGCTGGTCGAATACGCTGACGGTTCGCTGCTCGCGCAGCTGGGACGCCC